>JBBQUY010000107.1:0-8232 GCA_038212015.1 Gaiellales bacterium | reverse complement strand
GCCGTCTTCAGGTACCAGACGCCCTCGGAGGCCTGACGCAGGTCGGCGAGGTCGATGAGCTCGGCGTCGAGCCCGGCGCCGCGCATCGCGCCGAGGATGTAGTCGTGGTCGTTGTTGCGACCGCCGAGCGACTGGCCCTTGGTCATGAACAGCGCAGCACGAAGCCGCCCTGGCTGACCGGCTCCAGCCTGATCCACGATCGCGTTCGTGATTCCGCCCATGCGACTCACCCCTTCCCCTTCCTGTTCATCGGGTGAAGGCGGGTCGGATGTTGCGGATCGTTCGATCGTGACACGAACCTGGATCGCGCGCTGCAATGACCGCAGATACAGGTGGAGCCGCCGGGCCTGATCACCCGAGGGCACGCGACATGTCAGCGGCGCTTCTGGATGACGCTCGTGTCACCGGCGGTGCCGTCGCGCTTCATGTGACGCACGACCAGGGCATCGTCGCGCACCTCGACGTCGACGTGGCCGTGCTGGGTGTCGCGATACGCGCTCCACTCAGGCTGCTTCGAGACGTACGGATAGAGCATCCGTCCGCCGTTGCCGGCCGTGATCTGGATCGTCCCGTAGTCGTTGATCGGCTTCGAGCGGTCGTAGCCGTGATCGTGGCCGACCAGGAGCAGGTCGACACCGTGCTTCGCGAAGAGCGCGCCGATGGCAGCGGCCTCGTCAGGGCGGTCGCGGCCCTTGTGGTTGCTGCGCAGCGGATGGTGCATGTACGCCACCTTCCAGCCGCTCCACGCCTGCGAGAGCTCCTTCTCCATCCATTGCCACTGCGGGCTGCCGGGCGTCATCGCCTCGGTGCTGTCGAGGCTGAAGAAGCGCACGTTGCCGCGCTCGAACACGTAGCGGCGCTGCCCGCCGGCTTCCGGGAAGCGCTTCAGGTACGGCTCGACGCCGCCGCCCTTCACGTCGTGGTTGCCGACGGTCGGATACACCGGGTACTTCGCGCGGATGCGACCGAAGCGCTCCGGCGGATCGAAATGCTTGACGTACTCGGATTCAAGGCCGGAGTCATAGACCGTGTCACCCAGCGTGAGGACGATCTGCTGCTGACCTGCGAGCACGTTCTTCGCGACGTCCAGCTGCGCGCGCGTGCCTGCGCCGAAATCACCGATCGCCGCGAACGACCACGAGTCGCTCGCGCGAGGCACGGGCGCGCCAGCGGGAGCGGACTGGTACATGACGGCGTTGAACTTCACCGCGGCGGCCGAGGCGACATCCTGTGCCCAGCCCGGAATCGAGAACCCCACGATTGACCCTCCCTGGTCGACGTCGTGGTGCGGATCGTATCGCGAACGGTTGCTGCGGCGCGGCGCTCCGTAGGATGCGCGCATGCCTGTCCCCGTTGATTCCGGCAAGTACGGCCGGCCGAGCATCGTCAATCCCGAAGCGCTCGCCGCGCACGGCCTGGAGAGCGGCGTGTACGCCGAGGTGCCGCCGCCCACGGCTGCGGTGATCTGTTACCACCGCGGGCTCGCGCAGCGCCTGCTCGCCACGCGCCCGCACCGCACGATTCCCGGCTTCTTCGGCGACACGCACCTGCTCGACGACACCCGCGGCACCGTCGCGCTCGTCGCGGACTTCGGTATCGGCGCGCCGGTGGCAGCGGTGATGTTGGAAGACCTCATTGCGCTCGGCTGCCGTCGCGTCGTGTCGATGGGCACCACCGGCGGCATGGACCCCACGCTCGAGGTCGGCGACCTGCTCGTGTGCACCGGCGCGATCCGCGACGAAGGAACGTCGCACCACTACCTGCCCTCGCACGAGCCCGCGATCGCGGACGCCGAACTCACCGAGCGGGTCGAGGGCGTGCTGCGCGAGCGCGGCGAGACGTACCGCACCGGGCGCGCATGGACGACCGACGCGCCGTATCGCGAGACGAAGGAAGAAGTGGAGCGCCACGTCGCCGACGGGGTTCCCGTCGTCGAGATGGAAGCAGCGGCGCTGTTCGCAGTCGGCCAGGTACGCGGTGCGCAGGTCGCGTCACTGCTCGTCGTCAGCGACGTGCTGTCGACGCTCGACGGAACGTGGGTACCCGAGTTCCACGGCGACATCGTCGGCGACCGGCTCGAGCTCGCGTTCGACGTGGCGGTCGCGGCGCTGCGCTGAGCCCGAACGCGGTTGGGTGGTCGCGCTGGCTTCGATCTGGTCGCAGCGGGGCCAACCACATGCCTAGGGACGGATGACTGGTTGGTTTGACTGCGATCTGGTCGCAGCAGGTCCAACCACATGCCGGGGAGTCGATGACTGGTTGCACCAGCTGCGATCTGGTCGCAGCAGGTCCAACCACTCGCGCGCGCGTGCGCGAGTCATTCAGCGCCGTGGTGCGTCCGAGCACGGCGGAATCGATGTGGATTGACATCGGCGGCGAACGCAGGATCGTCGATTCCGAACATCTTCCGGCGGTATCGCGCAGCCGCTGAACGGTTGTCATTTGCCACCGACCCCTCCGGAGTGTTACATTTCCCCGTCGCTGCGTTCAGCGCGAGGACTCACCGTCCCCGCATGCGTTCGCGCGACAGCCCAGAGCAAGCCCTCAGGAGTGAAGGCCCGAATGCCCACTATTCAGCAGTTGGTTCGCAAGCCGCGCAAGAAGGTCGTGTCGTCCAACAAGACGCCGGCCCTCAAGGGCGCCCCGCAGAAGCGTGGCGTCTGCACGCGCGTGTACACCACGACCCCGAAGAAGCCGAACTCGGCCCTTCGAAAGGTCGCGCGTGTTCGCTTGACCAACTCGATGGAGGTCACGGCCTACATCCCCGGTATCTCGCACAACCTGCAGGAGCACTCCGTCGTGCTCATCCGCGGTGGTCGAGTGAAGGACCTCCCGGGTGTTCGCTACAAGATCATCCGCGCCGCCCTCGACGCCTCCGGCGTGCAGGGTCGCAAGCAGGCGCGTTCCAAGTACGGTGCCAAGAAGGCGAACGACTGATGCCACGTCGCGCAGACATCAAGCCCCGCGTCCTCCCGAAGGATCCGGTCTACGGATCGATCCTCGTCACGCAGCTGGTCAACAAGATCATGCTCGACGGCAAGAAGTCCGTCGCCGAGCGCATCGTGTACCGCGCCCTCGACATCGTCAAGGAGCGCTCCGGTCGCAACCCGCTCGAGGTGCTCGAGCAGGCCATCAAGACCGTCACGCCCGTTCTGGAAGTCCGAAGCCGCCGTGTCGGTGGTGCGAACTACCAGATTCCGATCGAAGTCCCGGGTCGCCGGGCACGAACCCTGGCGCTCCGCTGGACGATCGCTTCTGCGCGGGCACGCCGCGAGAAGTCGATGTCCGATCGGCTCGCCAACGAACTGATGGACGCGCTCTCCCAGCAGGGTGGCGCGTACAAGAAGAAGGACGACATCTACCGCATGGCGCAGGCCAACAAGGCCTTCGCGCATTACCGCTGGTAGATCACGGCCGGATCCCCGGTGCGACCGGGCCAACATCTTCGGATGCGGGTCGGGGCGGGGTTCGAACCGTGAGTTCATCCTGCATAGCTAGTCGCCGACGCACGGCGACCTCCATGGCGCGATACGGGTGGTTTCGAGACCACAACGTCCGCCGTCGGGGGTCGCTGTTCCATGCTCGGACGCAAAATCAAGCCTTCCAAGAACCAATCCGACCACGGTGGGACGAGACACGTGAGCACTGCTACGACCGGTAAGAAGAGCCGCCTTTCGCTGACGCGAAACATCGGCATCATGGCGCACATCGACGCGGGCAAGACCACGACGACCGAGCGCATCCTGTACTTCACCGGCCGCATCCATCGGGTGGGCGAAGTCCACGATGGTGGCGCCACCATGGACTGGATGGTCCAGGAGCAGGAGCGCGGCATCACGATCACGTCTGCCGCCACGACCGCCCAGTGGGACGGTCACATCATCAACATCATCGACACGCCGGGCCACGTCGACTTCACCGTCGAGGTCGAGCGTTCGCTCCGCGTTCTCGACGGCGCGGTCGCGCTGTTCGACTCGGTCGCCGGCGTCGAGCCGCAGTCGGAGACCGTCTGGCGCCAGGCCGACGGCTACGGCGTGCCGCGCATCGCGTTCGTCAACAAGATGGACCGCATGGGCGCCGACTTCTACATGTCGATCCGCACGATGCGCGAACGCCTCGGCGCCAACCCGGTCGCGATCCAGCTGCCGTGGGGTGCCGAGGACCTGTTCGCCGGCATCATCGACCTCGTCAAGATGGTCGCCATCAAGTACGACCAGGAAGACGGCTCCACGTTCGAGGAGCTCGAGATCCCGGCCGAGCTCAAGGACCAGGCCGACGAGTACCGCGAGAAGCTGCTCGAGGAAGTCTGCTCCCACGACGAGGAGCTCATGGAGCTGTACCTCGAGGGTGCCGACATTCCGGTCGAGCGGCTCCAGGAAGGCATCCGCAAGGGCACCATCGGCAACCTGTTCAACCCGGTTCTCTGTGGCTCGGCGTTCAAGAACAAGGGCGTGCAGCCGCTGCTCGACGCAGTCGTCGCCTACATGCCGTCGCCGCTCGACGTGCCCGCCATCAAGGGCACCGACCCCAAGACGGGCGACGCCCTCGAGCGCCAGTCGAGCGAGGACGAGCCCTTCTCGGCGCTTGCGTTCAAGGTCGCGACCGACCCGCACGTCGGCAAGCTCACGTTCTTCCGCGTCTACTCCGGCAAGATCAGCGCCGGCACCCAGGTGATCAACGTCACCAAGGGCAAGCAGGAGCGCATCAGCCGCATCCTCCAGATGCACGCCAACACCCGTGAGGAGCGCGACTCGATCGCTGCCGGTGAGATCGGCGCGGCCGTCGGTCTCAAGATCACCGGCACCGGCGACACGCTCTGCCTCAAGGACAACCAGGTCCTCCTGGAGACGATGGTCTTCCCGGAGCCGGTCATCCGCGTCGCGATCGAACCGAAGACCAAGTCCGACCAGGACAAGCTCGGCATCGCGCTGCAGAAGCTCGCCGAGGAGGACCCCACCTTCCGCGTCAACACGGACGAGGAAACGGGCCAGACGATCATCGCCGGCATGGGCGAGCTGCACCTCGAGATCATCGTCGACCGACTGATGCGCGAGTTCAAGGTCGACGCCAACGTCGGCAAGCCGCAGGTCGCCTACCGCGAGACGATCCGCAAGCGCGTCGAGAAGGTCGAGGGCAAGTTCATCCGCCAGACGGGTGGTTCGGGCCAGTACGGCGTCGTGACGCTCAACGTGGAGCCGAACGAGCCGGGCAAGGGCTTCGAGTTCGAGAACAAGATCACCGGTGGCTCCATCCCGCGCGAGTACTTCGCCTCGATTGAGCACGGCGTCAAGGGTGCGATGGAGAGCGGCACGCTCGCCGGCTATCCGATGGTCGACGTGCGCGTCGAGCTCACCGACGGCAAGTACCACGAGACGGACTCGTCGACGATGGCGTTCGAGTTCGCCGGGTCGATCGGTTTCAAGGAAGCGTGCACCCGCGCAGGCGCCGTCCTGCTCGAGCCGATCCAGGACGTCGAGGTCACCACGCCCGAGGAGTACATGGGCGAAGTGATGGGCGACCTGGCATCGCGCCGCGGCCGGATCGAGGGTCAGGAGCAGCGCGGTAACGCGCAGATCGTTCGAGCAGGCGTCCCGCTCTCTGAGCTGTTCGGCTATGCTACGGCGCTGCGCTCACTCTCCCAGGGTCGCGCGAACTACTCGATGCAGTTCTCGCGGTACGAGGAAGTGCCCAAGAACATCGCCGAGGAAGTCGTGGCGAAGGCACGCGGCGAGGGCTAGTCAGAAGCGACTGCTACACGACCAGTTCGGTCAGCGCACCACCTGCTAGACCAGTAACACCACCAACCCAGTCTCGAGACACAAGAGGGAATACGACACCATGGCTAAGGAAAAGTTCGAGCGGAACAAGCCGCACTGCAACATCGGCACCATCGGTCACATCGACCATGGCAAGACGACGCTTTCGGCTGCGATCTCGAAGGTGCTCTCGACGCGCTTCGGTGGCGTGGCGACCAACTTCGAAGACATCGACAAGGCTCCTGAAGAGCGCGAGCGTGGCATCACCATCGCCACCGCGCACATCGAGTACGAGACCGAGGCGCGACACTACGCGCACGTCGACTGCCCGGGCCATGCCGACTACGTCAAGAACATGATCACCGGTGCCGCGCAGATGGACGGTGCGATCCTGGTCGTGTCCGCCGCTGACGGTCCGATGCCGCAGACGCGCGAGCACATCCTGCTCGCCAAGCAGGTCGGCGTGCCGTACCTGGTCGTGTTCCTCAACAAGGAGGACATGGTCGACGACGAGGAGCTCATCGAACTGGTCGAGATGGAAGTGCGCGAGCTGCTTTCCTCGTACGACTTCCCGGGCGACGACATCCCGATCGTCAAGGGCTCCGCGCTCAAGGCGCTCGAGGATCCGTCGGGCGAGTGGGGCGACAAGGTCGTCGAGCTGATGAACCAGGTCGACACCTACATCCCGCAGCCTGACCGCGACGTCGACCGCGACTTCCTCATGCCGGTCGAGGACGTGTTCACGATCACCGGTCGTGGCACCGTCGTCACGGGCCGCATCGAGCGTGGCGTGCTCAACGTCAACGACGAGGTCGAGATCCTCGGCATCACCGACAAGCCGCTCAAGACGGTCTGCACGGGTGTTGAGATGTTCCGCAAGCTGCTCGACCGCGGCGAGGCTGGCGACAACGTCGGCGCCCTGCTCCGTGGCGTGAAGCGCGAGGAAGTCCAGCGCGGTCAGGTCCTGGCCAAGCCGGGCTCGATCAACCCGCACACGCACTTCGAGGCTGAGGTCTACGTCCTCTCCAAGGAGGAAGGCGGCCGTCACACGCCGTTCCAGGACAACTACCGCCCGCAGTTCTACTTCCGCACGACCGACGTCACCGGCGTCGTCTCGCTGCCGGAGGGCACCGCGATGGTCATGCCTGGCGACAACGTCAAGATGAACGTCGAGCTCATCCAGCCGATCGCCATGGATGAGGGCCTCCGCTTCGCCATCCGTGAGGGTGGTCGCACGGTGGGTGCCGGCGTCGTCACGAAGATCATCAAGTAGCCCACCAGCTACCTGACCAGTACTGAACGAACAGGGACACCGGAATGGCGCAGCAGAACATCCGCATCAGGCTCAAGGGCTACGAGCACACGCAGCTCGACCGAAGCGCAGCTTCGATCGTCGAGACGGCGACCCGCACGGGCGCCGAGGTCGTGGGGCCCGTCCCGCTGCCGACCGAGCGGAACATCTACTGCGTCATCCGGTCCCCGTTCGTGAACAAGGACTCTCGAGAGCACTTCGAGATCCGCACGCACAAGCGGCTGATCGACATCAAGAAGCCGACGCCGAAGACGGTCGACTCGCTCATGCGGCTCGACCTGCCGGCCGGCATCGACATCGAGATCAAGCTCTAGACAAGCTCGAAACAGGAACGGCGCTCTGGACCATTGGCTGCCCAAGCCAGGTACCACCGCCGCAACCCCGGAGACCCCCAGATGGCTACAGGCATCATCGCCAAGAAGATCGGGATGACGCGCGTCTTCAATGAAGACGGCAGCGTGACCCCGGTCACCGTGCTCCTCGCCGGGCCCTGCCCCGTCGTGGCAGTGCGAACCGAGGAGAAGGACGGCTACGCCGCCGCGCAGATCGCGTGGGAGGAAGTCGCCGACCGCAAGCTTTCCAAGGCCGAGCTCGGTCACCTGAAGGCCGCGGGAGTCGAGGGTGGTTACCGCCGCCTCACCGAGATCCGCGACTTCACCGACGTCGCCGCGGGCGACACGGTCACCGTGGCCAACTTCGAGCCCGGTCAGTCCATCAAGGTCCGCGGCGTCAGCCAGGGCAAGGGCTTCGCCGGCACGATCAAGCGCCACAACTTCGGTCGCGGACCGATGAGCCATGGCTCGCACAACAAGCGTGCGCCGGGCTCGATCGGCGCGAGCGCATGGCCGAGCCGCGTGATCAAGGGTCAGAAGATGCCGGGTCGCATGGGTGGCAAGAGCATCACCCAGCTCGGTCTCAAGGTCGTGAGGGTCGACGAGGAGAAGAACCTGCTTCTCGTCAAGGGCAGCGTGCCCGGCCACAAGAACGGGTTCGTCGTGGTGGTGAGCGAGTAATGCCGACGAACGCACCCAAGATTGGAGCTTCCGGCACCGTCGATCTGAAGGCTGACGCCTTCAACACGGACTGGAACGAGCACCTCGTCTGGCACGTCGTGCGCAACGAGCTGCTGTGGCGACGCCAGGGCACGCACGCGGTCAAGAGCCG
>JBBQUY010000106.1:0-8413 GCA_038212015.1 Gaiellales bacterium | reverse complement strand
TCGCCGCTACCGGGGTGAGCGTATTGACCGCGGATCCCGTGTAGATCTCCAGTAACGAGTCGGGCGTACTGCCGATCGAGGCGAACACCCAACGCCCCGTGGACGGCGCCGTCCACGTGTACCAGACGGACGCGCCACCTGGCTGCCCGGCGTGCACCGGTTCGCCAGCTTCCACGCACGCGCCGAGGTTGGAATCGGTACGAGAGCCGCCACCTGCCGCGAGGGAGGTCGAAGAGGCGAACGCATCATGTGGAGGCGTGGAGCCGTCCACGACGAACGAGCGCTCAGGCGTCACCACCTCGTTGCCGGCCGCGTCCACGGCCCGGACACGGTAGTACCACGTGCCTGCACCTACCGCGCCAAGCGACACCTGATGGAGCAGGCCGGTGAATTCGCCATCGACATCATGGTTGGCGTAGCCCGCCACCGTCGCGGACGGGGCAGGTCCCCAATGCAGCTCCGTGGTCGTCGACTCCGATGTCGTCCAGGACACCGTCGAGGACGGCGCGCACCCGACGCGGATCGAGTGCGCCGGACCGCGCGTGATGACCGGCACGGTGACGTCGTCGAAGCGTGTGACGCGCGCGTTGCCGTCATTGCCGATCCAGACCGATCCGTTGCGTGCCGTGATGCCGGTCGGTTCCCACACGTTCGGTTGGCTGGGCCAGGTACTGGCACAGCCCTGTCCGATCCGGACGGCGCCGCTGGCGACGATGCCCGACGGGATCGGATCGATCACCTGCGCATCGCAACGTCCGGTGAACAGCATCGAGTTGTCCGACAGTGCCACTCCCTTCGGGTAGTCGAGCGTGGTGGATGCAGCCGCGGTGAACGATGACTGGCCATACACGGTGTCCGCGGGATCGGACTGCCCCGATGGGAGCGTGTCCCAGATGAGGATGCGGTTGTTGTTCTGGTCTGCGATCGCCAGGCGCCCGGCGTCGATGCTCACCCCGACCGGGTCATTGAACGTGGCGGCGCTGCGCCCTCCGTTGTTTGCAGTGGACGAGACCATGTCGGGTTGTCCGAGCGCGAAGTTCGCGGCCTGGCCGTTCGCGGTGGGCCACGTGGTCCACACGAGCGCACGGTTGTTGAAGCTGTCGGCCACAACGAGCATCGTGCCGTCGGACGCCACGCCCATCGGTCCTCGCAGGGTGCTGGCGGTCGTGCCCGAGACGCGGGTCGTGCCGTTGACCTGCCCCAGGATCACGTCAGGGGGCTGGTTGCTCGACGTCGGCATCGAGTTCCACAGCTTCACGCGATGGTTGGCACTGTCGGCGATGGCGAGCCTGGTTCCGTCGCTCCACACACCCGTGGCGTAGCACAGCGACTCCGGCGTTACCACCTCGTTCGAGCCGTTGCAGAACGCATGGTCGGGCGCGTGCTGGCCGAAGTACTGCGTTGCGGGTTCGTCGTGGGTAGTGGGCCAGCTCGTCCAACGCAGCATCCTGCTGGCCTTCGACGTGGAGATGAACAGGTCGCCGCCGGGCGTCGCCACGGGCCACGTTCCGGAGTTGGTCGGTTCCATCGGGTCGTCGTTGAGCGGCGAGGACGTCGACGTGTAATACGAGAAGTAGGACAGCTGGGTCATTGCAACGTCGTTGGGTCCGGCGGCTGAGAAGGTGGAGTGGCCCAGCACGAGGTTGGCGGGCTGGTTGTTGCTCGTGGGCCAGGACGTCCACGCCAGGACACGGTGGTTGAGACGGTCGGAAACCAGCAGGCGAGTGCCGTCCGTGGAGACGCCGTAGGGCAGTGCCAGGGACGTGGCGTCGATCGCGATGGCTCCTGCGTTGCGTCCGGCACACGTCGTCATGTCGGCCTGCCCGAGCACACGACTTGCTGCGGCGCCGTCGGCTGTTGGAAACGTGTCGAAGAGCAGGACGCGTGATTCCCCGTCGGTGATCGCCAGCTTCGTGCCGTTCGATGCCACGCCCTTCGGTGCCCAGGTGGTCGTGGCGCTGCAGCCGGTCGAATTGCTCGTGAAATCCGACTGGCCGATCACCAGGTTGGCAGCCTGCCCATTCGCAGTGGGCCAGGACGTCCACACGAGCGTGCGGTTGTTGAACGTGTCCGCCACCACGATCCGTGTGCCGTCGCTCCAGATGCCGTTCGGGTACTCCAGCGTGGAGGCGCTCTGCACGCCGTCGTCATCGACGGCTGACGTCATGTCAGCCTGGCCGAGCACGAGGTCCGCGGGGGCATTGTCGACCGTCGGCCACGAGTTCCAGATGAGGACGCGGTTGTGATCGCGATCGGACACGATGATCTTCGTTCCGTCCGTCCACACTGCTGCGGGTCGGTTCATCGTGGTGGCACTCGGCGCACCACTTCCGCAGGTGGTCAGGTTCGGCTGGCCGAGCACACGCGTGGCCGCGGCGCCGGTGGTCGATGGCATCGCGTCGTAGAGCACTACACGACTGTTCCAGTTGGACACCGACGATTCCGCGGTCTCCACTACCGCGAGGCGCCCGCCGCCGCTCCAGGCGCTCGACACGTGACGCGACTGCGTGGCAGTACAGGCCGCGCGATAGTCGGCCAGTCCCAGGTTGCGCAGCACGATGTTCGGAACGGCCCCGTTGGTAGCGGGGAGGGCGTTGAACACGCTGAGGCGGTTGTTGCCGGTGTCGCCCACGAGCACGCGGCCGGAGGCATCGAGCTGCACTCCGTACGGGCGATCGAAGCCATGCGACATGTTGGGCCCGCGGTTGGTGGACGTGAAATTCGTCGAGCCGAGGACGAGGGCGGCGTTCTGGTTCGTGGTGAAGTTCGTTGCCGATGCCGCGCCGGGCTGGAGCAGCGAAGCGATGAGGATCGTGATCGCCGACACTGCCGCGACCCCGAGTGGCCGCAACAGGGACCTCGCGTATGCACGTGGGCGTGCGCTCATGCAGACCACGTGCGCGCGATGTGTCCCCCCCGAAAGCATCGCTCATGCCATCGGCGTAGTGGCCGCACATCTGAGGGACTATCCGATTCGTTGACCAATTCGCGTGGGTTACCGCATGTGCGCGCGTGTTCGGACAGATGTCGAGGAGACATGAACGCACGGTTACGGTCGTTTCACCATGTACGATTCCCGCATGACCACGTCACTTCGTTCCGATTCCTCAGCAGTCGACACGCAGCGCCGCCTCCAGCGCGTGCGCGAGCAGATCGCCCAGAACGGCTGGGCCGGGCTCATCGTGCTCGACGCCGCCGACGTGCGGTGGCTCACGGGACTGCAGAGCTCCAACGCCGCGGTCGTGGTGACGCCGACGCAGACGGTCGTCGCCACCGACTTTCGCTACGTGACCGAAGCCGAGCGCCTCGGCCTGGAGGTCGCCCGCATCGAGCAGTCGATGTGGACGGACCTCGGCAAGGTCGCCGGCCAGCTCGCCACGGGCGGATCGCTCGCCTACCCGCCCGCGTCGCTGTCGCACCGCGCGTTCCTGCAGTTCACCGACGCGCTGCCCGACGACGTCTCGCTGCGCGCCGCCGACGGGGTCGTCGCCAAGCTGCGCGTCATCAAGGATGCTGGTGAGATCGCCAAGGTCCGCGCAGCCGCCGAGATGTTGGAAGGTGCCTACAAGCTCGTTGCCTCGCTCGGGCTCAAGGGCCGCACCGAGGGCGACGTTGCCTGGGCGATCGAGCGCTTTCTGCGCGAGTCGGGCGCGAGCCGCCTCAGCTTCGAGTCGATCGTCGCCGGTGGCACGAACGGCGCGCAGCCGCACCACACGCCCGGCTCCGACGTGATCCCCGACGACACGCTCGTGACCGTCGACATCGGCGCCGTCGTCGACGGCTACTGCTCCGACTGCACGCGCACGTTCGCGGTCGGCAATCCGCCCGAGGAGCTGCGCAACGCATACGACCTCACGCTGCGCGCCCAGGTCGAGTCGCTTGCTGCCGTGCGCGCGGGCGCCCACGGCCGCGACGTGGACGCCGTCGCGCGCGACATCATCACCGCGGCCGGGCACGGCGATCACTTCGGTCACGGCCTCGGCCACGGCGTCGGCATGGAAATCCACGAGGCACCGCGCCTTGCCCGCACCTCCGAGGACCTGCTCGAAGTCGGCATGATCGTCACGGTCGAGCCGGGCGTGTACCTTCCCGGTGTCGGAGGCGTGCGCATCGCGGACCTGGTCGTCGTCACCGAAGACGGCCACGAGGTGCTGACGCACTACACCAAGGACCTCGTGCAGGCGTGACGGACGAGCGCGGAGGCGAGCCGGACCACCCAGTCGACGAGCGGGTCGATCCGTCCTCGGATGAGGGTCCGGTGTCGATGAAGTTCCGCGTGGTCGTCGCGATCGTTGGTCTGCTCATCCTGGCGGGGATCGTCGCGTCGTTCCTTGTGCGACCCGACGCCGACGGACGCTCCGCTGCCGAACCGACCCGCGCGAACGCCGACACGTCGTCGAACGCCGCCGATGCCGATGCCGACGTCGACGAAGAACTTCGCGACGTCCGCGACCTGCGCGTCGATGGCGTCGCGGTGGAGATGCCGGCGGGCTGGACAATCGATTCCGACCACACGGAGCCGGACAACGCCGCGTTCCGCCACCGCGACGGGCACCTGGTCACCGTGGGCATCGCCGAGTTCGCAGGGCGCGGCCCGCGCACCGACGACGCGCTCGTCGAAGAGATGGTGTTCCTCGCCGAAAGCCTCGAGGACGCATCCCCGGTCACGTCCTTCGACTTCGACGATCCGCTCGTCGACAGCGAGACGGACGTGCGTCGCGCCTTCCTGTACGGGACGCGGACCGAGGGCAGTACGTCGACACGGGTCCGCATCGCGATCAGCTACAACGCCGACGTCGGGCGCATGCTCTTCGTAACGCTGTTCGTCGACGACCCCCTCCTCGCCGACCGGGACGTCGAGGCGCAGTTGCTCGACCTCATCCCGGGGCTCGAGGTCGACGCGTTCGACCCGGATGCATCGTTCGAGCCGGCTCCGTCCACCTGATCGCAGGACCGCCCGACCGACGAGTGCGATAGCCTTACTTCGAATTCGCCCTGACGATCCGAGGAATACATGAGCGACGTCGTCGATACCAACCAGTTCCGCAACGGCATGCACATCAGCATCGATGGAGCCGTCTGGCGCATCGTCTGGTTCCAGCATCACAAGCCCGGCAAGGGCGGCGCCGTGATGCGCACGAAGCTCAAGAACATCAAGACGGGCTCGACCGTCGACAAGACGTTCCGCGCCGGCGAGAAGTTCCCGCGCATCCGCACCGAGCAGAAGAACGCGACGTTCCTCTATCACGACGGCAGCGACTACGTGTTCATGGACCCCGAGACGTTCGACCAGATGGCACTGCCGGAAGCGGTCGTCGACGACGCCGCAAAGTTCCTCATGGACAACATGGAAGTCCAGCTCTTCTACGTCGACGGTGAGCCGTCCGGCGTGGAGCTGCCCACCACGGTCGAGCTCAAGGTCGACAGCACCGAGCCCGCCGTGCGCGGCGACACGGTCGGCAACGTCCAGAAGCCCGCGACGCTCGAGAACGGCGCGGTCATCCAGGTGCCGGCGTTCGTGGCGGAGGGCGACGTCCTCAAGGTGGACACCCGCGAGGGTGGCCGCTACCTCAGCCGCGTCTGACACGCGGCCCCGACAGCGAGACGAGCAACCACAGTGGCACGCACACCTGATCCGAGCGAGGCGGAGTTCGTCCGCCGCGTGCGCGAGCCGCGAACGAAGGCCGTCGAACCCGGCCGACATCGCGCGCGACGCAGCGCGATGATGCTGCTGTACCGCACCGACCTGGTCGGCGGCGACGTGGATGCCGCGATCGGCACCTTCGAGGAAGAACACGGCTTCGAGATCCCCGAGTACGCGACGCTTGTCGTGCGGGGCGTCACGTCCCGCGAGCACGAGCTCGACGAGGCGATCCAGGCCAACCTCACCGACTGGACCGTCGACCGACTTGGAGCCGTCGAGCGCGCCGTGCTGCGCATCGCGATGTGGGAACTCGTCACCGGCGAGGTGCCGCCGCCCGTCGCGATCGACGAGGCGGTCGAGCTGGCCAAGCGATACGCGACGCCGGAAGCGGCGAAGCTGGTGAACGGCGTGCTCGCGGGCTGGCTGCGCGAGCACGGAACGCAGGACGCAGATGACGCGGGGGACGAAGAGGAATGATCGAGCACGACGAGCACGCAGCACCCGACGAGCAGGCTCCGGGCGACGAGCCGCACACGCCCTCGGGAGACGCTCAGGCGACCCCCGAGCCGAACGTCGAACGCGAAGAGCCGCTCGGCGACGACGCAGCGACCAGCGAGGAAGCGGGCACCGCTGGCGATCCGGCCACGACCGAGGAACCTGAGGCTGTCGACCCCGCCACCGACACCCTGCGCGAGTCGCTCGGCTCGATGCGCGAGGAGGCCGATCGCATCGCCACGCTCGGCACCGGTGAGGAGCAGGTCGAGGCGTCGGAGAAGTTCGCCGAGGATGCCGGCACGCTCGACGAGCAGATCGGCGCTGCATCGCGAGCACACGATGCCGGCGACTGACGCTCCCGACATGACGCGCCTGGGCAGCCTGCGCGACCTGGTCGAGCCGACCGTCGAAGCCGCCTTCGACGACGCCACGTCCAGCGTCGCACCGCTCGGCGAGGCGATCCGCTACTCACTGCTGGCGGGTGGCAAGCGCATCCGACCGATGCTCTGCCTGGCTGCCGCCGACGCGTGCGATGGCGATCTCGCAGCGATCGCACCGATCGCCGCATCCTTCGAACTCGTGCACGCGTATTCGCTCGTGCACGACGACCTGCCCGCGATGGATGACGACGACCTGCGACGTGGTCAGCCGACGGTGCATCGCAAGTGGGACGAGGCGACCGCCATTCTGGTCGGGGACGCGCTACAGGCGCTGGCGTTCGAGATGGTATGTGCCGTGGGGTCCGGTGTGGTGGATGCCGCGCGGGCCGACCTTGCGCTGACGCTGGCCCATGCGGCCGGGGCGCAGGGGATGGTGCTGGGGCAGGCGTTGGACATAGCGGCCGAGCGCGGCCCGCCGCTGACGCTGGACCAGATCACCGCCTTGCAGGCGGGCAAGACCGGCGCGTTGATCACCTGGGCCGCCTGCGCCGGGCCGCGCATCGCGCAGGCCGATGTGACCCCGATGAAAGCCAATGGCGATGCGCTGGGCCTTGCGTTTCAGATCGCGGACGACATTCTGGACGAGACTGGCGATGCCGAGGCCGTCGGCAAGGCCGTCGGCAAGGATGCGGCGGCGGGCAAGGCGACCTTCGTGTCCCTGCTGGGGCTGGAGGGGGCGAAACGTCGCGCGGGCGATCTTGTGGACATGGCCTGCGACGCCCTAAGTCCCTATGGTGACCGCGCGGAAACGCTGCGCGCCGCCGCCCGTTTCGTCATTGCGCGTGACAAGTAAGGACAGACCATGACCGACCGCCCCAGCACGCCGACGCTCGACAAGGTGCATCTGCCCGCCGACATGAAGGGTCTGTCGGATGGACAACTGCGGCGGCTGGCGGATGAACTGCGGGCCGAGACGATCGCGACCGTCGCCAGCACCGGTGGCCATCTGGGTGCGGGGCTTGGCGTGGTCGAGATCACGGTCGCCCTGCACGCCGTCTTTGACGCGCCGCGTGACAAGATCATCTGGGACGTGTCGCACCAAAGCTATCCGCACAAGATCCTGACGGGACGCCGCGACCGCATCCGCACCCTGCGGATGAAGGTCGGCCTGTCGGGGTTCACCAAGCGCAGCGAAAGCCCCTTCGATCCCTTTGGCGCCGCCCATTCCAGCACCTCGATTTCCGCGGCATTGGGGTTTGCCACCGCGCGCGATCTGGGCGGCGATCCGGGTGACGCGATTGCCGTGATCGGCGACGGTGCGCTGTCCGCCGGCATGGCTTATGAGGCGATGAACAACGCGGGCCATCTGGGCAAGCGGCTGATCGTGATCCTGAACGACAACGAGATGTCGATTGCAGCGCCCGTGGGCGCGATGTCGTCCTACCTGTCGCGGCTCTATGCAGAGGGTCCGTTTCAGGACTTGAAGGCCGTCGCCAAGGGGGCCGTATCGTTCCTGCCGCCACCGTTCCGTGAAGGGGCGAAGCGTGCGAAGGACCTGCTGAAGCATATGACCGTCGGCGGGACGCTGTTCGAAGAGTTGGGATTCTCCTACGTCGGCCCCATCGATGGGCACGACATGGATCAGTTGCTGGCTGTCTTGCGCACGGTGAAGGAACGCGCCACCGGTCCCATCCTGATCCACGCGATCACGAAAAAGGGCAAGGGCTTTGGCCCTGCCGAAGGGGCCGCCGACCGGGGCCATGCGCGCAGCAAGTTCGACGTGTTGACGGGCGAGCAGCAGAAATCGAAAAGCAATGCGCCGTCTTATACTGCTGTGTTTGCGGACACCTTGATCAATCTGGCATCGAAAGACGACAAGATCGTTGCGGTGACG
>JBBQUY010000105.1:0-8629 GCA_038212015.1 Gaiellales bacterium | reverse complement strand
GCTCGCCGACCGCGAGCAGGAGGTCCTGCGCCTGGTCGCGCTCGGACACACCGACAAGGAAATCGGACGGACGCTGTACATCTCGCCGCGAACCGTCCAGAACCACCTGACGCGCATCCGCCACAAGACCGGCCTGCAGCGTCGGTCGGAGCTGGCGCGATGGGCTGCAGACCACGCCCGGATCTGACGCCGGGGACATCACTGGGGAACACAGCCGCACGTGGCTCGCCTGGGGGCGAAGCCATGCGCGGACACGGGAGGAACGGGGACATGAACATGATCGACATCCTGATCGCAGGCGTGACGCTGGCAACGTGCACGTTCACATATCTGGCACTGGAACGAATCGAGCGGACGCGATGACGCCCGACGATCGAAACGGACCGAACGAGGGCGGCGAGCCCACGGCTGCGGAACGGATCGCCGACGCGGAGCGCCGCATGGCCGACGCGGACGCGCTGCTGGAGATCGCGAGCGCTCAGCTGTCGGTCGCCGCACGCAACATCGCGAACGCGAATGCTGCCGAACGCGAGTACCGGCGGGCGACGTGGCACTACACGCAGCTCATGAAGCATCGCATCACCACGCCGCTGCAGACCATCATCGGGATGGCGGACACGCTGCGGGACATGCCCGAGCTCGAACGGTCGCGACGCCAGGCGATGGTCGAGGCGATCGGACAGCAGGCGAAGTCGCTGCGCGAGCTGTGCATGACGTCCGACACGTTCGAGGAGCCCGCCCTCACGCATCCGTTGGCGAGCCGCCCTGCGCCGCTCGATCGCGTCGTGACCGACCTCGGGCCGGTGCGAGCGAGCGAACGCGTGACCGCACCAGCGGGGTCGACCGGATCATCATCCGTCGACGTGCCGGCGGGAGATCCCGCCAGGACGTCGACGGATGATGGGCGATCTGACGATGACCGACCGGTGCCCGACCCTCCGAACGTTCGCCGGTTTCGGCGCTCGTCGGATCGGTAGGCACCGCAGTCACATCGTCTAGAACTCGATGCCGCGGCGCGCGGGGATGCCTGCTTCGTAGAAGTGCTTGACCATGCGCATCTCGGTGACGAGGTCGGCTCGTTCGACGATGCGCGGCGATGCGTCGCGACCGGTGAACACGACCTCGACGTGCTCCGGGCGATCGTCGAGCAGTGCGAGCAGGTCGTCTTCGTCGACGAGCCCGAGGCCGACTGCGACGTTCACCTCGTCGAGCACCACCACGTGGTAGTCGCCCGAGGTGATCGCGTCGCGCGCGATCTGCATGCCCTCGGCTGCGATCGCGACGTCCGCCGGGTCGGGATCATCGGGGTCGACGAAGTTCATGCGTCCTGCGAGGTGGTAGTCGACCATCGGCATGTGCTCGCGGATGAAGCGCAGCTCGCCGTAGTTGGGGTCACCCTTCAGGAACGAGACGATGCACGAGCGTTGGCCGTAGCCGGCGGCACGGCACACGAGCCCGAGCGACGCGGTCGTCTTGCCCTTTCCGTCGCCGGTGTAGACCTGCACGTACCCAGGGCGCGGTGCGTGTCGTTCCTCGCGCTCGAGGTCCTTGACCCGGTCGCTCTTCCAGTGCTTCTGGCCGAGTCCCTCGAAGCCAGATCGATCCGCGTCTTCTTCCATGGGTCGAGCCTAGCCGAAGTCGCGGGACGCGCAGCCGTGGAGCTATTCGATGGGGCGCCGGCGCAGCCAGTCGACGACGCCATGCAGGTCGCCGAGCGACTCGGGTTCGTCGCGGCCGCCGACCCCGTCTGCAGTTGGTGCAGCCGAGGATGGCGATTCCACCCGCGGGGCGGCATCCGCGAGCGCGACGAGGCGTGCGCGATCGGAGCGGAGGATCTCGTCGAATGCGGCGGTGCACGTGGAGCGCCATGAGCCGGTGACGGCGTCGACGCGAATGATGCGGATGCGGGCGCTCGCGGCTTCGAGGCCGGGGTCGCCGAGCTGGATCTTCGCTTCGATGAGGTCACCGGGCGCGAACGGTGCGCTCGTGACGAAGCGCACGGCGTTGGAGCTGACCTCGACCGTGTAGGTGTGCAGCTCGCGACCGGGCCGGATCGCTCGAGCGCGCACGACGCGCAGCTCGATCGGCAGCTCGACCGCGGCACGCGAGTCCGTGCGTCGCTCGTCGAAGCGCGACAGGCGGCCGGCAGCGGCGACGCGGATGGTGGGAACCGCCGCGCGGTCGTCCATCGCGACGACGCGGGTGTCGATGCTGTACCACGCGTCGTCGCGCTCCCAGGTGACGACGACGGGATCGCCCGCGTCCAGTGGCAGCGCGGGATAGGCAAGCTGCACGTCGCCGCCGCCGAGGTCCTCGACTCGGCTCGGGACCGGCGCGTGTTCGCCCATCGTGACGGTCACGCGCTGGTTCACTTCCGGCAGCAGGTGCGGCGGGATCGGGTGCGTGCTGACTGTGTCAGCGGTGGACGTCGTTCTGCTTCGTCGGATTCGGTCGAAGATCGCCACGCGCAGGCCTCCTGGCGGTCGGGGCGGGCGTCCTCATGATTCCCCGTGGCCGGAAAAAGCACGCATTCGTGCCGTGGCCGACGTTTGGCCGCATCCCTGCGTGGGATGTGACGACGTCAGCGAACGTCGAGGCCGAGCAGCTTGCGGGCAATCACGAGCTTCTGGATCTCGCTGGTGCCTTCGTAGATCTCGGTGATCTTGGCGTCGCGGTAGTAGCGCTCGGCGGGGAACTCCCTGGAGTAGCCGTATCCGCCGAGGACCTGGATCGCTTCGCCGGTCACGCGGCGTGCGACGCCCGACGCGAACAGCTTGGCCTGTGCGCCCTCGACGGTATGCGTCGCGCCGGCCATCTTGCGGGCGGCCGCCCGGTAGGTGAGTGCGCGGGCGGCCTCGATCTCCGTGGACATCTCGGCGAGCTTGAACGCGATGCCCTGGTGCGCGCCGATCGGCTTGCCGAACGTGGTGCGCTCGGTGGCGTAGGTGGACGCGAGGTCGAATGCGGCCTGGGCGATGCCGAGCGCCTGTGCGGCGATGGTGATGCGTCCACCGTCGAGAGTCTGCATCGCGATCCGGAAACCCTTGGCGCGGTCACCGAGCAGGTCGGCCGGTGCGACCTGGACGTCGTCGTACACCATGTCGACGGTATTGGACGAGTTGAGCCCGAGCTTCTCCTCCACGCGACCGACGGACAGGCCGGCCGCGTCACCGCGCACGAGAAAGCACGACACGCCGCGTGCGTCGTCGGTGCCGTCCTCGGTTCGCGCGAACGTCACGAACGAGCCGGCGTGGCCACCGTTGGTGATCCATTGTTTGGTGCCGGAGATGCGGAACGTCCCGTCTGCCTGTTCAGCGGCACGCGTGCGCATGGCGCCGGCGTCGCTGCCGCTGCCGGATTCGGTGAGTGCGAATGCACCGATGCGCTCGCCACGTGCGAGCGGGGGCACCCATTCGGCCTTCTGCTCGTCGGTGCCCCAGTGCAGGATCGGCAGCGTCGACGCCGAGGTGTGCACGGCCATCGTCACGCCGACGCCCGCGTCGGCTCGCGAGAGCTCCTCGACGGCGAGCACGTAGCTGAGGAAGTCCATGCCGGCGCCGCCGTACTCGGTGGGCACGCAGACGCCCATCAACCCGAGCTCGGCGAGCTCGGCGTAGAGCGAGCGTTCGAAGACGTGCCCGCGATCCCACTCGGCGGCGTTCGGGGCGATGCGCTCGGCGGCGAAGTCGCGCACCATCGCGCGGACCTCGCGCTGCTCGTCGGTCAGGTCGAACTGGCTGGACGTGGCGGTTTCCATGCCAGCGATCCTACGCCTGCAACGGCGACCCCGCCGGTTCCGACAAGCTGGATGAGGGTGGCGTGTCGGGGGACGCGCCCACAAGGGGGAGCACCACATGGCAATTCCAATGATTCTGTCCGGCGCAGCTGGGCGCGCACTCAGGACGCTCGAGCCGGTCGCGGCGATGGGCGGTCACGTCGACAACGTCTTTGCTGGTCGTGTCGCGACAAACGGCACGGATCTCGGCTCGTTCCTGGCGTCGTCCGACGACGTGCTGACGCGCAGCGCCGCCCGCTCCATCATCAACGATGCGGGATCGGACATCGCGCGGGCACTCGGCGGCACGCGCAAGCCGGCATTCAGCGCGGAGCTGCATGCCGCGACGCAGAACCTTCGTGGCAGCGTGGATTCGCTCGGGCGCTCCGGCTCGATCGACGACGTCACCCGCGCCATGAACTCGGGATCGGAAGCGTCGAGCCAGATCGGCGCTGCGATGCACGAACTGCAGACGGCGGCGTCCGCGACCGCACGCACGCGTCTCGTCGTGGGCGGTTCGCTTGCGGTCGGTGGCGCGTTGGCCGGCCTGATCGCGCTGTCGCGCGGCAGTGGCAGCGACTCGATTCCGATGGCACCTGGACCAATCGGCGAGCGAGGCCAGCCGACCGGCACGTCGGTGTAGCGGCGGCTAGTAGGAGTACACGCCCTTGCCGCTCTTGCGGCCGAGTCGCCCTGCGGCGACGTACTGACGAAGCAGCGGCGCGGGTCGGTACTTGTCGTCGCCCAGGTCGCGGTGCAGCACCTCGCAGATGGCCAGGCACGTGTCGAGCCCGATGAGGTCGGCGAGCGCGAGCGGCCCCATCGGGTGCGCCATCCCGAGCTTCATCACCGTGTCGATGCCCTCGGCGTCGCCGATGCCTTCCTGCAGGACGTAGAACGCCTCGTTGATCATCGGCAGCAGGATGCGGTTGGCGATGAAGCCGGGCACGTCCTTGGAATGCACCGGCGACTTGCCGAGGTCACGCGTCAGTTCCATGACGAGCTTCGTCGCGGCCTCGGTCGTCTCGAGCCCGGAGATGACTTCCACGAGCTCGAGCACCGGCACCGGGTTCATGAAGTGCATGCCGACGACGTGCTCGGGGCGCGTGGTGGCCGCGGCGATCGTCGTGATCGAGATCGACGAGGTGTTGGTCGCGAGCACGGCTCCGGCCGGCATCCGCGAATCGAGGTCGGCGAAGATCGCGAGCTTCGTCTCGAGGTGCTCGGTCGCGGCTTCGATGGCGAGCTGCACGCCCGAGAGGTCGACGTCGTCGAGCCCCTCCACGTAGGTGATGCCCTCGGTCGCGTTGCGGTGCTGCTCGTCGCTGAGCCGGCCCTTCTCGTGCAGCTTGCGTGCGCTCGTGCGGATGCCGTTCTGTGCGCGCTCGAGCTGCGCGGGCGACACGTCGGCGAGCAGGACGTGGCGACCGGCCTGTGCGAACACCTGGGCGATGCCGGATCCCATCTGGCCGGCGCCGACGACGAGCACGCTCGTCACGTCCGCGGGTGTCGCGGGGATCGAGGTGGTCTGGGCTGCGGAGGTTGGCGCGTCGGCGGTCGTCATGCGCCGATGTTATCGGCCTCAGGCAACTTCCGGAGCGAGCGTCGTCGCGTCAGTGCGAACCGGTCGCCACAAGAGGAAGTACGTGAAGGGCCAGTAGCAGAAGGCGATGAACGGGTGCAGCCCTGCGATCCATGCCGAATCGAGCTCCACGAGGCCGACCTGCACGAACACGACGAGGAACATGAGCAGCGACAGGCCGGCGAGCTTCCACATACGCGCGACGGCGGCGGTGATCGCCATCAGGAGCATGAGGCCGTGGAGCACCATCATGCCGAAGCCCATGTGCGCGTCGAGGTCGCCGCCGAATAGGCCGTAGCCCGCGATCAGGAACTGCACTGGCAGCAGTAGGAGGAAGAGACCGGTCAGAACGGCGAAAGTCGTTCGAGCAACATTCATGCCGCGACACTAACTGACGCGAACGACTCAGCCTCGTGCGGCGATTGCCGCGAGTCGAGCGGGCGGGATGTTGATCGCCGGTGAAGTCGCGTCCACGGCGCGCACGCCGTTCTTCTTTCGCTTCCTCGGCGCGCCGGCCGCGGGCGGTGCCGGAGCGGGAGCCGCCGGCGCCTTGGGGGCATCGGGCGCGGGGACCGTGCCGGGGTTGCCGTTGGGCGCCTTGACCGGGTCGCCGGGCGTCGGGCCTGGGGCGGGCGCCTTCGCGGCCTCCTCCATGCGCTGCTCATACGTCGGCTTGCCGGTGATCCACGAGTAGATCTGGCCGCCGAGCTTGCCGAGGAACGGGCCGATCGTCGCGTCGACGACGGTGCCGCCGACGGAGCCGATGAGTGCTGCGCCGGCCATCGCCACGATCGCGCCGCCGACGCCGCCGAGCTGGGCGCCGAGCTTGACCATCGTCGCGTTGAGCGCGTTGCCGATCATGTAGGTCGTCGCGCCGACCGCCACGCCGCGGGTTGCGGCTCGCGTGAAGTGCTCGAGCGCCGGCAGCGGCGACTTTTCGACTTCTTCCTTGGTGCGAATGCCGGCAAGCTGGTTGACGCCGTTCTCGATCGACGTGCCGAGGCCGCGTCCGTAGACGGTCGACCAGGCGGCGCCGAGGATCCCGTTGACGAGCGACGCGGAGAGCGCGCCGGCGAATGGCGTCGGTCCGGGGGGCGCCGGAGGTGCGCCGGGAGGCCCGGGCAGTGGCGAGTACGACACGTTGCGGATGAGCATCGACGAGAGCACGGAATCGACGAGGCCGTTGACGACGCGACCAGGGGTCAGTGGTGCGGCGGGCTTGATCTCCTCGCCCGAGCGTCCGGTGACGAGGTTGGCGGCGCGCTGCACGAGCGGGCCGACGGTCTGGTCGTACATCGCACTGACGGCGGTGCCGATGAGGCCGCTCGTGATCGCGCCGCGGATCTGCGCGGTGTCGGTGAGCAGCACCTGCTTCGGCGGCGGGGGGGTCGGCGCGGGCGGCTGCGGGATCGGCTTCACGTCCGGCGGATAGACCGGTGGCGGGGGCGGTGGCGGCGGTGCAAGCGCCTCCGTCAGGGCCATCTTCATCCAGGTGGTGACGATGCCCTTGGTAGTGCCGGCGATGAGCTTGTTGGCAGGAGTCGGCTTCCAGCCGAGCCCGGGCTCGCCGCCCGAGCCCTTGATCGCGTCGGCGATGATGCTGCTGACCATGCCGTTGAACTGGCCGATGACCGTGCCGGCGACCTTGCCGGGCACGACCGAGCCGTACTTGGAACCGAGGATCGGGAAGTTCTCGGCGTTGAGGAAGTCGGTGACGGCCTTCGAAATGTGCGGCGCGACGAAATCGGTCGCGGTGCCGGCGACGATCCCTGCGCCGACGTCGCCGATGGAGACAGGGTCGTACTCGGGGCTCTTCACGGCCTCCGGTGGTGCGGGCGGCGCGGGAGCCGGGGCGGCAGGCGCTGGCGCTCCGGCTGCGGGCGCTGCCGCGGCGGCGGGCGCAGGCCCTCCGGCACCGGCAACGGCACGCTTCGAGGCGGGTGCAGGCGCTGGTGCGCCCGCTCCGGCAGGTCGCCGCTTCTTCTTCGCACGCGGCATTGCGTGCGGAGCTGCGGCCGCTGTCACCGTCCTGGTGATCATGGCTGACGTCCTGTCTCGTCCGACCGTCACGAGTCGTCCCGAGAACGGGAGCGATGGCAGCGGGCGGCGTTGCTGTCACGGAGGCAACCAGCCACGCCCGCGCCGCCGTTGTCCTGGGCGGCTGCTCCTCCACGATGCGAGGCGTGTCAAAGCGTGCGGGGCGACGGATCGCCTCGTCCGCCACGAATGTTTCCAGCAGGCGGCCGTCAGGTCGCGCGCATCGGCCACTGCCTGCCCGCAGGGGTCACGCCGGTGGCCGTGGGTGGCCACCGAAACGATTGCCGATCCATCAGCTCCTGGGGACTTCGACGAGGATCGCGTCGCCCTGACCGCCGCCGGAGCAGATCGCGGCGATACCGAGCCCGCCGCCGATGCGCTGCAGCTCACGCACGAGCGTGCCGACGATGCGCGCGCCGGACGCGCCGATCGGATGACCGAGCGCCACGGCGCCACCGTTGACGTTCACCTTGTCCTCGTCGATGCCGAGCTCGTCGACCGCATTGATCGATACGTTCGCGAATGCCTCGTTGAACTCGTAGCGATCGATGTCGGCGGCCGTCAGCCCTTCGCGCTCGAGCAGCAGCTTCGTGGCCGCGCCCGGCATCTTCGCCAGGTCCTGCGTACGGCCGGCGACGTAGGCGTGTCCACGCACGAAGCCGATCGGCGTCACGCCGTTTTCGGTCGCCCACGATTCGCTCGCGAGCACGAGCGCGGCAGCGCCGTCGTTGACCCCGGGTGCGTTGCCGGCGGTCGTTCCGCCGCCCTCCACGTCGAGCTCTTTGAGTCGCCCGAGCGTCTCCAGCGTCGTATCCGGGCGCACGCTCTCGTCGTGCTGCACCACCACGTCGCCCTTGCGCGAGCTGATCGTGATCGGCGCGATCTCACCTTCCAGAAACGCCATCTGCTCGACCGCGCGCTCATGCGATCGGGCCGCCCAGGCGTCCTGTCGCTCGCGCGAGATGCCGAGCTCCTTCGCGACCTCGGCACCGTCGGTGAGCATGCGCACCTTGCGGAACGGGTTGGTGAGCCCGTCGTGCATCATCGAGTCCATGAGCGCGCCGTCACCCATGCGCAGGCCGCTGCGCACGTGCGTGACGTGTGGCGCGTTGGTCATGCTCTCCATGCCGCCGGCGACGATCACCTGGTGCTGGCCGGCGCGGATGAGCAGGTCCGCGAGCGACAGTGCGCGCAGCGAGCTGGCACAGACCTTGTTGATGGTCTCGGCGGTGACG
>JBBQUY010000104.1:0-8969 GCA_038212015.1 Gaiellales bacterium | reverse complement strand
GGATCGCGCTGCGTCGCAGCGGCGTGGCTCGAGCCCGATTCGTCCACTGCTGACGATCCACACGCGGATACGTCCGCGCGCGCGCACGTGAGCGAAGCGCCCGCAGGCAACCAGTAGCCGCGACGCTTCGACCGCGCCGTCGTGCCGCGTGCCTCGGTGCGGTACGCTCTGCGGCATGCGAATCGTGTCTGGAGCCTTCCGTGGTCGTCGCCTGGCCGCCCCCCGGGGGCGTGACGTGCGTCCGACCGCCGACCGGGTTCGCGAGGCGCTCTTCTCGATCCTCGGTGACATCCACGGGCTCGAGGTGCTCGACCTGTTCGCCGGCACCGGCGCGATGGGCCTGGAGGCGCTCAGTCGTGGCGCCGCAGCAGCGACGTTCGTGGAGATCGACCGTCAGGCGCACGAGGTCGTGCGTCGCAACATCGACGCGACGATCAGCGACACCAGCGTCGTGACGGACCTGATCAAGGGCGACGCGGTGCGCGTCGTGCGATCGCTCGCGCTGGCAGAACGCCGCTTCGACGTCGTGTTCTTCGACCCGCCGTACGATCGCACTGCGGAGCTGCTGCGCGACACGCGCACGTCGCTGCCGACCGTCTGCGCTCCGGATGCGCGCGTCGTGCTGGAAGTCGCCACGCGCCACCGCGACCTGGTCGCCGAGGCAGCCGCGGCCTGGGGCGCGACGGTCGAGCTCGAACGCGCATACGGCGACACGGTGGTCGGCGTGCTCGCGCTCGACGGCCGACCGATGGAAGACCCCGCCGCGGACGTGGACTCCGACAGCACCGGCGACTGACCGTCAGCTGTCGGCGCGCATGATCGATCGAACGAGCCGCTCACCGTAGCCGCGCAGGTTGCTCCGCGTGGCAGGCACGGTCACCGAGCCGCCATACGGAATGTTGTCGACTGACGACTGCAGGCGAACGTCGCTCGAGTGACGCCCGATGTGCCTGGCCCAGTCATCGATCGAGAACACCCCGCTCGCGTTGCCGACGCGTGCGCCGAGCAGGTGGTCGACGATCTTCACGCCGTCGTCCTCGGCCGAGCGGAACGCCGTCGCCGCATGGAACGTCCAGCCGGTCTGCCGCTTCGACGTGTTCACCACCGCCACCGCCGCGCGTCGCGCATCGTCGCTGCCCGTCACGGCGCCGCGCAGCAGCTCGTTGATGCGTTCCGCGCCGATTGCCCCGCGTGCGAGGCAGTCGCCGTCGTCCACCCATCGAACCAGGCCGCGCAGGTCGTCGGCCGCGCGCGCCGCGTCTGCGGTGCCGATCGGCAGCAGGTGGGGCGCGGGCAGGCGCGATTTCCACAGGTCGAACGGGTGAAAGGCGGGGACGGCCTGGTCCGCGAGACGCGTGGCGATCGCACGGATCTCATGGACGGCACTCGGACGCACGCCCGCGCGCGCGCTCGCGCGCACGAGATCCACCGCACCCTTGCCGATGCCGAACATCCTCGGATTCCCCCTGGAATTCCCCTGCCCGAGTGTCGACTGCCGCACTGATCCGGTTCCACCACGCCCGTGGGCGGGAAGGCTCGACCCATGCCCGATCGCATCGCCATCTGTCCCGGCACGTTCGACCCGCCCACGCTCGGCCACATGGACGTGATCCGGCGCGCCGCCCGCATGTTCGACCACGTCGTCGTCTGCGTGGTGCGCGCACCGCAGCACAAGACGCAGCCGCTGTTCACGGCCGAAGAGCGAATCGCGCTGCTCGAGGACGGGTTGAGCGACCTGGACAACGTGCGCGTGCGCTCGTTCTCGACGCTCATCGTCGACGTCGCACGGGAGGAGGGGGCGACCGTGCTGCTCAAGGGGCTGCGCGCAGTCTCCGACTTCGAGTGGGAATTTCAGATGGCGCACCTCAACGCCGAACTCGCGCCCGAGCTCGAGACGTGCTTCGTGATGAGCTATCCCGACTGGTCGTTCGTCTCGTCGAGCGGAGTCCGCGAAGTCGCGGCATTCGGCGGCGACGTGAGCAAGTACGTCACCCCGCGCGTCGCGGCGGAACTCGCCGCGAAGTTCGCGGATACGCCAGCCGACAGCGACTGACGGTCCGCGTCATCGCGCACGCCCGGGGCGGCCAACCACGGCCACCTGCGTGTCCGGATCCGCCGTTCCGGGTGGCCATGCCTCCCCGAACCCGGCAACAACCTGCCTACACTTCCGCCGACGACAGAAGCACGCCGCGCCGCTTTCCCCAATCCGGCGCTCGGCAGAGAGGTGAACTCGCACATGGACGTCCTGGTCCTCATCGACAAGCTCGACGATCTCATTCACAACGCGAAGACCGTTCCGCTCACGGACACGGTTCGCATCGAGAAGGAAGAGATCTACGACATCCTCGACCAGATGCGCGCCAGCATCCCAGAGGAGATCAAGCAGGCACGCTGGATCGTCAAGGAGCGCTCCGACATGCTCGCCGAAGCCAAGCGTGAGGCCGAGCGCCTCATCCAGGAGTCGCGCGACAAGGCGGAAGAGATCGCCAGCCGCGAAGAGGTCGTGCGCATCGCCCACGAGCAGGCCGACGCGATCCTCGGCGAGGCCGAGGTCCGTGCGACCGAGATGAACACCGGCGCGATCGACTACGCCGACGAGGTGTTCGGCACGCTCGAGGCCAATCTCGACAAGTTCCTCAACGCCGTCAGCCGCTCGCGCGACAAGCTCGCACAGCGCGCGATGGCAGGCAGCTCGCACTAGTCACGCAGGCGAGACAGATAGCCACGACGGGCCCGTTCCGCACCATGCGGGGCGGGCTCGCGTCGTTACTGGGGAACGAGCCTGCTCGGAGGCGGTTGCAGCAGGCCGTTGTCACGGAACGCAGCACGTGCTGCGGCTGCGGCCTCCGCGCCGCCAGCCTCGTAAGCGGCCTCGACCACGTACCGCGCCACGTCGTTCATGCTCGACGATCGCGTTCGGCGTTCATCGACCACCGCGCCGTAGAACGCTTCCTCCATCACTTCCCAGCCCGTGCTGGCCTGCATGTCCGCGGCAGCATTGCTGAGCACGCCACCCCATTCGTGCGGGTCGTCGGGATCCGCGTCGCGACGGTGCGTCACGACACCCTCGCCCGTCGAGGGGTTGCGGTGGTCGGCCATGTTCCAGTCGCGCTCCGCTGCCGCGCCGAAGACATCAGCGAGCCCTTCGTGGATTGCGGTGTACTCCGCAGCGCGTCGCTGGCGGGCTGCGAGCGAACCGGAGGGTCGGACCTCGTCGTTGCGATCCTCTTCGAAGATGACCAGGTGCGCGAATTCATGGGTGATGACGTCATCGGTTGGCGCCATCAACGTCGGCACCACCGAGCCGGGCGTCATGCCGATCGCGATCGTGGCGCCGCCGGATGCCGAGGAGCGCGCCTCGGCGCCTCCACGGGATTCGCGATCGACCTCGACCGAGACCTCGCCGCCGCGACCGTCGTAGCCATCGCGACCGAACCGGGACCGGAAATACTCCTCCGATCGATGAACCGCTGCCTCGGTCTCCGCGAGGATCGCGGAATCGTCGGCGCCGGTCTTCTTTCCTGTCGAGAGCGGTGGCGTATCGGACTTGCCTGCCGGAGCAGGCGTCGCGCTGCCGCTGCCGCTGCCGGCGGCGCCGTCGCGCACGACCGCACCGACGCCGGTCTTGCCCCGGATCGAGGGAGGTGACGGTTGATCGCTAGTCGAGCCCGCGCTGGTGGGAGCGGCCGCGCTCGGCGCGGTGAAGCGATGCCGCTCGCTCGCGCCGGCTCGAGCTCCGGATGGAGCCTGGTCTCCCTGAGTCGTGGGGCGCGTGCCGCGCGAGGTCACCCGTACTGCACCCGAGGAGGCATCGGCCACGGCGGGCGCGGTGCGCTTGCTGGTCGCCGTAGGTGCCGCGGGAAGATTCACCTTGGACTTGGCCTTGGGATTCGGCGCAGGCCTGATCGCAGGCGTACGGCCCCCGTCGATCAGCATTCGAGCCATGCGTCGTCCCTCGTCCCTGAGCGCAGCTTCCGACACTGCGCACGTCGCCCGTCCATTGCACGACGGATCGAGCGTGCGGTCAAGCGAGAATCGGTGCCCGGCAGGCGACTACCAGGTGAGGATCTCCGCACCGCGCTCGGAAGTGGAGGCGGGCTTCGTCGCGGTCTCCACGGCGCGCGATCGACGCAGGTCGTCGATGCGGCCGAGCAGCACCGCATCCTCGATCGATCGACCGTGCTCGGCATAGTCGGGATGACGACCGTAGCCGTCGCCCAGGCGGCCCTCGATGCGGTCGAGGTTGCGCTGCAGGTGATGTCGGAGTCGATCGAGCACCGCGCGTTCGCCGTCACTCGTCACCTCGATGCGTGCGGCAACCGGATGCGCATCGCGCACCGCCTGACTCACGAGTGCCTGGCTGCCGCTGTCGCGCGTCGCTTCGAGGATGTCGCGAGTCAGGGATGCGGACGTGATGCCGGCCCGCTCGAGCTCGTCGGCTGCAGCGTGCGTGATCACGTGGCGCGCCGACGGGGCGAGGCCCCCGATACGGATGCTGCCGTCGTCCTGTCGCACGACTGCCACGAGATCCGCGAGCGTCAGGCCCGAGTTGGGCAGGATCGCCTCGCGAGCCGCGTCGGCCGCATTCCGGCCGTACCCCGCGCGCCACCACCCCTCGACGTGGACTTCGGGAAGTGACTTGCGATTGATCCCGCGCGGATCGTGGAAACCACCGGGCACTGCTGGTCGCACCTCGGGCGGCATCGCCGCGATCATCGCGATGCGGTACTGCTGCGCCGGCGTCAGCTGGTCGTTGTCGCGGCTCAGCAGCCTGCTCAGCTCGTGCGTGAGGCCTTCGACGGTGTATGAGTTGTCGGCTGCGTCGCGCGCCGCGTCGACCGAGAGGCGCAGCAGGCCGAGGTTCGTGTGAGCGTCGCGCCCCGAGAGTTCGGGAGTCCACGTCGCGGCGATGCTGCCGTCCAGCGTCGTGACCGGTTCATAGCCCCGTACCTCGGTGGGCAGGCCGTCGAGCACTGCCACGCGGCGCAGCTGGTCGGCGTCGAGCGCCATGTGGGGCGCGCCGAGCAGCTGCTGCAGCTCGGCCTGCACCGTCGCGGGCGTCGCTCCGGCGAGGACGGCCTCGGACCGGTCGACGGCCAGACGCAGCTGCTCGATCTCCATGTTCGCGTTGTGGGACATGCCAGCCCACTCATCCACCGATCCCGGCCGGTCGCCGATTCGCGCGACGCTCATCAAGCCGTCCTTGGACAGGTCGGGTTCGCGACCCACGATCGGCGAGATCTCCGCCGGCACGTTACGAAGCATGAGCATGCGGCGCACGTCGCCACGGGTGCGATCGGCCGGCGCGATCTCGAGCAGGCGGCGCAGCTCGGCGGTGGTCGTCGCCGACGTCGTGCCGGGCTGCGCGGCGAGCAGCTCACCTTCGCGCAGCAGGCGCATCCAGTCGACCGTGCTGCGCATGTGTGGACGGTGCGCGACCCGGGAGCGCAACAGCTCGTGGCCACCCATGTTGGGACGAAGTTCATCCGGGAGCGTCGACAGCACGGCGAGGCGGCGAACGGTCGCATCGTCGAGCTCGTCCAATGGACGCGCGAGCAGCGCGTCGAGTTCGCCGGCGATCGCGGCCTTGGTCGTCGCGGGATTCGCGGCGAGGCGTTCGCCCTCCACGAGCACCGCCACGGAATCGCCCAGCCAGGCCTCGGTCAGTTCATACCGGCGATGTGGATACCGTTCGCCGGCATGGAACACCGATTCCAGTCGCTCCTGAACGACCGCAGTTCCGCGCGGCCGCAGCTCATCGGGAAGCATCCGCAGCGCATGGCCGACGCGGGTGAGCTCCGCCGGCTCAGTACCGGGGACATGCTGGGCAAGCCGCTCGAACTCGTCGAGCAGGAGCGCGCGATCACCGCCGGTTCGACGCACGAGTTCGAACGTGTCGACCAGCGCCTGCGCCTCCCCGCCTCGATTGAAGGGGTCGAGCGCCTTCACGAGCAGCTTCGTCGCCCACGGCTGCGAACCGGCACTGCCGAGCACCGCCTCGGGCTTCTCCACGCCGAGGCGAGCGAGCAGGCGGACGTTGTGCGCGGTCACCGCGCCGCGCGACAGGCGCGCCACTTCGCGCTCGACGACCGCATCGGAGCTCGTCGCGAGCCGCACGTAGGCGTCGTGGAGGAGTTCCTTGTGCCGAATGTGCAGGCCCGCCGTCTGCACGTCGATCATCGCCTGCAGCGACGGCGCGTCAGCCGCGAGCGGAACCTCCACGGCAAGGTCGTCGCCCAGCCGCCCAGCAACCTTGAGCAGCTCCAGGTCCGGTCGTTCGAGGCTGTGCGAGGACAGTACCTCGAGCACCTGGGCGGTGACGTCCTCACGCGACCCGGTACGGGCGAGCAGCTGCAGCTCGCGAGCCTGATCGGCGGTCGGCCTGATCCACGTGCCGGGCGTCGCGTCCGCGAGCCACTGCGGCATGCGTTGTCGAACGTCGCCCGCAACCGTGTCCGCGATGCCGGCGAACGCGCGGCGAAGGCTGTCGACGCGGACCGGTGCGTTGTACGACGCACGGGTCAGCTTTGACCACGCAGCAGCCAGCGCGTCGGGATGCGTCGACAACGCATCAGCCGCCATGCCGAGACGCTGCCCCTCATTGGTGACCTCGGCCAGGTATGGGCCAGCCGCACCCAGCTCGTCCATGCGGTGTGCGGCGACCGTATTGATCACGCGCCAGTCATGCACCGTCGCGCTCGGATCGTGAAAGCGTGTGTCGAGCAGCTGTCGGAGTTCGCCTGCGGAAGCGTCGAGCGCGTCGCCGATGCGCAGCAGCTCGCCATGGACGCGCCGTGCGCCCTCGAGCGCCGGCTGGAATGCCGTGCCGCGCATGCGCTGCCACGAATCGATCGCGAGCGTCGACTCGCCAACGAGTTCGTCCGTCGCGAGCTTCGCGTCCGCGATCGGGCCGTCGAGCGTCGCGAGCACGTCGCCCGCTGCGTTCGCTCGCCGCACGGCCTCGCCGAGCTCGCCGGCGATCGATGCCTTGGCAGCGCCGCGTCCGAACAGCATCGGCACCTCGACGGCTGCCGCGGCGTCGGCATGCTGCACGGCTGCGCCCAGTTCCAGCGCGGCCTGGCGAATCCGATGTGCATCCAGCTGCATGCGCCCCCCGACGCTGCACGAGCTCCCCCGATGGGCCCGCTGCCTGAGTGTCGGAACGTACGAGATACCCGTCTCACGTGACCGACCCGCTACGATGCTGCAATGGGCACGATGTTTTCACTGCGCGACCTCGGCATCTCACCGGGGCAGGCTCGCCACGACGAGCTCCAGGTCGAGCTCGTCCCGTACGTGCAGGGCGCCGTCGACTATGTCGACGCGGGCGGCAAGGCCCCGGCGCTCGCGCCGAAGGGCACGCGCAGGGCGCCCGCCACGCCGGTCGGCATCGAGTACACGGTGCCCGACGGTGCCGTCACCGCCCAGCTCGACACCACCGCGATGACCGAAGGCACCAGCTTCCGGCTGCGCTTCCACGCCGCGTACACCGGCCCGTGTGCGCGCTGCCTTGAGCCGGCGGCGTGGTCGGCGGACGTGGATGCGTGGGCGGTCCATGATCCCGACGCAGCCGAGGACGACGACGACCTGCGCAGCGAGCATGTCGACGACTCGACGAACATGCTCGACGTGTCCGCATGGGCGCGCGAGGAGGTCGGCCTGCAGTTTCCCACGCGCGTGCTGTGCCGCCCCGACTGTCGGGGCCTGTGCGGTGAGTGCGGCATCAACCTGAACGAGCACCCCGACCACGCGCACGAGAAGCCGGTGGACTCGCGCTGGGATGCGCTCAAAAGCCTCCAGGTCGAGGAGTAACGCGCGCCGATTGCGGGATCGGCTATACTTCCGCGGTCCGTGCCCAAAGGGCCGGCGAAGCACGCCCCAGAGCCTTTTTCAGGAGTCCTGCAATGGCAGTCCCCAAGCGCAAGACCAGCAAGAGCCGCCGCGACCGACGCCGCACCGCCAAGACGCGACTGACGGTCACGGCCAATGCCGCCTGCCCGCAGTGCAAGGCGCCCAAGCGACCGCACCACGCGTGTGGCAACTGCGGCACCTACCGAGGCCGCCAGGTCATCGCCTTCTAGGACGCGTTCGCGCGACGCTTCCGCGGCGCGCCTCATCCGTGCCTTCCCGGGCCCCGATCCCTCGTTGGATCGGGGCCCGTGTTCGTTCTCCACGACGCAGCTGCAACCGCGCGACCGATCCGGCCGATAGGTCGGCGAGCGCGTCCATGCCCCACAGGGGGCGGCATGGCGCAGGACAGCGGGGGAACACCACATGGCAGTCGTCAGCGTGAACCAGATGCGTACCGTCATCGATGCCGGCGAAGCGGTGCCGAAGATCCTGCAGGAGGCGCTGCCCGCGCTCGACGATGCCACCGCGAAGCTCGCCCGGTTTGGCGACTTCGTCGCGCCGCAGCCGCTCGAAAAGGTCGTGGAGCAGGCCGACGGCACGTACGCGTACGTGACCAGCCGCTCCCAGGAAGTCATGGACATGCCGTGGTCCGATGCCGTCGCGGCGCGCCAGCAGGTACGGTCGGCAATCGGTGGCGTGCAGGACATCCTCAACGGCGTGAAGGGCAACTCGATCACGAGCGGCCAGCCCGGCCCGCCGACGGAAGCAGTCAAGAACGCGACCGAAGCGCTCGCCCAGCTCGACCTGGCCCAGACCCAGCTCGGCAAGACGCTCCACGTCTGGGTCGGCGAATTCGGCGGCTCCCACGCACAGCTCGTGCCGCAGCACGTGGACGCGACCGCCGTGCACCTGGGCAAGGCCGAGCGGCTCATGGAAGCTGCCCTTCGTCGCCACGTGAACGGCTGAGCGGAGCGAGCGCCATCGAGCTTGCTCGAATGGCCGAGTGACGACGAAATCGCCGGAGCGGAGCGACGTACGATTTCTAGGAACGAGTGTCATCGAGCTTGCTCGAATGGCCGAGTGACCGATGCAAGGAACGAGTGATGACCGAGCTCGCT
>JBBQUY010000103.1:0-9056 GCA_038212015.1 Gaiellales bacterium | reverse complement strand
TCGCGAACGCGCTGGACGGCGCGGCGAACGTCGTCGCCATCACCGCCAGGAACGGCACGAGCAGCAGGACTCGACGCATCTCAGTAGGTCCCGTTCGGGCCGACGGTCGGGATCGGCTTCGCGCCAGGGCAGCCGCGGTTGGTGCCGCGCCACGGAAGCTTCACGACGGCGCTCGAGGCGTTGTCGTCCTCGTTGGACTCGTAGATCACGTTGGTGGGGTCGGCGATGTGTACGTAGGCGAAGCAGCCGCGCAGGCCGGTGACGTCGATCCAGTTCTCGTGGTAACTGGCCGGGTACACGTCGCTCCAGCCGACCGAGGTGCCGAGCGTGACGGTGCGCTGCGACAGGCGCTGGCTGCAGCCTGGATAGACCATGCGGCGCGGCGAGAACGGGAGCCAGCCGTAGCGACGGCGCAGGTCGCGCAGGCAGTACACCGTCTTGGGACCGACCTTCGTTCGCTGCACCGGCTCACCCGCGGCATTGAGGCGCCATAGCTCCATGCGCGCGGCACCGTCCCACTTCCAGTAGCGGTTCTGGCCGGGAATCGCCTTGAACAGCAGCTTTGCGTCGGTGTCGATGACCACCGGCGTGGCGTCGACGCGATGCAGCACCTGGCGCGCGTCCATCGTGAATCGCCCGTTGCGGTTGCCGCGCAGCGACGCCGGACCGGTGCCGCGGCTGTCGAGCGAGTTGGTGCTGTACAGGATCGAGCGTCCGGCGCGGGTGCCGAGCGAGATGCTCGTCGGCTTGGACATGCGCAGGTTGGGACAGCGGAACGTTCGTGCATCGGGGCCGTAGCACGGGTTGAGCGGGCGGCTGCGCGGGCCGGTCGTCGGGAACAGGTGATGCAGGCGCCACGTGGCCACGTCCGGCATGCGCGCGGGTTCGCGGGGACGATCGGAGTGCGGGTTGCCGCGCCATGACCAGGCGAGCGCGCCGGCGTAGCCCTGGCGCACGTAGGCGCCGAGCGCGGTGGACGCGTCGTCGTCGGATGCGGCGTCGAAGCCGCCGATCATGATCGGCGCATCCGCGCCCTCGGCGAGGCGCACGTCGCTGGCGGACCGACACGTGGCGCAGGCCTCGCCGGGCATGTCCGTGGTGTGCTGGGGCGCGTACACGTCGGCGCCGAGGTTGACCCAGCCGTCGATGCGGGTGACGTCGCTCGGGCCGATCACGACGAGTTTGGTGGGTGCGGCGGCGCGCAGCGGCGCGATCATCGCCGAGCCATGGGCGCGCAGCTGCTCGCGGGTGGCCTGTGTGGATTCCTGAAGGCGCTCCGCGCGAGTCACGACCTCCCAGCCGAGCACGTGCGGATGGTTGCGATAGCGCGCGAACAGCGGGCGCAGCGCCGCACCGAGCGCGGTCGCCTGTGCGCCGTTGGTGAACCACGTGAGCGGAACGCGATCCGGGTCGGGGAGCACGACGGGCAGCAGGAACACGTCGTTGCGGGCGGCGAGCTTCACGGCCTCGTCGAAGTCGAAGCGCACGGCGGGGTGCACCGACGTGGGGGTGCCGTCAGCTGCTCGTCGCACCTGCCAGGCGTCGTTGGGGAACAGCTCCCAGCGCACGACGCGAACGCCGCGTCGCGACATCTCGCGGAAGATCGCGTCGAGCCGTTCGGAGTTGGCGCGAACGCCGCGGGTGCGTCCGCAGCCGAAGTCGCAGCCGCGCTGGAGCCACGGCAGGTTCGCTCCGAGCGCGAACCAGCGTTCGCCCACCGCAGGCAGCGGGGCGAACGGCTGGGCAGGTGTCGCGGCGGCGACGGCCGTCACGTCCGTGGAAGAAGATCCGACGCCAGCGCCGATCGCCAGCACGAGCACGGCGAGCAGGATCCCGAACCTGACCGTGCGGGCCACCATGGTCTGCCGCTCGTGCGTGCGCGCGGGCGCGCGCGAGAACGAGACTGGATGGCGGATATCGGATTCAGGGACCTGCTGCATGCCTCGGTATGTATCACGCTCGGGGGCTGGAATGCAGTGTGAGGCGCTCACTGAACGACCGGTTCTGGTCAAGCTGGAGCATCTGCAATTGGCGGAAGGCCAAGGGGGCGGCCCTGCGTCCGACCCGTTTTTTCCACGACGAGACGTAGAATTCTGGAAATTTGGTGATCGATCCCTCACGAAGCGTGCCAGCGAGCGGCCACGGCGGCCCTTGACCCGAACGTCACTTCATTCCTATGGTCCCCGCTCCAGATGGCTCCATCGACATGGACATCCCGGCGTCGCGTTGCGACGCTCATGGGATGCACGATCGCCGCCCTCGCGCTGCTCCTCCCCGCAGCGCAGGTCTCATCGGCATCGAGCATCGCCCAGCTCGCTTCCCGTCTCGCCGCAGACGTCGGCAGGCTTGCGGACGCACGCGCGGACCTCGAGCAGGTCCGCGACGATCTGCGTGCCGTGCGCGGCGAGCATCGCCGACTGCGCATCGAGGTCGAGGGTCGGCTCGTTGCGATCTACAAGCATGGTGGCGGCGGCGACGCGCTCGCACGCATGGCTGCCGGCGAGTCGATGCGCGACGTGGGTCGTTCGCTCGACGCGCTCGACCAGGTCGCCGAGCAGGACGGTCGCCTGCTCGAGCGATGGCAGCAGCTCGACACCCGGCGCACGCGACTGCTCCGCCAGCGCACACGCCTGGAGCGTGAGGTCGATCGACTCGAGGATCGCGTACAGGCATCTCGCGAGCGACTGAGTGCCGCCGAGGCGCGCGTCGCCCAGGCACGCCGCGAGGCCGCCGAGATGGCGCGCATCAAGGATTCGCCGCTGCTGCCGAAGGTCGGAAACCCCGAGGTCACGGCCGTGCAGGCCCAGAGCGGGCTCAACCCGTCGGTCGACCAGCCGATCGGATTCCAGCAGTCCGGCACCGCATCCGTGTACCACGACTCCTTCACGGGCGAGATGACCGCCAATGGCGAGTTCTACGATCCCAATGCCTTCACGGCCGCGCACCCGTCGCTGCCGTTCGGCACGTGGGTGACCGTCTCCGGCGAGGGTGGCTCGATCCAGGTGCGCATCAATGATCGCGGCCCGTTCATCGGTGGCCGAATCATCGACCTCTCGCGCGCCGCCGGCGACGCGATCGGCCTGCGCCTCGGCTCGGTCTCGCTCAGCGTCGACGCGTAGCGACACGCATCATTTCGTCGGGGCTGCGCCCCTCCGGCTGAGCTCCTCGCTCGGGCATCGAAGCAAGCTTCATGCCACTCGCTCCGTCGCTCAGTGCGCCCATTCGACGCGCGGCACGCGTCGTTGCAGCGACGCCGGCATCCACCAGTTCGCAGGGCCGAGCCAGCGCATCGTGGCGGGCAGCAGGAGCACGCGCACGATGGTCGCGTCGAGGGCGAGCGCGATGGCCATGCCGAACCCGATCTGCTTGATGAGCACGAGCTCGGTGGTGGTGAACGCGATGCCGATGACGATGAGGATGAGCGCGGCGCCCGTGACGAGCGGGGCGGTCGACGCCACGCCTCGCGCCGTCGCCTCGCGGTCGTCGTAGCCGGCCTGGTAGAGCTCGGTGACCTTCGCCAGCATGAAGACCTCGTAGTCCATCGACAGGCCGAACAGCAGGCAGAAGAGAATGATCGGGATCGTCGCCTCGGTGTAGCCGAGCGGCTGCGTGCCGAGCAGGTCGATGCCGACGCCGTTCTGGAAGACCGCGATGACCACGCCGAGCGACGCGAGGATCGACAGCGTATCCAGCACGATCGCCTTGATCGGCAGGGTCAGCGAGCGGAACGCGACCGTGAGCACGAGCAGCGTGGAGACGAACATGAGGACGAGCGTGTGGGGCATGCTCGACTTGATCGCCTCGAGGAATTCGATCTCGCCCGCGCCCTGCCCGCTCACGAGCACCCCGACCGGGAAGTCGAGCGCCGAGACATCGCGCGCCACCTGGCGTGACACGGCACCGCCGTTGGCAAGCGACCTGTCACCGAACGCATTGAGCAGGGTGCGGCCGCGCTCCTCGTCGACCTTCACGACCTCGGTTCGGCGAATGCGATCGACGCCGAGCAGCTGCTGCTCGATCTGTTCGATCACGTCCTGCTTGTCGGTGTCGACGATCATGATCACGGGGGACTCGACCCGCTCGTCGAATCGCGCCTCGAGCTGACGCTTGGCAGTCATCGACAGGGCGTCCTTCGGCAGGACGTCATCGTGCGGCACATCCATTCGCGCGCCGAGCACGGGGCTGGCGAGCACGAGCAGGATCGCGACGCCGCCGCAGATCGACAGGCCCGGTCGCTTCATCACGGCGTGCGCGAGACGGTACCAGCGGCTCGCGGTGGCGTCGCCTGCCACCTGCACGCGGCGCACCTTCCACTTCTCGACACGGTGGCCGAGCAGTCCGAGCACGGCGGGCAGGAGCGTCAGCGACGCGAGCACGGTGACGGCGACGACGACCACCCCGCCGAGCGCGATCGCGAACATGATCGGCAGCGGCATCGCCGCCAACGCACCGATGCCTGCAATCACCGCCACGCCGCTGATCACGGCTGCGCGCCCGGAGGTCGCCACCGTCGTGATCGTCGCCTCGCGCACGGTGCGCCCCATCGCGAGCTCCTCTCGGAAGCGCGACACGCCGAGCAATGAGTAGTCGATGCCGAGCCCGAAGCCGAGCATCGAGGCAATGTTCATCACGAAGATCGAGAGACCGAGCGGGATCGACAGCACGTGCAGCACCGCGAGCGTGACGACCACCGACACGAGGCCGACGAGCAGCGGGATCGATGCGGCGACGACCGTGCCGAACACGAACAGCAGCACGATCAGCGCGAGCGGCGTGCCGATCATCTCGGCCTTCGCCAGGTCACGCTTCGACAGTGCGGTCGTGTCGGCGAACACGGCCATCGTGCCCGCGACCTGGAAGTCCTCGCGGTCGTAGCCCGCGGATTCGATCGTCGCGAGCATCTCGTCGTAGCCGTTGATCGCGATGTCGTCGGTGTCGTCGAAATAGATGGTGATCGCGACGATCCGGCCGTCCATGGATGCGCGCGGTTCACCGACCGACAGCACGTGCGGAACTCGAGAGAGGGCAGGCGTGATCTTCCCGAGCTTCTTCGTCGCGGCGTCGAGCGGTCCGGGCACCATCACGACCTGCTGGCCCACCGGCATCCGAAACTCGTCGCGAATTTCCTCGATGACGCGGATCGCCTCGCCGTCCTTGAGCAGGAAGCCGCCCTGGGTGAACGACTTCTCCGCGGTGCCGGCAAGCGGCAGGCAGGCGAGCAGCATCACGACCCAGCCCCAGACGATCGTCTTGCGAGCAGCCCACACGCCCTCGGCGAAACGCACGAGACCGCCGCTGGCGTCGGGCAGTGCGGCGGGTGACGGTGCGGGGGCACCGGCCCGCTGGACGCGAACCTCGCCGGGGATGGCCGATGGGATTCCGGAGGCGGCTTCGTCGAACATCAGGTCGGCACAGCGCGCCCAGACCAGGCGACCCTCGCCGGCGTCGACCAGCGCGAACGAGCTGTCGAGCCGGACGATCGTACCGCGCAGTCCGTCTTCGGTGGCGACGACGTCGCCGGGGACCACGCGTGCAGGCACCGGGCGCGCGCGAGGCGGCCGGATCAGGAAGACGACCGTGACGGCCGCCATGCATGCAAGTGCCCAGAAGATGGCGACGTCCCCTTTCCCGCGTCGGACCCGCCCTACCAACACTTCGACTCAGGGTCGCGCCGTGTCTCACGCGCGTGTCGTGTGCAGGACCGATGCAGTCGCGATCCACGCCACGTCGTGTCCCGAAACGGGCCATGAAACGGCCGCGTACGGAATCTTCGATGCTCTGATGGCGAGACGAAACCGGATTCGGGCCGGTGTGGACGGACGACGACGAGGTGCATGCGTGACTGCAACCCCCGCACGATCACGAAGAGGCAGCCTGCAGCGGCAGGCGCGACCTGCGCTGACCAAGACGATCAATCGTCCGACGGTGCGCGCCGCGATTGCCGGCGTCGCGTCGTATCTGCCCGAAGAGATCGTCACGTCCGAAGACGTCGAGCGCCGAATCGCCGAAGCGAGCGTCGAACACGGTTTCGTGCCGGTTCCCGGCATCGTCGAGAAGCTCACGGGCGTGCGCGAGCGTCGCTACAAGCGCCGCGACCAGGACACGAGCTGCCTCGCCGTCGAAGCCGCCAGGAAGGCGATGGCCAACGCCGGCGTGACGATCGACGACATCGACCTGATCGTGTTCGGCTCCTCGAGCCAGGACCTGATCGAGCCTGCCACCGCGCACATCGTGAGCGCCAAGCTCGGCGGCCGGGCGGTGGTCTTCGACATCAAGAATGCCTGCAACTCGTTCATGAACGGCATGCAGGTCGCCGATGCGCTGATTCGCACCGGGCAGTACCAGCGTGCGCTCATCTGCTCGGGCGAGTGCCCGAGTGAGGCCGTGCGCTGGAACATTCGCGACGTGCAGCACATGAAGGACTCGTTCGCGGGCTACACGTTCGGCGACGCCGGCGCCGCGATGGTGCTGGAAGCGCGTACCGACGGCACGGGCATCCACGAGATCGATGTCGTGGCGGCCAGTCGGTACTGGGAGCTGTGCACGCTGCCCACCGGCGGCAGCATGCACCCGCGCGATCTGGAGAAGACCTACTTCGAGGGCGACGGCACCGCGCTGCGCGATGCGTTCATCGAGGTCGGCCCCGGCGTGATCATCGACCTGTTCAAGCGCACGCGCACGACGTTCGACGACTACGACGTCGTGCTCTTTCACCAGGTGAGCGAGCAGATGCTCGACGTGTTCCTGGACGTGAGCGGCGTGCCGGAGGAAAAAGTCGTGCGCACCGTCGACCTGCTCGGCAACGTTGCAAGCACGACGCTGCCGATCCAGCTCGAGAAGGCGCTGGAATCGGGACGCGCGAAGCCGGGTGACCATGTCCTGTGGATCGGGGTGGGCGCGGGCATCAGCACCGTGGTGATGACGACGCGTCTCTGATTTGCGTGGCCGATCGAACGTGTATGACCGCATGAGCACCAAACGTTGGGGCGAGCAGGTTCGCGACCCCGACGTGAGGGACAGAACCCGAGGCATGTCCGCCGAATCGACCACTCCTGCCCCGACCGAGGCTGCTCGCGCCGCCGAGCCTCGCGACTGGGATCCTGCCGCGCCGGCGAAGCGACGGAACGAGCGGCGCCTGCTCGCCGCATCGCGCCCGCTCGCGTGGTTCCTGCTGCACGGCATCGTGCGCAATCGCCGCGACGTGGTGCGCATCCCGCGCCTGGGTTACGTGATCACCGGTGCGGTGGCATGCCGCGAGGCGGCCGTCGACAGCGAGCACTTTCGCAAGGACGGGCCCAAGAGCGCGGGCGCGCTGCTCACGCAGGTGATGGGCAAGACCGCGCTGCTCAACATGGAAGGGCCCGACCACGTCGCGCTGCGCCGCCGCCTGCAGGGCCTGTTCACGCCGAAGTTCGTGAACGAGCTCGCCGACCGCGCGCTGTCGCCGATCGCCGCGGAGGTCGTGGCGGACCTCGAGGCCGGGAAGACGCTCGACGTGTCGCTGCTCGCTCGCCGCGTGACCGGCACGATGATGTGCCACATGGTCGGCCTGCGGCTCGACGGCGACGCGCGCGAGAAGCGTGCGCGCGAGATGTACAAGCTCGGCCAGAAGCTCGTCGGGATGGTTCCCACGAACATGAAGGAGCTCGACGAGGGCGAGGTCGCCGCCGCCAAGGCGGTGTTCGAGGAGCTCGTCGACGGCATCGACGAAGTGCACGCCGACGGCGACGAGAACACGATCCCGGGGCGCCTGCGCGAGCTCGGGTTCGACCTGGATGAGACGCGCGGCGTCGTCGGGATGCTGCTCATCGCCGGCACGGAAACGACGTCCACCGCGCTCGTTCGGATCACGTCGCTGCTGCATGACACGTCGCAGTGGAAGCGCCTGCAGCGCAACCGGCACCTGCTCGACAACGCGATCGAAGAGGGTCTGCGCTGCGCGACGCCAGTGCCTGTGTCGACGCGAACGTCCGCGAAGGACTTCACCTTCCACGGAAAGCGGATCAAGGCGAACGAGCTCGTGCTCATCGCGTGGGCGCGCGCGATTCGCGACGATCGCGTGATCGAGCGCGGAACCGAGTTCGACATCGCCCGCGAGATCCCGCGCGAGCTGCGACTGATCTGGTTCGGCGCCGGGCCGCATTTCTGCCTCGGCTACAACCTCGCGATGCGCGAGCTCACGACGGTGCTGACGGCGCTGCTCGACGGCGCTCCCGAAATCGAGATCACCGGCCGAAAGGCCGCGCGCAAGGTGCTGCTGCCGACGTGGGACGAGCTGCACGTGCGCCGAAAGGGCGGCGCGAAGACCGAGGCGGCAGGCGCATGACGAACGGCGCCGCAACCGACACGCGCGACATCGCCGGCGTGGTCGAGCGCCTCGATGGCGCCGGGTTCGAGGTCATGGTCGACGAGCTCATCCGCGCCGCCCGCGCCTGCGGCGACCGCGTGCTCATGACCGAAGGCAAGCGCATCGTCACCGGCAACGAGATCGCGCACGCGTTCGAGACGCTGCCCCGCGCACTCGCCGCACGCGGCATGCGCCCGGGACAGGTCGTGCTGTTCGGCGTGCGCCCCGGCATCGACGCGCTCCTGCTGCTGCTCGGTGCCATGCGCACTGGCGCGGTCGTGACGTTCGTCGATCCGGGCGTGGGCAGCGAGCTGTTCGAGCGGCGCCTGGAGCTGCTCGCGCCGGACTGGGTGATCGCCGAATCGCTGCTGTACGTCGCCAGCGCGCCCACGCCGCTGCGCGGCTACCTGCGCCGGCGCGGGCTGACGCTGCCGCGCCTGTCGAAGCTGCCCGGATCGCACATCCGCGTCGGCCGACGGCTGCCCGGCGTGCCGCGCTCGGCGACGTCGCTCGACGAGCTGCTCGCGGGGCCCGGGAGCTCGTCCGTCGACCTCCCCGAGCTCGACGTGGACGCGCCGAGCCTGGTGATCTTCACCTCCGGCACGACCGGCGACCCGAAGGGCGTGCAGCACACGGGCCGTTCGATGTCGGCGGCCGTCAAGCTGTTCCTGCAGCACTTCGAGCTGCCTGACGGTTCGGTGATGTACAA
>JBBQUY010000102.1:0-9067 GCA_038212015.1 Gaiellales bacterium | reverse complement strand
TGCGCACCGGATCGCCCGGCGTGGGCGCGGTCGTCGTGTACGGCTTCGAAGCGCTCGCACCGTCGCGCGTGGAGCTGCTCGAGCGACTCGCTCGGCACGTGCCGGTCACCGTCACGCTCGCGTGGCGACCGGGTCGACGCGTGCACGAACGCGCTGCCGACCTTCGTGATCGCTGGCGCAGCCTCGGCGCACACGTGGAAGAGCTCGATTCGGTGCCGACGTCCGAGCCGCTGCTCGACTGGCTCGGCAGCGAGCTGTTCGAGGATGCACCCTCGCGAGCACCCCAGACCGACCTGCGGCTGGATACCGCCGCCCCCGTGGCGTTCGTCGACTGCTCGGGCCCGCTGCAGGAAGCCGAGGAAGTCGTGCGCGAGGTCGCGCTGCTCGGCGGTCGTGGATTCGCGTGGGACGACGTGGTCGTCGCCAGCGCGAGCGCGGCACACGACGGCGACCTGCTGCTCGCCGCGTTCCGACGCGCCGGGATCCCAGCACGGTTGCAGGCGCGTCGCTCGGCGATCGACGTGCCGGCGGGTCGTGCGGTGCACGACGTGCTCGACTCCATCCTGGAACGCGACGGCATGCGCCTGGTGGCTGCGCTGCGCGCACCGGTGTTCGGAGTCGATCCGGCACGTGTGGACAACGTGGAGCTGCGCCTGCGGCGCGAGCGCCACCACGTCATCGACCTGCTCGAACGTCCGGCACTGCGCCGGCTGCTGCCGACCGCCGTCATGGGAGTCGTCGCCAGCCGACGGCGCCGTGGCGGCGCCGTGCCCGCGATGCGCGAGCTGCTCGGGTCGCTGCTGCCGAGCGATGTCGGTGAGCTCGACCTGCTCCGCGGCATCGCGGCACTCGTCGAGGGGCTCGTCGTCGCCGCCGGGGGCGCAGGCGATGGGGCCGAAGCTGCCGTCGCGGGCGTGACGCTCACCGACATTCGCGATGCGATCGCTGCGTTCCCGCTCGCCACGCCCGACCGCTCGGACTCGGGGGTCGTGGTGATCGCGTCGCTCGACGACCTGCGCAGCCTCGCGTTCGACGCGGTCGTGCTTCGCGGCACGCACCTCGCCGGCTTTCGCGCGAACGTCGACGACGAACACGAAGCGCCTGCCGCTGCGCGCGACCTGCTGCACCTGGCCGTCACCCGCGCTCGCCGCACGCTCCGCGTCGTTCGCCAGGCGACGAGCTCGAGCGGCGGACACCTCGCACCATCACCCGCATGGCAGGAGCTGCGACGACTCCTGCCGGACGCGCCGCTTCGCACGCGATGCCTGGGCGATGTCGTGGTCGCTCCCGAGCACGTGCGCCTCGACTGCGAGGTCGAACGCTCCGTTGCACTCGCGACCGGCCGCGGACTGCACGTCGACGGCGTCGGCGCCGAACGCCGCGAGCTGGTCGACGCCGCGCGTCGCCGACCGCGCTCGCCACAGCTGACGGGCGACGTTGCCGCGGCCCTTGCCGAGCGGCGGACGATCGGCGTGACCGAGGTCGAGCAGTACGCCACCTGTTCGGCGCGCTGGTTCATCGAACGCCAGCTGCGCGTCGACGATCCCGACGACGATCGCTCGCGCATCCTCGACGGACGGCTCGCGCACGACCTGCTCCAGCACCTCGTTCCCGACGCGCGTACCGGACGCGCCGACAGTGCGGAAGTTCGTCTTCGCGCCGCACAGCTCGCGCCCGAGCTGGCCGCACAGATCGACGAGCACGGCGTGCTCGACCAGCCTCGCATCGAACGCATCACCGAGCACGTGATCGCCCTCATCGAGGCGGAATCGCACTGGATCGCGCCCGACTTCGTCGACGTCGAGCGCTCGTTCGGCCGCGATGCACCCGAGTCGATCGGACCCGGCTACGACGTCGCAGGCGTGGAGGTCGTCGGTCGCATCGACCGCATCGACCGGCATGGCTCGCGCGTGCTCCTTCATGACTACAAGTACGGCTCGAGCGACCGCACCGCCGCGCGCCTGCTCGAGGACCGCAACCTGCAGCTGCTCGTGTACTGGCTCGCCCTGGAACAGCCCGACACCGCGCTGGACCCGATGGGCGCCGTCTATCGCGCGATCACCAATGGCGGCTCCGCCAGCGGCGTGCTGTCGGAGGAGCTCAAGGAGATTGGCGTGATCGGACCGCGATCGCGCAGCGCGCTGACCCCGGAGGATCGACGTGACCTGCTCGATGCCACCGCCGAACTCGTCACCGGCGCCGTCACCAACCTGCGCGCCGGACGCGTCGAACCACTCGCCGATCCGAACGAGTGTCCCACGCACTGCCAGCTCCAGACGATCTGCCGTGTCGGAGAGGCCGCACCATGACGACCATCACGCCCGCACCCACTAGCCCGATCGCGGCGCAGGTCGAGACGCGCTGGACCGAGTCGCAGCTGCGCGCGATCGGTGCCCGCGCTCGCACGCTCGTGACCGCCGCCGCCGGCTCCGGCAAGACGAGCGTGCTCACCGAACTCGTCGCCGGCGCGCTCGCCGCCCGCGAGATCGCGCCCGCACAGGTCTGCGCCGTCACCTTCACCGAGAAGGCCGCACAGGAGATGCGCGAACGCATCGCCGCCCGGCTCGCAGCCCTCGGCGAACGCGACGTGCTCGCCGAACTCGAGCTCGCACGCATCGGCACGATCCACTCGCTGTGTTCGACGATCCTGCGCCTGCACGGCGCAGCAGTGGGCGTCGACCCGGCCGTCGGCCAGCTCGACGAAGCACAGCACGCCTGGATCAAGCGCGAATCGTTCCGCCACGCCCTCGAGGAGCTCGAAGCCGACCCGGACGTGCACTGGCTGCGCGCACGCATGGGCGACGAGCGAATCGAGATCCAGATCCGCGGCATCCACGCACTCGCAGCCCAGGGCGACGGCACCGCACACATCGCATCACCCGACTGCGTCAGCGCGATCCTCGACCCAAAGACCGGCGAGGCACTCGTGACCGCGGGCGACGCACGTCGCACGATCGTCGCCGTAACGCGCCTGTGGGAGACGTTCCAGCGCACCGTGGAGGCGCGCAAGCACGCACTCGGTCGAATCTCGTTCGACGACCTCGAGCGCCTCGCGGTCGACGCCGTGCGCATCCCCGCCGTTCGCACCGACCTGCGCGCGCGCTGGGGCATGCTGCTCGTCGACGAGTTCCAGGACACCAACCAGCGCCAGTACGAACTGCTCGACGCGATCGGCGCGGAGCGCCTGTTCATGGTCGGCGACGAGTGGCAGTCGATCTACCGCTTCCGCGGCGCCGACGTCGACGTGTTCCGCGCCCGCCGCGACGACCCCGCGGGCGGCGACGTCGTCCCCATGCGCGAGAACTTCCGCTCCGACGCGCCCGTACTCGACGTCGTCAACCACGTGTTCGGACACGAGCAGCTGTTCGGCGATCGCTACGAAGCCGTGCATCCCGGCACCGACGCGCAGCGCGACGTGCAGGGACCGGCGGTCGAACTGCTCGTCGTGCCCGAGCGCGCAATGGAGGAGGGCGTCGACGTTGCCCGCGCGCTGCCAAGCCGCGAACGCGAAGCCTGGCGCGTCGCCGAACGAGTCGCCCGGCTCATTGCCGACGGCGACGCGATGCCGGGCGACATCGCGTTGCTGTACGCACGCGGCACGGGCGTCGACCACTACGAACGCGCGCTGCGCGCATGGGGACTCCCGGTCCTGCGCGACGCGTCGAGCGGCTACTACGACCAGCGCGACGTGCGCGACGCGCTCGCGGTACTCGCCGCAGTCCGAAACCGCGCCGACGACCATGCCGTGCTGACCGTGCTCGCGGGTCCGCTCGCGCGCCTGGAGTGGACCGACCTCGCGCTGCTCGTCCGCGCTGCGAAGACTGCTCGTGTGCCGCTCATCGACGTGGCACGCGCCACGACCGGCACGGTCGGAGCCGTGGTTCGCCAGCTCGACGCGCTCGAGCAGCTGTCGCGATCCGGGACGCTCGTGGAGCTCGTGTCGCGCGTCGTGGAACTGCCCGAGCTCGAGCTTGGAGCCGCGATCGCCGCCGATGGCGCGCTGCGTGTCGCGAACCTGCGCCGCATGGTCGAACTCGCCGCGAGCGCCGGCGAGGTCGGCGTGCGCGACGTCGCCGGTTTCTTGGAATTCGTCGCCGCGCAGCGCCGCGATGCTCGTGTCGGGGAAGCCAGCATCGCCGACGAATCCGCGGGCGCCGTGCGGCTCATGACCGTCCACGCGTCCAAGGGGCTTGAGTTCCCGCACGTGTTCGTGATCGAAGCAGCGAGCGCTTCGAGCGGGCGCTCGGACCTGGTCCCGGGATCGCTCGTCGATGCCGACGGCACCGTGCACGTGGCACTGCCTCGCCGCGACGGTCGCTGCGAGCGGACGCCGGATCTCGAGCAGCTGCGTGACGCCGACCAGATCGCCGAGCGCGAGGAATCGCTGCGGCTCTGGTATGTGGCAATGACCCGCGCACGGCAGAAGCTCTACGTGAGCGGGCGCTGGGACTTCACCCCGACCAAGGGCGGCACGCCGCGCGCGATGGGCGGCGCACTGCGATGGCTTCGTGATTCGCTCGATCTGGCCGGGGACCTTGGCGGCGCCGACCGCACCTACACCGCACTCGACGGGCTCGTCCGCGTCGACACGCACCCGCCGCGTGCGGAGCCCGAGCCGATCTGGGACGCCGTCGTCGATGCACACACGCTCGCCGCCCCGCTCGACCTGCCACCGGCGAGCATGGAGGAGACCTCAGCGGATGACGTCGATCCGTACGCGCTGCGAGCTGCGCTTCGCGAATCCGTGTCGAGCGCGCGCAGCGACGAGTGGCGCCAGCTCGACGGCACCCGCGTACACGATGCCGTCGCCCGCCTGCTCGCCGCCGCCCGCACCGGAACCGGCGCGGGCGTGCTGCTCGACCCCGAGCACGGCCCATGGCTTACCGACGCCACGCGCGAACGGCTCGGTCCGGTCGTTGACTCGCCGGTGTTCCGTCGGCTCCTCGAACTCGGCGCGACGCCCGAAGTGCCATACGTCGCTGGTTCGGGCGAGGTCGTCGGCTCACGCGCCGTGCCCGGCCAGAACGTCGCCGCGACAGCAGCCGACGTCGACGCGGGCCGCATCGACGCCCTCGCGATCCTGCCCGACGGCACGTGGTGGGTCGTCGACTGGAAATCCACGCTCCCGACCGACCCCGCCGACGCCTGGGGCGAGCACGGCGCGCAGCTCACGCGCTACGCGCGCGTCGTGGCGACCACCGGCGCGCCGGGCTGCGTCGTCACGCTCGTGCCGCTGGATCGGCCGGCGGACGCGGTGTCGTGGAGCGTCGACCGGAACGTGGCACACCCGGCGCAGTTGCCCTGACAGCTCAGCCCCAGCGTCCGTACGACGGGCAGTCGCGCGCGATCGCGAGCGGGCACTCGTCGCACCGGGGTTTCGGCGCTTTGCAGACGGCGCGTCCGTGGTCGATCATCATGTGGGTGACGTGGTTCCACTCGGATCGGTCGATGAGCTTGACCAGGTCCTGCTCGACCTTGGGTGGCTCCCATGATCGTGTCAGTCCCATCCGTCGCGCGATGCGCTGCACGTGCGTGTCGACCGCGATGCCGGCGGCGTTGTCGGGGAAGCAGTTGCTGATGACGACGTTCGCGGTCTTGCGCGCCGCGCCGGGGATCGTGGTCAGCTCCTCGATCGTGTCGGGCACCTCACCGTCGTAGACCTCCGCGATGCGCAGCGCGCCGGCCTGGATGTTCTTCGCCTTCTGGCGGAAGAATCCGGTCGGCTGCACGAGCCGCTCGAGATCGTCGAGCGGTGCGGCGGCCATCGCCTCCGCGGTGGGGTACGCCTCGAACAGGGCGGGGGTCACCTGGTTGACGCGCTCGTCGGTGCACTGCGCCGACAGGATCACCGCGATGAGCAGCTGGAAGGCGCTGTCATGGTGCAAAGCCACGCGCGTGTCGGGATACGCGTCATGCAGCGCCTGCATGAGCCTTGCAGCGCGCTCGCGTCGCGCGCCCACGCGTTCACCACCGACCGGCGGCAGCTTCTCCTGGGCGCTCACGAGACGTCAGTTCGACGACGTGTCAGGCGCCGACGGGGGTCGTCGTGGGGTGGTTGGCCTCGTCGCGGTTGGCGTCGATCGAGTCGTCGGGCAGGTCGCCGCGTGCCGCGAGCCATCGCTCCGCGTCCAGCGCCGCGGCGCAACCGGAACCGGCCGCGGTGATCGCCTGTCGATATTCGTGGTCCTGCACGTCGCCGCAGGCGAACACGCCGTCGACGTTCGTGCGCGTGGACGGCGACCTGGTGATGAGGTAGCCGTTCTCGTCCTTGTGCAGCTGCCCCGTGAACAGGTTCGTGTTCGGATCGTGGCCGATCGCGACGAACACGCCCTGACAGTCGAGCCGGCGCTCCGACCCGTCACGCGTGTCGGTCAGCGTGACCCCCGTCACCGCGCCCGTGCCGTCATCGAGCACCTCGGTGACCGTGGCCCACTCGATGAACTCGACCTTCTCGTTCGCGCGAGCGCGGTCGAGCATGATCTTGGATGCGCGGTACTCGTCGCGGCGATGGACGATCGTGACCTTGCTCGCGAACTTCGTGAGGAACGTCGCTTCTTCCATCGCGCTGTCACCGCCGCCGACGACGACGAGTTCCTTGTCGCGGAAGAAGTAGCCGTCGCACGTCGCGCAGGTCGAGACCCCGTGGCCGAGCAGTCGCTGCTCGCTGTCGAGGCCGATCATGCGCGCGGTCGCGCCGGTGGACACGATCACCGCGTCAGCCGTGTATGTCTTCGATCCGACCTTCACGACCTTCGGCGTCGCGCACAGGTCGACGTGGTCGACGTCGTCGGTCACGAACTTCGTCCCGAAGCGTTCCGCCTGGTCGCGGAAGTTGATCATGAGCTCGGGACCCATCAGGCCCTGCGGGAAGCCCGGGTAGTTCTCGATCTCGGTGGTCTGCATGAGCTGTCCACCCGCCTCGAGGCCCTCGATGCACAGCGGTGCCAGCTCGGCTCGCGCGGCGTAGATCGCGGCAGTCAGGCCCGCGGGGCCGCTGCCGATGATGATCAGTCGATGGTGCTCGGGGGCCGCGCTCTGCTCGGTAGTCATGCCGGAAGTCTAGCGCGCGGTGCAGAAGACCGGGGACGTCTGCGGCGAGTGTGCAGAGTGTCGGGGTGAGGTCCGCGTTTCGCGCACTCGGGCGTCCGAGCGGCACCGAGCGTGCGCAGCGTCGGGTATTGGTCGACGCTCAGCACGCTCGGGAAGAAGAGCGAAAGGCGGAGCGCCCTCCCCAGGTGCACTCCGCCTCTCTGATGGCAAGACCTCACGTACTTCCCGGTGATCCCCCCGAAACGCCGGGCATGAGGTGCCATGTCGGTTCCGGAACCGGACCCGCAGCTGCAGGTCCGGCCGGAATTCGTTGTGTCGTGATGTCCTAGGACTGCTGGACGACACCGCCACCGTTGTTGATATGTGCTGCCGGCTTCTGGTACGCGGGGCTGACCCACGTGCCGTTCTTGAGCGGATCGCTCATCGGCCCCTGCATCGTTCGCAGCGCGATCGCGAACTCCTTGAGGTGCGCGTCCGTCAGGGCCGTGGTCAGGCCCATCTGGTCGCCCTTGTCACCGTTGCGATCGCGGGTCGTGACCGCACGATCGAATTCGGTGCCGGCAGAGTTCACCTTGAAGTTGCGAAGGATGTACGAGACGTCGTCGTTCGCGCCGGGTCGCTGACCTTCGAGCTTCGCGCCCTTGGCATACGTATCCCAGCTGATGACGGTGCCGTCGAACAGCTTGACCTTGCCGGCGCCGTAGCCGATGTCGAACTTCTCGGCCTTGCCGTCGACGGTGACGACGACGTGCGGATCGCCCCACAGCTCGACACTGTTCTCGGCCTTGCCACCCTTGGCGACGAGCTTCGCGCTCCAGCGCTCGTCGTCGTTGTCGAGCACGACGTTGCCCTTGACCACGACCGGCTTCGGCGGGGCCTGGACCGGCGTCTGCTGCACCGGACCGCCGTTGGCGCCGTCGACCTTCGCCGGGGGCGTCTGGACGGGCGTCTGGACCGGAGTCTGCTGCACGGGTCCACCGTTCTGACCCGCGACCTTGGGCGGCTCAGGTGCCTTCGGCGGTGCCTGGGTGGGCGTCTGGCCCGGGCCCTGATCGCCAGCGACCTGCGTCGGCGGCGTGATGGGCGGCGGCGGCATGATCGGCGGCGGAGGCGCAACCGGCGGCTTCGCGGGCGGAGCGGGCGGCGTGACCGGCGGCTTCTGACCGGGGCCGTTGTCACCCTTGACCTCGCCCTTCGGCGGAGCCTGGATCGGTGACTGCGTCGGCGTCTGGCCGGGACCACTGTCACCCTTGACGTCGCCCTTCGACGGCGCGTCCTTGCCGGGCGGCGCCTGCGTGGGACCGCCAGCGATGACGCCACCGAGCGCCTTCACGAGGTTCTGCAGGACCTCGACGAGACCGTTGAGCGCCGCGACGATCGCGGACATGTCCTGCGGGGTCGAGCCGCCGCCCTGGACCTGCGCCGCACCCTGTGCCGCGTTCGCACCGGCGGCACCGTTGGCACCAGCCACCGTGCTCGGGGCGGGCGTCGCGCCGCCACCGGCAGCACCGGCAACACCGGTTGCAGGCGTTGCGCCGCCACCCTGGACGGGAGTCTTGGCAGGCGCGCCGCTGCCGCTCACGCCGCCGACGGCGGAGGTGAGCTGGCCGAGGATGCCGGACAGCTGCGACAGGATCGGGCCGAGCGTACCGGCGTTCGCGCCGCCACCCTGGACCGGATCCTTTCCGGGCGCTCCGGCACCGGTGGCACCAGCGACCTGCGCAGGATCCTTCGCGGGAGCTCCGCCACCCTGCAGGGGCGTGGGCGGAGGCGTCGAGCACGAGCCGGGAGGCGCAGGAATCTGCGTGTAGCCGCCGCCGACGGTGTTGGTCGCTGGCGTGAAGGTGGTCGACGTCGCTGCGGTCGCCGGAGGCGTCGTGGTCGCAGGCGTCGTACCGCCGCCGGTCGTCGTGGCCGGCGTGTCGAAGCCCGCCGGAAGCGCGGGAGGAAGTCCCGTGTTCGTCGGTGCCGGTGGCACCGCAGCGCCGGTAGTCGTGCCCGTTGTAGCCATGTCCGT
>JBBQUY010000101.1:0-9165 GCA_038212015.1 Gaiellales bacterium | reverse complement strand
GCGACGACGACGTCGCGCCCTTCTACGAACGCGTCGGCGGCTTCCTGCGAACCGGCGGATTCATTCACCGCAACTACGCGATGCAGTCCGGCGCGAGCGACGCATGACGAACGCCGCGTCGCAGCTGTTCGACCCCTTGCTCCATGAGCCGCTCGTCGAGCAGGCCTGGTCGACGGCAGCCGCGCACGACGGCGCCGCGGAGATCGCGGTCGACGCGCTCGCGGCTGCCCGCGACGGTCTCTGGCCCATGCATCCCGACGACGCGCGCGACGACGACGAGTTCGAGCATCCCACCTGCCTGTACTTCGGCGCATCCGGAGTCGCGCTCGCGCTGGACTGGCTCGCCCGCACGATCGACACGCCTCGCCCGGCGACGATTCCCGACCTGTTCGGCCGCATCCGCGACACCCACGCCGACAACCCGCCGTTCACGCCGAGTCCTGCATCGTGGCTGCTCGGCCGCAGCGGCGTCGCCGCCGCGATGACGATCCTCGACGACGGATCGATGGACCGCGTCATCACCGAGGCCGAAACGACGATCGCCAACCCCACGCACGACCCCCTCACTGGAGCGGGCCATGCGCTGCTCGGACTGCTGTCGCTTCTTGAGCTCCATCCGGGCGACGCGCGCCTCGTCGAGTCATTTCGAACCGGCGTCGCTCGCGAGCTCGATGCGCTGCAGTCGGGACCTGCAGGATGTGACGCCTGGCTCGTCGACCTGTATGGCCGGCCGGAATGGATGATTGGCGCCGGCCACGGAGCGGCAGGCACGCTCCAGCCGATGCTGCGCGGCTCGCACCTGCTCGATGCCGCCACCAACGAGCGGGTGCTGCGCGTCGCGCGCGGGCTCGTCGCCGCCACCGCCCGTCGCGACGGCGACGCCGCGAACTGGCCGCCCGCGAGCGCCAACGCCGACTCCGGCATGCCGGTGCAGTGGTGTCACGGCGCGCCCGGCATCATCCTCGCGCTCGCCGATGCAGCCCGCGGCGACGACGCCACTCGCGATCTGCTCGTCGCAGGCGGTGAGCTCATCTGGCGCGCGGGGCCGCTCATCAAAGGTCCGACGATCTGCCACGGCACCGCCGGCAGCTCGCTCGCGCTGCTCGAGCTGTTCGCGCTCACGGGCGACGAGCTGTGGCTCGCTCGCGCGCGTCGCCTCGCACTGCACGCGCTCGATCAGGTGGGTCGGCGCCGCGCCGAGGTGGGACGCGGTCGCTACTCGCTCATGACCGGCGACCTGGGCGTCGCCACCTGCCTCGTGCAGTGCGATGTCGCAGTCACCGGCATCGTCGGCCTCGACCTGCTGTGAGTGTTCGTCGCTGAAGCAACGAGAGCCCCCGCCGAAGCGAGGGCTCTCAGACCAGTGGACCTGGCCGGGTTCGAACCGGCGACCTCCTCGATGCGAACGAGGCGCGCTCCCAACTGCGCCACAGGCCCATGGTGCGCCGGAAGTGTATCACCTCCGACGACGAGCCACCATGATTCCAAGCACCGCCAGCAGCGTACCCGCGATACCGATCCGCCAGCTGCGCGAATCGCGCAGCGGCCGACCGTCGGCACCCGAATCATGCAGTGCCTCGACCGCGGTGTCGCTCTCCTGCAGCGCCGCGACGAGCGACTCCTCGGCGTCGCGCACGACCTCCGGGTCGTCGAGCAGCTCCGCATCCGTGCGCGACCGTCGACGTCGAGCCATCTCGATCAGCCCGCGTTCGCGACGGCAGCAGCCTCGGCGTCAGCCGCAAGCACGCGTGCCGCGACCTCGACCTGGGCAAGCAGCTCTGCGCTGCGCTGCATCACGCCGGTGTCCGTCGACAGGCGATGCGAGGTCTGCGCCTGCTGCACGAGCGCGGCGAGCTCCGAGCCCGCGCGGTCGAACAGGTCGCCGACCGTGCGCACGAGCGCCTCGTCGAGCGGGCGACGCTGCGACACCGCTGCACGAACCTGGTTGATGCCCGCCAGCAGCTCGCGACCGGTCTGACCGCTCTGGAGCATGCGCACGCCCGTGATCGCATCCTCGGCAGTCGCCTCGAGCCAGCCCGTTGCCAGGTGCATCCCGAATCGACCGCGCTCGTTGCGCGCTGCATCGACGCCCGCCAGGAACGTCTCCTTCGCCGCCACGAGCGACTGGCCGCCGACGCGCTCTTTCGCGCCCGGGATCAGGCCCGAGCCGACGAGCAGCGACACGGCCTGCTTGGCTGCCTCGTAGCCGCGGTAGTACGTGCCCGCGCGCGGGACGAACCACTGCACCGGCAGCTTGCGGGTGTTGTCGATCGCGTGATCGAAGTTCGTCATCGCGAGCACCGCATGGTCCAGGCGCGTGCCGCCATCGCCCGCCTGGATCGCGGCCTTCGCATGCGTCGCCGCACCCATGCCGTGTTCCTTCACGAGCGTCACGGCCGCGGCCCACGACGGAAACAGGGTCTTGCCAATTCCAAGCTGCATGGTGCGATGTCCTCCCGATGTGCGTCCTGCAAGCCGCACAAGCCTACCGACCACGCGCGTCGCGAGGCGCACCTTCCGGCAATCGAACCACCGAAGGGTCGCAACCTACGCATCTCCGTGCTTCGCGTGTGTGCAGCGTGCGCGGGATGTTCGGGAATCGCAAACGGGACTCAAGGCGTTTGACGATGCGCCGAGTCCAAGGGCATGGATATTCGCACCGCAACTCCCCAGCGGCCGCGCCGATCGCTCCGCATCGCTGCCGCACTCGCCCTGCTCACCACGACCGCGACGACGCTGTTCGCCATGACCGCCAGCGCCGACGCAGCCGCGCCACGCGTTCCGCGCGCGGCCGCGACCATCGACCGCATCGAAATCGCGGAAGTTCGCATGATCAACCAGTTCCGCCGCGCCCGCGGCCTGCGACCACTGCGCATCGACGGCACGCTCACCAAGGCAGCAGGCTGGGTCGCGCTCGACCTCGGGCGCACCGGCCGGTTCTCGCACACCGACAGCCAAGGCCGCGACCCCTTCGATCGCCTGCGCGCGTTCGGCTACCCGAGCGGCAACACCTTCCGCGGCGAGAACCTCGCCGCGGGCAACGCCGCACCGCGCCCGACATACCTGCAGTGGCTCAACTCGCCGCCACACAAGGCGAACTGGCTCAACCCGCGCTACCGCGCGATCGGCATCTCCCGGGTCTACGTTCCGGGCTCGCCCTACCGCTGGTACTGGGCGACGACGTTCGGCTCGCGCTGGACGAGCGCTGCTCGCTGATTCACCGCGCCCAGTCGGGCGACTTCGACAAACAGATCCTGACGCGCACGAGCGCGCTCGCACACGCGGGCGCGCTCGCATGCGAACCGAGGGAGGCGCTTTGGTAGATTGCAGACATGATTCGCCGCCTCGCACCGCTGATGCTCGTTCTCCTGTCCGCTTCACTCGTCGCCGCCGGCTGCGGCAAGTTCGGCGAGCGCTATGAAGGCGATGACGGCAAGGAGCAGGTGACAGCCAGCGGCGACGAGACTCCGATCACCGACGAGGCGTTCGACGACGAGGTGCGAAAGCGCGACGGCTGCACCGACGTCGAGGAGTTCGAGAGCGAGGGCCGCACCCACACGGAGGGGCCCTACACCTACAAGCACAACCCGCCGCACAGTGGTGACCACGACGCGGTCGCCCAGGAGTGGGGGCTCTACGACGAGACGCTGCCCGACGCCAAGACCGTCCACAACCTCGAGCACGGCCACCTCGTGATCACGCACAAGGGCCTGTCCGCCAAGGAAGAAGACACGCTGCTCGACCAAGCGCGCATCAATCGCTTCCACCTGCTCGTGATGCCGCGACCGAAGAATCCCAAGGACGGCGTGTACTACACCGCGTGGACCGCGCAGATCCACTGCGAGAAGCCCAGCGCCGCCGCGCTGCAGTTCATGATCGAGGAATGGCGCGATCAGGGTCCCGAGCTGTTCACCGAGGATGCAGGGATGGGAACCGGCGGGTAGACGCCGAATCGGCGCCGCTGAGCGCCGCGTCCGAGGTAGGCCGCACCCGTGGCCGCGAGTGGCGCACCGCTCCCTGAACCTCCTCGAACGGGATCTGACCGCTGCTAGCATCGCGGCGAGACACCCCGGAAAGAAACAGGGAGCACGAATTTCATGAGCACCGCCCGATCGGCTTTCACCGAGGCAATCGAGGAACACCTCGCGCTGAAGAAGACGAACCTCGGCCTCGAGTCGGCGATGCCGCTGGCGCGCTACGACGTCGGCGACCCGCTCGACCGCTACCCCGGCGGCCCGAACCGCGCAGCTGACGACAGCACCGTCGTCATCGCCGAGGACGTGGACGCGGTCCTGGTCGACGCCGAGCTGCCGCCCACCGATGCGACGCAGCTGCTCGTCGGTCCCTCGCCCGAGCAGGCGATGGAAGCCGCGACCGCGCTCGAGCCTGCATTCACCGATCGCCCCTTCGAGCCGCTCGCGCCGATGCTGTCGCTCGTCGAGGACATCGACGAGGACGATTCGATCGAGATGCCGGCCGTGAGCGTCGAGCCCACGAGCGCGGACGTGCTGCGCTTCCCGGGTGGCGTCGGTCCGCGTGACGAGGCCGTCGCGACGACCGACGAGCCCGCACTGGACGCACAGCTGCCGATGGAGACGCACACGTTCAATGCGCCCGCGACTCCCGTCACCGCCGGCACGCCCGAGCAGGACGCCGTCGCCCACGACGCGCCGACCGGGGAGCAGCCCGTGCTCGTGATCGACGCCGACGAGCCGCTCACGACGTCCGGCTTCGACGAGCCGATCGAGCCGTCGCGTGGCGCTCGCAAGAAGCCGCGCTTCTTCGGGATGGGTCGCAGCAAGAAGAACCAGAAGTCCGAAGGTGCCGACGGGTGGTTCACCGACGGCCCGCGCGACTTCAACTGGGATTGACGAATCCCCGGACGCATCGCTTGACGCACGAGGGGCCCGGACACATCGTCCGGGCCCCTCGTCGTTTCCATCGGTTCGCCGCGCTCCGGGTGCGCGGCGGGTTCATACCTCGATCTCAATCCTGCGGGATGAGGTACTGAATCACGAAGTAGGCAAGCTGGGCGACCGCTGCCAGCGCCGCGGCGACGTAGGTGAGCGCGGCCGCGCTCAACACCTTCTGCGCGCCGACGGCTTCCTGGCCGCCAGCGGGCAGCAACGTCAGCTCCTGCAGCTGGTTCTTGGCGCGACGCGACGCGTCGAACTCCACCGGCAGCGTCACGAGCTGGAACAGCACGCCGAACGCGAACAGGCCGATCGCAAGAAGGACGAGCCACTCGCCGAAGATGGCCCCACCCGACGCCAGGATGATGCCGATGATGAACAGCGGCATGAACGATGCCGAGCCGAACGACGCGAGCGGGAACAGTGCCGAGCGTGCCGCGAGCGGCGCGTAGGCCTTCGCGTGCTGGATCGCGTGGCCGACCTCGTGCGCCGCGACCGCGACCGCCGACACCGAGTTCGAGCTGAATACCGGGTCGCTCAGGTTCACCGTCCGCTTGCGCGGGTCGTAGTGATCGCTCAGCGCGCCGGGCGTATGCAGCACTTCGACGTTCTGCAGGCCGTTGCGATCGAGGATCGCGCGTGCGATCTCGGCCCCGGTGCGCCCGGTCGAGCCGGGTACCTCCGACCAGGTCTCGAACGTCCCCGTCACGCGCCGCTGCGCGATGAAGCCGAGGATCATGAACGGGATGACGAGCGCGAGATAGAGAATCATGGTGACCTCAGTATGCCCATCCGGGCCCCGAGGTTCACGCACGGGCGCGCGTAGGGCTCGATTTCTCACATGATCCGTCGGACGTACCGAGCGATCTGCAGTCAGGCGTCGGTCTGGACCGGCAGGTCTGCACCCGTCCAGCCGCGCAGACCGCCCCGGAGCACGCGTGCGTCGACGCCGAGCTCGCGCAGCTGCGCAGCGGCTTTCGGTCCGCGCGTTCCGCCGCCGCAGGTCGTGACCACCTGGCGGCCGTCGGGCAGCTCGTCCAGGCGATCCGCGAGCTCCCCGATCGGGATGTTGCGCGCACCGACGGCGTGGCCCGACGCGAATGCATCGGGTTCGCGCACGTCGACGAGCACGGCCTCGCCACGGGTGAGCATGTCGCGTACGTCTCGCGGATCCACGGTATCGGTCATGCGTTGGATGCTATCGGGGCAGCCAGGGCGGCATGACATCGAATCGACGTTCGTTCATTCCGTGGATCGCGCCCCTGCTCGCCGTCGTCGGCATCGCGCTGCTCGCCAGCGCCGTCTTCGTGGCCCGGGACTCGATCTCGCTGCGCGCCAAGGACACCACGGTGACCGCGACGATCATCGAGATCGAGACGCCACCCGAGGGGGGATCCCATCCCATCTACGAGTTCGAGTACGAAGGTGAGACCTACACGCACGAAAGCCCCGTCTCCACCGGCACGTGCCGCACGACCAACGTCGGCGACGAGCAGGAGCTGTACATCGATCCCGACGATCCGAACAAGGCGAAGGCATCCGGCTTTCTGGGCATGTGGTTCGCGTCGATGATGCTCGGCGCGTTCGGCGTCGCGGTGCTCGTCGCGGCGATCATCACGTGGATCGTGATGCGGGTGGTGCAGAAGTTCACCAGTTCGTTCGGCGACGATCCAGCCACGATGACCGCCACCGCCTCGGAATCGCCGTCGAATCACGATCCGGGTTGAGCATCCCGCGGCATCCGATAGGATGAGCGCTCATGGGGCTGTAGCTCAGTTGGGAGAGCGCGTGCTTTGCAAGCATGAGGTCGTCGGTTCGATCCCGTCCAGCTCCACTCGAAAGCCCTCGCTCTGGCGGGGGTTTTCTCGTTCCTGATCCGCTGGCGGCGTGAGGTCGTCGGAGCGGTTCTGGATCCGCGGATCCAGCGTGTCGTGGTCGGGGCGTGAATTCCACGATCGAGCTTCGCCCACGTCTCCGGCTTGGCAGGGTAGCCCGAGGGCTTGCGCTGGTCGCGGCGATGGACAGCCGAGTCGTCCCGAACGGATCAGCTGTGGCGGTCGACGGCCCTGGCCAGTGCATACGCCCCGCCGAGAGCCGCGCCGACGGCGGCTCCGGCATTACGTTGCGTCAGTACCTTGCCGATCAGGGCGCCGGCGAGCGGGTTGGCGACTCCTTCCACGGTGGTCTTCAGCCACGGTGGCGGGTCGCGTCGAATCGACGACTCCTCCTTGACCTCCGTCGGCTCGCGCGACGCGAGTCGGTAATACGCGACACCGGCGGCGATGCCACCCAGTGCGGAACCGACGAAAAGGGCCTTGAATGCGTGGGCGGGCGCGACACGCTCGGCCAGCAAGAGAGCGCTCAGGCCGCCGAGAGGCGCGCTCATGGCACCGGTCAGCACCGCGGCGGCAGCGTTTGCTCCATTCCGGTTAGCATCAACGTGATCATTGGCATCCGGCAGCACCTGTGCCTTGTGCGGCTTGATCGTCGCGCCGCTGCGCGGCAGTGTCGTGATACTCGTCATGCCCGTCCCGACTGTCCCTGTGGTCTCCGCCCGATCGAAGACCACGTATCAAGGTATCGGCTGCGACGATTCTGTCGTTTCATCGTACTGCTGGCGCGCGGGGGCTACCGCTGGGAGTAACTGGCGTCGTCGTCTCGTTGCCGCAAAGGATCTTGCGAAAAATCCCCCAGCCGCCCTTTGTCGCATTGCCGAAGTAACCATGGAGCATCGGGTGCTGGATTGGGCGCGCCGGATCCAGCTGATCCAGCAGGTACGTTCACCGAGGTTTCTCCCTGCTCGCGGATGTACTAGCGGGAGTCGTCCCCCTCTCAACGGAACCGCCCATCTAGCAGGGGAAACGCGCTCCACTCACAGCGGAAAATCTGTCATTTGCAAGCATGAGGTCGTCGTTCGATCCCGTCCAGCTCCACCTTGAAACCCCTACTTCGGCGGGGGTTTTCTTGATCCACGCCGGATCCGGCGGCATGAGGTCGTGGGGGCGGTTCTGGATCCGCGGATCCAGCGTGTCGGGATCGGGCGTGAATCGTAAGCCCCTTTCGCTTGTCTCTGGGACTGCCCCCGTGTTGCACCCCCGATCAAAAATCACGGATCGAGGTCGCAACATCCGTTCACGTAATTCCGATGTTCTGATAGGACCGCGGGTCGGTGGTCGCGGGGACGGACGTCATTGGATCGGGGAGACCATGGGTATTTCGATGAATGTGAAATTTGCTGGTGCAGCGCTTGGGTCGATCGCGGCCGGCGCTGTCGCAGGGTCGATGCTCAACCGCGACGCCGCGGCTGACAACGAGCGTGCCCAGGGCCGATACGACGAACTCGTCGCGCAGATGTCTCCCAGTGAGCGTGCGATCTACGAGCAGCATCAGGGGCGCCCCAGCACGAGCGGCTGGAACGATGCACGGCAGACCATCTTCGGCGGCAACATGCTCTTTCTCGGCTCGTTCGCGGCACTCAGCTCTATAGCCATCGTGCGCGGTGGTGGGGGCGGCGTCGGCGCGGGTATTGCCGGGGCGGGCGCGCTCGCCGCGCTCGGCATGGTCGGCAGCGGCATCGTCAGGGGCGCGACCGACAGCTGACGAATTCCGTCACGGACGATCGCCATCGGGCTGTCAGCGCCAGAAAGCGCGTCGCGTGCATGCGAGCTCGGTCGATACAGGGGGACATGATGATCCAGGTTCACCGTGGAGTTACCATCGCGAGTCGCGCGATGGATGATGCGACGCGAATGCTCGAATCGGGCGTCTCATCAGCTGCGCGGATGGCAGATGATGGCAGCCTCGTCGTGCTGGATCGCGCGGCGTTGTCCGCGACATTCGAGGCTGTTCGGGACCGGACGCAGGTCGCAATGATCGGCCTGCTGGATGCGAAGGCGGGCGCGACGGCCCTGGATCGCGTTGGCGGCCTGGCAACGCGCACGCTTCCCGAACATGTGAACCAGGCGCTGTTCCACGCGGTGGAGAGCGGTCAGACGTTGAAGTCCCGGCTGGCGAGCATCGTGAGAGACGAAGCATGAGGTCGTCGGTACGATCCCGTCCAGATCCACCCTGAAACCCCTGCTTCGGCGGGGGTTTTCGCGTTCCTGTACCCGGCGTGCGGGTTGTTTCGCCTCGGCCTGTCGTTAGGCATGGGCGTCGGTCGGTCATCGCCAGGTCGGGCCCACGCTCCGAGCGGACCTACGGGCAGGCGACGAGGCTGACGATCAGGGGATCGCGCGCGTGCGATCAGTGG
>JBBQUY010000100.1:0-9586 GCA_038212015.1 Gaiellales bacterium | reverse complement strand
TGATGAAAGGTCGCCCTGTCGCCTCCTCGGCGGCACGGATTGCCCGGGCGGCCGTCAGGCCGTCCATGCCGGGCATGCGCATGTCGAGGAAGATCGCGTCGTACCGCTCCCGCGTGGCCGCCGACACCGCCTGAGTGCCGTCGGCAACGGCGTCGACGTTCTCGTGCCCGAGGCGGTTGAGCGTGGCGACGGTCATCGACCGGACCGTGTCATGGTCATCGGCGACGAGGATCCGGATCTCTTTCGACTTGTGCCTCGCTTCCTGCGGGGGACGTGGCGTCGTGCGCTTCGGGGCAGGTTGGAGTGGAACCTCGAAGCTGAACGTCGACCCGCGACCTGGACTGGAAACGAAGTCGATCCACCCGCCCATCGCCTGGACGATGCGACTGCAGATCGCGAGCCCCAGTCCGGTACCGGAACGGCTCGGGCCGCCGACCTGGAAGAAGGGGTCGAAGAGCTGGTCCGCGAGCTCGGCAGGGATGCCGCAACCGGTGTCGGCCACCGAACAGCCGAACGTGATGTCCGCAGGGCCCTGAGTCGCCGTGATCGTGAGGTGTATCCTGCCCCCCGGCGTGTGCTTGATCGCATTGGAAAGCAGGTTGATGATCACCTGTCGCACTCGGCGAGAGTCGCCGACGGCGCGCCGGACGTCGACGTCGGCGTCCATGGTGATGCGGACGCCCCTGGCGTGCGCCTGATCAGCAAGGAACGTCACGCACTGGGCCGCGGCTTCCACGACGTCGAACGGCGCGTCGCGAAGCAGGACGCCCTCGAACGTCAGTCGGCTGAAGTCCAGCACGTCATCGATGAGCGCATGGAGATGGTCGGTCGCGACCGCCAGGTGCTCGACGCAGTTCGCCTGCTCGGCGTTCAGCTCCATCGATTGCAGCGTCTCGGTCATGCCGAGCACCACGCTCATGGGAGTCCGGATCTCGTGACTGATCGTCGCCAGGAACTGCTCTTTGGCTTCGGACTGGGCCACTTTGCGCTCCGCGTCGCGAGAAGCGTGCTCACGGTAGTGCAGGTCCTCGAGCAGCACGTCCAGCATCTGCGCCACGACGACGAGCGGCTCGTCGAGATCCGCGTCCGGAGGCAGGCCCACTCGTGCGTCGAGCTGCCCCACGGCCGCGCGCGACATGACCTCGATCAACCGGTCAAGCAAAGCCTGCGTCATGCGTGTGCGTAGCCATGATCGGCGAGCCATGCTCGCGCCTCGTCGACCGTGTCCGTCACGGTGCAGTCGAAGGATCCGAGGGTACGCACCGCCGTCTTGAACATCGTCACCACCACCCGTGTCGATGGACTCGGGTTCACCCAGACCATCGCGGTTCGCTGGCGTCGGGTCCGGACGTACTCGAACCAGACGGCCCGCCATCCGGCGTCCGTCCGACCGATCCCGGTGCAGTCGCACACCATGCCGAAACGGTCGTCGTCGTTCCCGACCCAGGTATCGATCGCGTCCGCCATCGCCTGAGCAATGTCGCCGGTCAGGCGATCATCGGCCGTGAAGGAAACCACGGCGATCCGTGAGGACGCGTCCCAAGCGAGCTGTGCGCACCCGCGACTGGCGTGGGATTGGTCCTGCAGTACGTGCATGGGACGCGACTCCTTGATCGGCCAGTGGCGGGAACTTCGCCTGTTCCATCCAGTCGAATGGTTCGACGTTCACTTCGAGTATCGACAGATCCGCGGGTCGCCGAACCTCCCCCGTTCGGGGGGTGCCGCAGACGGAGTCGACCGGCGTTCCCATCCATCCGGGTAGGCTGACTCCATGCTCCTGTCGGTAGCATTCGTGATGGCCGGCCTGACACTCATGGTGTTCGCATCGGGGCATTTCGTGCGTGGTGCGGCGCGCGTGTCGCTGGCGCTGCACCTGTCACCCGTGCTCGTCGGCGTCGTCGTCGTGGGATTCGGGACGAGTTCGCCTGAGCTGCTGGTGGGCGTACTTGCGGCAGCCCGCGGCGAAGTCGGCATCGCGATCGGCAGCATCGTCGGCTCGAATGTCGCGAATCTCACCCTCATCGCCGGTGCTGCAGCGATCGTCACGCCGCTCGCCATCAGCGGTCAGGTCCTGCGACGAGAGCTCCCGCTCGCGACGCTCGGGGTTGTGGCGCTGGGCGCCGTCACGCTCGGGGCGCTCACGAGACTGGAGGGCGCGCTGCTGCTCGCCATGTTCGCGCTCGTCATCGGCTACCTGATCCGGGCGTCGCTGCGCGTGCCCGCCGACGAACCGCTCGGCACCGAAGCCCAGGAGTTCGCGGGTCAGCCACGGGTGCGGCTCGGACGCGAAGTCGCCCGGCTCGTGCTGGGCCTTGCAGGCACGGTCGGCGGTGCCCATATGCTCGTCGTGGGCGCCAGCGATGCCGCCTCCCGCTTCGGTGTCAGCGAGAGCGTGATCGGCCTGACGCTGGTCGCCGTCGGGACATCCCTGCCTGAGCTCGTCACTTCGGTCCAGGCTGCGCGTCAGGGGGAGACCGAGCTGGTGATCGGCAACCTGCTCGGCAGCAACCTGTTCAACAGCCTCGCCATCTCCGGGATCGCGCTGCTGATCGATCCCGCCAGCGCCGATGGCAACGACCTCGCAGCATCGAGCGCCGCCATCATGGTCGTGATCATGCTGGTGGCTGCAGCAACGATGTGGACCGGACGACGGCTGCACCGCTGGGAGGGCGGCGGACTGCTCGTGATCTACGCCGGGATCATCGCCGTGTTCATCGCGTGACCGGGGCGGCTCGATAGGGTCGCGCCCATGCCCTTCTCGCACACGAACCTCAAGCGCGACCTGGAAGACGTCGGCGCGCGGTTCGACGGTGCGCCCGACCTGGAATTTCGTCTCGCCACCGACGCCCTCGAGCTCGAGCAGTCGGGCCTGTGCTACCAACGGGTCCCACCCGATTACCGGTTCCCGTACGGACACACGCACGCGGTGCAGGAAGAGGTATACGTCGTGGTGCGCGGAAGTGGTCGCATGAAGCTGGACGACGAAATCGTCGAGCTCAGGGAATGGGACGCGGTCCGCGTTCCGCCCGGCACGTGGCGAGGCTACGAGGCCGGACCCGACGGCCTCGAGATCATCGTGACCGGAGCGCCCAGCCTCGGCGACGATCGGCGCGGCGACGTCGAAGGCCAGCGCGACTGGTGGACGAACTAGCGCATGTTCGACTCCCGCAAGTACCGACCTGACGATCCAGCGCTCGCCGAGGAGTTCGTTCGCTCCCAGCAGCACGCCACGCTGATCGCCACGGCGCCGGGCGAGGCTCCACAGGCGAGCATCCTGCCGTTCGTGTTCCTCGACGACGACACGGTGGAGCTGCACTGCGTCCAGGCGGACGCAACCTTTCAGGCAGCAGCGGCGAATCCGAACGTCACGCTGCTCGTCTCCGACTTCCTGGCCTTCACGCCGCACGAATGGATCGACCCGGTGGACGGGTCGCAGTCGACGCTGCAGTTCCAGGCGGTCCTGCTCCACGGGCACGCAACCCTGTCCACCGAACCGAGCGACGTGGCGGCGGCCCTCGTCCGCTTGATGGACGCGTACGGGCACGGTCCGCAGTACCAGCCGGTGGCAGACGACGACATGTACGGGCCACAGCTGCGGCGACTCGGCACGGTGCAGATCGCCATCCAGTCGCGACAGGCGAAGTTCAAGGCTGGCACGGGCAGCGTCGAACAACGAGTCGACATCGCCCGCCGACTGCGAGATCGCAGCGAACCGAACGACGAACGAGCAGCCGACGTGATCGAACGGCTCGCTCCGCGGCTTGCCCCGCGGCCGTAAGCCTTGCGATCACGCATCTCCCGCTGCGTTCACAGCTCGTTCACAGATGTGTTCGACGATCGGGTGACGGCACCGACGTGCCAGGCTCGATCCCACAGGAGATCCGGACATGCGAATCACCCGAACCAGCGCGGTCGCGCTCGCCTTCACGGCCGCAGCAGTCGGCCTCGCCGGCGCCGCCTTCATGCGAGACGACGCCACGCCGGCCGCGCGCGGCTCCCAGAACGGCGCCCAGGCAAGCGCCGTGCGAAACGACGAGGCGCGCCCGATCAAGCTGAGCGGCACGATCTGGGTCGCCAACGAAGCAGGTAACAGCCTCTCGGCGATCGACACCGCGAGCGGCCGCGTCGTGAACACGGTCCAGGGAATCGCGGGGCCGCACAACGTGCAGGTATCCGACGACGGGGGCTCCGTCTGGGCGGTCAGCGGCCACGACTCCAGCCTCGTCGGCATCGGTGCCGAAGATCGGCAGCTCACCGGACTGGCCGCGACCGGAAAGCACCCCGCGCACGTCGTGCTGGATCGCGCCGGCAACCGGGCGTTCGTCTCCAACTCCGGAGACGACACCGTCACGGCCTTCAGCCTGAAAGGCATGCAGCCGATCGCGACGATCCCGGTCGGCGCGTATCCGCATGGCATGCGCATCGCGCCGGACGGCCGAATGCTCATGGTCGCCAACATGAAGGGCGGCTCAGTCACGCTCATCGACCTGCAGCGCATGCGACCTGCCGCAACGATCGCCGTCGGTGAAGCGCCTGTCCAGGTCGCATTCGACCGAGCCGGCTCGGCGTACGTGTCGCTCAACGGCGACGACGAAGTCGCGAAGATCGACGTCGCCACCCGCCGCGTCATTGCGAAGCGGCCCACCGGCGACGGTCCGGCACAGACCTACGTCACCGCCGACGGCGCACGCCTGCTCGTCGCCAACCAGGGGACCGAGGACCGTCCATCCGACACCGTGTCGATCTACGACACGGCGACGATGCGGCTCGTCGGCACCGTGCGCACAGGTCGCGGGGCACACGGCGTTGCTGCCGATCCCGGCAGTCGGTTCGCGTTCGTCACCAACATGTACGACGACGACGTCGCGATCGTGGACCTGCGCAGCCTGGAGGTGGTGTCCCGGGTGAAGGTCGGCGACATGCCCAACGGCATCTCGTTCTCTCGGTCGCGAATCCCGGTCGGTGCCCGTCCCGACATGATGATCGACGCCAAGGTGCCGGCCAGGAAGATGGCTGACACCGACGAACACGGACACGACGGAGGAGCACACTGATGAAGCGCTTCGTGATCCTGATCGGTGCGTTGCTGCTGCTGGGCAGCGCAGTCGCGACGTTCGGCGGCGCGGACAGCCGCAGCGCCCGCGTGACACCCGCAGCGACGACGAAACCCTCGGACCTCGATGCATCCGCGCATTCGGGGCACGCTGCGGGCGAGCGCACGGTGATCGTCGCAGCGAAGCCAAAGCTCGGAGCCGAAGATGGAACGCTCACCGTCGGCTATGAGCGCGGTGCCCGCCCGCCTGCGTCGGAGACCAGCGGCGTGGTCGTGACCGACGAGAACTGCGCGCCCGACGCACAGGGCGTGTCGCACTGCCGAAACGACATCCGGATGGCGGACGGCGAGACCGTTCGCGTGCAGCACGACCATCGCATGCATGATGTGCCGTGCCTGCTCCCGGGGGAACGCGTGCGCCTTCGTGCGGCGTGATCGGTCAGTGTTCCGGTTCGAGCGGCAGCAGCACGTGTACGGTCGTTCCGGAGCCCGGGGTGGACGTCAGCCGCAGCTCACCGTGGTGTGAGCGCACGATCTCGTCGACGACGGCGAGGCCGACGCCGGATCCGTCGCCCGCTCGACGGCGAGCTGCGTGCCCGCGCCAGAACCGACGCGTCACGTACGGCAGGTCGGCATCGGTGATGCCCATGCCCTCGTCCACGATCGCCAGCACCGCGTGCTCATCCTCGCGCCCGACACGCAGCGTCACGGTGCCGCCGGGTTCGGAGTACGCGATCGCGTTGGACAGCAGATTGCAGACCACCTGCTCAAGCCGATGGGGTTCGCCCACGGCCCGGACCGACGCATCCGTGTCGATCTCCACATCAAGTCCATGCGTGGCAAGGCGCGCCTGAGCGATGCTCGCCTGCCTGTGGACGATCGTCGACAGATCGACGGATGCCAGCTCGCGCTGCGAGGTCGGGTTCTCCAGATCAGCCAGCAGGCTCAGCTCGTCGAGCAGCCGGCCGAGCCGTTCGACCTCGCTGCACATCACGGGAAGGCCTTGTTCGATCGGAATCACGCCATCCTGTGCGGCTTCCAGTCTGGCGCGGATGTTGGTGACCGGGGTTCGGAGCTCATGCGCGAGCTCGGCGAAGCCCTGCCGGCGCAGACGGTCTTCCTGCGCGAGTCCGATCCGTAGCTGGTCGAAGTCCTCGGCAAGCCTGCGCAGCTCGCTCGGCCCAGCGCGTGGCACCTCGACCTGCAGGTCGCCCGACGCGAGGCGAGCCGCGGCTGCGGAAAGGCGGTTGAGCGGCGCGCTGAGGCGCTGACCCAGCAGCAGCGCCACGGCGATCGCGAATGCCACGGCGGCACCACCAGCGACCGCGTGCTGGCGATCGAGCCTGGCGGCGACAGCCTCGCGATCATCCTGTGCCTTGGTCGCACTGCCACCGGGCGTGACCATCGCATCGAGGTGGTCATGCAGGCTGCGATTGGCGATGAGCATCGACGTCGCGGTCGCAAGGACGGCAATCGCGACCATCGCCGCGGTCAGCTGCACCCGAATCGACCAGGGCGTGCGCATCAGGACGCGTCCCGAGCGAGGCGATAGCCCATCCCGTGCACCGTTTCCACGTATCGCGGTCGACGCGGATCCGGCTCGATACGCCGCCGAAGGTTCTTGACGTGCGCGTCGATCACTCGCGCATCGTCGCGCCCGTACATCGAACCTGCCACCGCCTCGAGCAGCTCCTCGCGCGAGTAGACGCGACCTGGATACCGTGCGAGCGCGAGCAGCAGCCGCAGCTGCGCCGCGGTCAGGTCGATCGGCGTTCCGGCCAGCGAGACGAGCCCATGCACCGTGTCAATCTCGAGCGATCCGTCGCCGACCGCGATCCGGCTCGTCATCGGAGCGTCCGGTGCGCCCGCTCGTCGCAGCGCAGCGTTCGCGCGTGCAACGAGTTCGCGGGGACTGAACGGCTTGGTGACGTAGTCGTCGGCGCCGGCAGCGAGGCCGTCGATGACGTCATCCTCCGTCGCACGGGCGGTGAGCATCAGCACGGCGAGGTCCGACCGTGACCGCAGTGCCCGGCACAGGTCGAGTCCCGACCCGTCCGGCAGCCCCACGTCGAGCACCACGAGTGACGGGTGGAGCCGCTCGGCCAGCAGGCGCCCGCTCCGGGCATCGGACGCGACGTGCACGCAGTGGCCATCGCGTTCGAGGTACGCGGACAGGACCTCCTGCACGGAGGCATCGTCTTCGATCACCACGACGGTCGCCATGTCTCCATCATCGATCACGCACGGCCACCGGCGGTCAGCGAAAGCCACGTGTGTCGCTGCGGATAAGCCGCACGTCGACGGCCGGATCTCGCCTCAGATGCGCACGGTGCGCAGCCGCAGCGCGTTGGCGATCACCGACACGCTGCTGAAGCTCATCGCCGCGGCCGCGATCATCGGGCTCAGCAACATCCCGGTGAACGGATACGCCAACCCAGCTGCGATCGGGATCCCGAGCGTGTTGTAGCCGAAGGCGAAGAACAGGTTCTGGCGGATGTTGCGCATCGTCGCGTGACTGAGGCGGATCGCACGGGCAATGCCGCGCAGATCACCCTTCACGAGCGTCACCCCGGCGCTTTCCATGGCGATGTCGGTACCGGTGCCCATCGCGATGCCGACATCGGCCTGCGCCAGCGCAGGCGCGTCGTTGATGCCGTCGCCCGCCATCGCGACGCGATGACCGTCAGCCTGAAGCTGTCTGACGATGTTCGCCTTCTGGTCGGGAAGCACGTCGGCATGGACGTCGTCGATGCCGACCCGTCGTGCGACGGCGCCCGCGGTGATCGCGTTGTCGCCTGTCAGCATGATCACGCGCACTCCCTGCTCGTGCAGGGCGACGATCGCCTCTCCCGTGGATTCCTTGATCGCGTCCGCGACGCTGATCACGCCGGCTGGCATTCCATCGATCGCCACGAACATCGCGGTATGCCCCTGGGTTCGCAGCTCGTCCGCAGCGGCGGCGAGCGAACCGATGTCGGCGCCGACCTGCTGCATGAGCGCCACGTTGCCGAGCGCGACGCCGCGCCCATCCACGGTCGCCGTGACGCCCTTGCCCGTCACGGATTCGAAGTCCTGCGCGGTTCCGGGTTCGATGCCGCGATCGGTAGCGCCACTGACGATCGCCTGCGCGAGCGGATGCTCACTGCTGCGCTCCACCGCGCTCGCTGCCGCCAGCACGTCGTCGGCTCCAAATCCTTCGGCGGGCACGACCTCCTGCAGGCTCGGCCTGCCCTCGGTGAGCGTCCCCGTCTTGTCGACGACGAGCGTGTCGATCGCGCGAAGCAGTTCCACGGACTCGGCGTTCCTGAAGAGCACGCCGAGCCCTGCGCCCTTGCCCATCGCCACCGTGATCGACATCGGAGTCGCGAGGCCGAGCGCGCACGGGCAGGCGATGATCAGCACCGAGACGGCCACGAGCAGGGCATGCGCCGCCTTTGGATCGGGTCCGACAAGTGCCCACGCCGCTGCCGACACGAGCGCGACGACGATGACCATCGGAACGAACCACGCGGATACGCTGTCCGCGAGCTTCTGGATCGGCGCTCGGCTGCGCTGGGCGTCGGCGACCATGTGCACGATCTGCGAGAGGAGCGTGTCGGAGCCCACCTTGTCGGCACGCATCGTCAGCACGCCCGTGCCGTTGATCGTGGCGCCGATGACGGTGTCGCCAGCTCGCTTCGTCGCCGGGATCGGCTCGCCGGTGATCATCGACTCGTCGACCGAGCTGCGCCCGTCGATCACCTCGCCGTCGACAGGAACCTTCGCTCCGGGTCGGACCTTGAGCGTGTCACCGACCGCGACCTGGTCGAGCGAGACCTCCTCGTCCTGTCCATCGCGCACGCGGATCGCGGTCGCAGGTGCCAGCTCGAGCAGCGCCTTCACCGCCGCGCCTGTACGGCTGCGTGCGCGAAGTTCGATGACCTGGCCCAGCAGCACCAGCGTCACGATCGCGGCGGCAACCTCGAAGTAGACGCCGACCATGCCATGCTCGTTGCGAAATGAATCCGGAAACAGCTCGGGCGCCACGGTGGCGACCACGCTGTACACGTACGAGACCGCCACTCCCAGTCCGATGAGCGTGAACATGTTCAGGCTGCGGTGGCGCACGGACGCCACCGCACGCACGAAGAACGGCCATCCCCCCCACAGGATCGGCGGGGTGCCGAGCACCAGCATCGCCACGTTCAGCGACTCGCCGAACAGGTCCGACACGGAATCCCCCACGATGACTTCACCCATCGCAAGCAGCAGCAGCGGAATGGTGAACAGGGCGCTCACCCAGAACCGGCGAGTCATGTCCGCCAGCTCGCCGCCATCGTCCTCGTTGCCCGTGGCCAGGATCGGCTCGAGCGCCATCCCGCAGATCGGGCAGCTGCCGGGAGCGTCCCGCACGATCTCCGGATGCATCGGGCACGTCCACTGCCCGTCGCCGTGTTGGACGTGGTCGTTCATGTCACGTGGACCTTTCTCACTGCGCATGCTGCGGTTTGGCCGCAGGTGTGCGCGGAAGGCACCGGGACCCCCCCCGGATCC
>JBBQUY010000099.1:0-9853 GCA_038212015.1 Gaiellales bacterium | reverse complement strand
TCGGAAAGCCCGCGCGATGCTTCTCGTGCAGGTCGGTGGACAGGTCGCACAGCCACTTCAGGTCGCAGTTCGGCGAGCGCTGCAGGTTGCGCGCAAGATTGGGGCCCCAATAGCCCAGGCCGACGAGTCCGACGGTGACTGACATGTGCTGCTCCTCCTAGAGCTTCCAGAGCGATTCGCTGCGCGGCACGCCCGCGTAGACGTTGCGATAGTCGATGACGACCTTCGAGCGCTCGAGCACGCGAGCCCAGTCGATCTCCGAGTGGTTGGTGACCACCATCACCGCGTCCGCGTCGGCGAGTACCTCGTCGGTCAGCTCGACCGAGCGGTCGGCGGGAGCCGCCGGTGCGTCGACGCCGTGCCCGTTCTCGATCTGCGGCACGAACGGGTCGTGATACGTCACCTCGACGCCGCGCTTCTGCAGCAGCTCGAGGATCTTGATCGCGGAGCTCTCGCGGTAGTCGGCGATGTCCTTCTTGTACGCCACGCCCACCATGAGCACCTTCGCGCCGCGCAGGCCCTTGCCGTGCGCGTCGAGCGCCTTGCGCAGCTTCCTGACGCAGTGGTACGGCATGTTCGAGTTGATCTTGCCCGCGAGCTCGATGAACTCGGTGGAGAAGTCGTACTCGCGGGCCTTCCATGCGAGGTAGAACGGGTCGATCGGGATGCAGTGTCCGCCCAGGCCGGGGCCGGGGGTGAACTTCATGAACCCGAAGGGCTTGGTGGCGGCCGCGTCGATGACCTCCCACACGTCGATGCCCATGCGATCGCAGAGCATCGCGAGCTCGTTCACGAGCGCGATGTTGACGTTGCGGAAGATGTTCTCGAACAGCTTCTCCAGCTCCGCCGCCTCCGGCGCGCTCACCGCGTGCACGGAGTCCACGGCGCGCGCGTACAGCGCCGTCGCCTTCTCGGTGCAGGCCGCCGTGATGCCGCCCACGACCTTCGGCGTGTTCTTGGTGTTCCACGTGGGATTGCCCGGGTCCACGCGCTCGGGTGAGTACGCCAGGTGAAAGTCGACGCCGACCTCGCGCGGCGTGCCGTCGGGGGCGCCCTGCTCGAGGATCGGCTGCAGGATCTCGCGCGTCGTGCCCGGCCACGTCGTGGACTCGAGCACCACCAGCTGACCCGGCTGCAGGTACGGCGCGATCGAGCGCGTGGCGGACTCCACGAGCGCCAGGTCGGGCTCGCGGTTGCGGTTGAGCGGCGTCGGCACCGCGATGATCACCGCGTCGGCCTTCGACAGATGCGAGAAGTCGGTGGTTGCCGCGAAGCGACCCGCTTCCACGTGCGCGGCGACGTGCTCGCTCGGCACGTCCTCGATCCAGCTCGTGCCGTTGCGCGTCAGCACCGGCTTGGACGGATCCACGTCGATGCCGAGCACCGTCGCACCGCCATCGGCGAACGTCATCGCCAGCGGCAGCCCCACGTAGCCGAGCCCGACGATCGCAACATCGGGGCGGAAGGTCTCGGGCAGCGCGTCGTCCGGCACGGAATGGCTCATGGTGGTCGCGGTCATCGTCTCCGAAGTCTATTCGATACCGTGCAACGAACCCCCGCTTCGAATCGATACATCGATGTGCGACTACCGCGGCGCCTGCAGGCGCGCCGCCCGCACAGGGGATACGGGATATGAACGGGATTGCAGCGTCCGGCGCCGACTATGAGCGCGCCCTCGTCGACCAGCTGCTCGAGGTCGCAGGTTCGGCCAAGCGTGCCGCCTACTTCGCAGACGGGGAGTACATCCCCCAGATGTCACGCGAGTTCGAGCTGCGCGCCGCCTTCACGGATTCGGGCAACGCAGCCCTCGCGCTCGAGCAGCTCGCGCCGCGCATCGCCATGCTCGACGGTGGCGACGACGGTCTGCAGCTCGCCAAGCAGGCGCTCAACCACATCGCGTCGGGCCGCATGGCGCTGCGTGACGGCGTGGCAGTGGATGACGACCTCGTCCGGGGCGGCACCGTCGTCGAGGACGCAGTTGCGATCGGCGCTGCCGGATCGCTGTTTCGCGAGGCCGAGGCGAAGGTGCGCGGGATTGCGGACCTGGCGCTCATCGAGGCGATGACGCCCGACGAGGTGTTCGCTGCAGTCACCCGCGGCACCTGACGCGCGGATGAGCTGACGCGCTCGCGACGTCAGTACGGGCTGAACGACGCGTGCCGGACGAGCACGTCGAGGATCTGCTCGGCGGCGGTGCCGTCTCCGTACAGGTCTGGCCGCTCCTGGTACCACGGTTCGTTGCCGAACGACGCGTGGTGCAGCTCCAGCACGCGCACGAGCTCCTCGGCGTCGGTGCCGACGCAGGCGTTCCAGCCGCTGTCGACGGTCTCGACCCACTCGGTGCGGTCGCGCATCGTGATGCACGGCGTGCCGTGCACGTACGCTTCCTTCTGCAGGCCGCCCGAGTCGGTGATCGCCACGCGCGCGGCGCGCAGCAGGGCCGTCATGTCCAGGTAGCCGAGCGGCGGCAGCATGATCAGCCCGGGAATCTCGGCCAGGTCCAGATGCAGGCCGGCATGGGTGGCGGCAGCTTCGGTGCGCGGATGCACCGGGAACACGAGCGGCAGGTGCTCGGCCGCTGCCGTCAGGCACTCGATCACCTCGCGCAGCGCATCCGGCTCGGTGTTGGAGGCGCGGTGGATCGTCACCACGCCGAAGTGACCCGCGTCGGGCAGCTCGATCCCGCGCGCGGCGAGCGTCGCGGCGATCACCTCGAGCCGTGCATCGGCGGCAGGCGCCACCGCGAGCGCGATGTCGGCCATCACGTCACCGGTGCGGTGCACGCGCTCGCCCGTGATGCCCTCGCGCTGGAGGTTGGCGACGGCGGCGTCGGAGGGCGCGAACAGCATGCTGGAGACGTGGTCGCACATCACGCGATTCACCTCCTCGGGCATGAGCATGTCGAACGATCGAAGCCCGGCCTCGACGTGCGCGATCGGCACGTGCAGCTTGGATGCCACGAGCGCCCCGCCGAGCGTCGAGTTCGTATCGCCATAGAGCACGATCGATGCCGGCTTCTCGCGCAGCAGGATCTCCTCGAGCGGCTCGAGCATCCGCGCCAGCTGCTCCGCATGCGTACCGGAGCCCACGCCGAGCGAGAAATCCGGTGTCGGCATCTCCAGCTCGTCCATGAAGATGCCGGCAAGCGCATGGTCGTAGTGCTGACCGGTATCGACCACCACCTGGCGCACCCCGTCGGCACGCTCGGCCCACACGCGCGCCAACGCGGCGTGCTTGATGAATTGCGGACGGTTGCCCAGGACGACGACGATCGACGGTTCGCTCACACTCGCGAGCATATCCGCGACCCACCTCGATTGCGGAAACAAGTCAAATCAGGACCGAATTCTCATCAGTACACTCATCGAAGCGTCTCGCTGCGAACGAGGAATCATCGTCTTTCTGTAAAGTCCGCGACCCCCGCGCCCGATGGTCCACTTGCAGGGGGTGCTCCGCCAGGGCTCCTTCCTCGTTCGCCGCATGGAAACCCGGAGCCCGAACACACCCATCCAGTCACGCGCGCTTACGTGCGTGCGCGTGCGTGGATTGCTGGTGGCGGCTTTCGCCGTGCTCGCCCTGCTGGTGGCTGCGCCGCCGCTCGCCACAGCCGCCGCCCCCGACATCGCTGCCGGCCGCGGCCACTCACTCTGGCTCAAGTCCGACGGCACCGTATGGGGGATGGGTGCCAATTCCAACGGCCAGCTCGGCAACGGCACCACGACGACCAAGGTCCCATACCCGGTCCAGGTCCTCAAGTCGCCGGGCGTTCCGCTGACGAACATCAGCGAGATCTCCGCTGGCGACGGCATGTCGCTCGCGATCGATACCAGCGGAGCAGCGTGGGCCTGGGGATCGAATGGCTGTGGCCAGCTCGCCCAGGGCAACTACACCGCCTCCCCGTATGCGGTCCAGGTCCTGGAAAGCGCCGGTGTTCCGATGACGAACGTCGTCGATGTCACTGCCACCTTCAACACGTCGTTGTTCATCATCGGCGATGGACGAGCGCTCGCCGCGGGTGACGAAACCGGCAATGGCTCCAATCCATGCACGAACTACCCCACGGCGGTGACCACGCCGGGCGGAGTGCCGTATACGAACGCGGTCGACGGTGGGGGAAACGGGACGTGGGACGCCCTGGCGATCGCCCTGTCCAACGGCCAGGTCTGGCTGTGGGGCAGCAATGTCAACGGCAAGATGGGAATCGGCAGTACCGACAAGTCGACGACGCGCTACTACCCCGAACAGGCGCTTGCGCTCGGCGGCGCTCCCCTCACAGGCGCCGTCGAGGTCTCCGTCGGCGCATTCTCGACGATCGTGCGCAAATCCGATGGGACCGTCTGGGCCGCGGGTTTCCGCGGGTACGGCGAGGTGCCGACCGACCAGCCCTGCGACTGCATCTACTTCGTCCAGGGCCAGACGTCAGCGGGAGTGCCGTTCACCGGTGCCGTCGAAATTGCGGGCACGAACCAGCAGCACATCCTCGTCAAGCGCAGCGACGGCACGGTCTGGGGCGCCGGCATGTACGAGCACGGACAGTTCGGCAACGGCGGCGGAGCGTGCTGCTACTACCTGCAGCAGGTCTTCGGCGGCCAGACGGTGATCTCGATGGCCGTCGGTCGAAGCACCAGCCATTTCCTGCGCTCTGACGGGACCCTCTGGGCATCCGGATACAACGAGTTCGGCGAGCTCGGGGTGTGCGACATGCAGGTGCGGTTGACCGCCGTCCAGGTCGGGACGTGCTCCGCACCGTATGCGCCGTGGAAACCGTGGGGCTTCAGCCAGAAGAACGCCGACGGAACGAGCATGCGCAGCGACGGTTCGACCACCTGGTCGAAGAGCGGCGTCACCGACAACGTGTCAGTCGAGTTCAGCGTCGCCGACCAGGACGCGACCGACACGCTCACGCCCCGGTGGCAATTCGTGACGACGGCGACCGCGCTCGGCGCAGCCGATGCATGTACCGTCGGCGCCGCACTGCCATCAGTGGCCACGACATCGCTCACGCCAGTGACGATCGCCCGAACCGAGACCGGGCTCACGCACGGCGGCAGCTACAACTACCGCGCCTGCGCCATGGATTCCGGCAACCGCCCATCGGGATGGGGCTACGGGGACGAATGGTCCTTGTGGACGCAGTCGACCGGTACGCGCTTTCGCGTCGACGTCGTCCGACCAGGCACGCCGACCGCCGTCGCGGACGGAACCGGTGCGGACATCGACTGGTCAAACGCCAGCTCGAGCCTCTCGGCCAACTTCACCGCGACCGATGACCTGTCCGGCATCTGGGGAGCGAGTGCGTGCGTGACGACGTCGTCCAGCGGCGCCGACTGCGCAGCAGGCGCGACCAAGACGTGGACGTCCTACAGCGGCACCACGTTCACCGTCAGCGGCATCACGCTCACCGACGGCGCGATGTACTACGTCTGCGTACGCGCAGAGGATTACGCGGGCAACATGTCGTTGAGCCACCTCTGCTCCGACGGCGTCCGCATCGACCGCACCGCGCCCATCGTCCCGACGACCCGCAACGACGGCACCGCCGCGGACGTCGACATCGTCACGAGCCTGACGACGCTCGACGGCAACTGGAACGCCGGAAGCGACGGCGCGGGGTCCGGGCTCGCCGACTACGACTACTGCTTCACGACCTCCTTGTCCGGCACGAACTGCGCCAGCGGAGCACAGCGGACCTGGACGACGACGACGCTCCTGACTGGAAACGCGACAGGGCTGTCACTCGTGCACGGCACGACCTATTACCTGTGCGTTCGAACTCGCGACACGGCAGGGAACATCTCCACGGCGGCGTGTTCCGACGGCGCCGTGCTCGACGTCACCGCGCCGACGACGACGCTCGTGACACCAGCCGCGGCGGCGACTGCACAGCCGCTTGCTCCGACACTCACGGCGCAGCACGGTGATGCAGACGGCGACATGGGAACGATCGCCTTCGAAGTCTGCTCCGAATCGACATGCGCGAGCCCGATCCGCACCGGCACGAGCGCTGCCGTCGCCAACGCCGCGAACGGCTCGTGGGTCGTGTCGCCGACGCTCGGATCGAGCACCACGTACTGGTGGCGTGCGCGCTCGACGGACGCGATCGGGCGCATCGGCGGCTGGACCGCGACGCGGTCGTTCACGACGAACAACGCGCCGACGATCACCGACAACCAGCCCGGCGACCTGACGTGGCGAAACTCCAACGCTGCCACCTACGACGTCGACTTCTCGGACGGGGTCGGTCTCACGAACTTCGAGACGAACGTCTGGAGTGGAGCGGCTCAGACCGGTACGCAGCGTCAGGCATGGACCCAGGTGTCGACGCTGAGCGGATTGAGCTACACGACCAACTGGTCGCTGCTCGCCACGACCTGGACCGCGATGGCCGAGGGCGTCAATTACGTCTCGGTCCGCGCGACGAACTCCAATCCGCTCACCACGACCGCCGTCGACGTGTTCGAGGTGCGCAAGGACACCGTCGCTCCGCCGGCCGTATCGACGCTTTCCGCGACCTCTCCGACGCTCGTCTCTCCTGTCCTTTCGTGGACGACCGTCACCGATGCCACGAGCGGCGTGGCCTACTACCGCGTCTATCGTGGCTCCTCGAGCACGGGGCCGTGGACACAGGTGTCGACCAACGGCGCTCCGACGACGGGCTCCTTCACGGATTCGGCCGCGACGGTCGGACAGACCCACTGGTACAGGGTGCAGGCGGTCGACCAGGCTGGCAACGAAGCCGCCACGAGCAACATCGCCAGCTCGGTCTACCATCGCGTGCCGAACACGCCGGTTTTGGTGAGTCCGGCGAACCTCGCGGGGAGCGTGTCCGTCACCGCCGCGGTGACCGCGACGCACGGCGATCCAGACGGCAACACAGGCACCCTCTCGTTCGAGGTCTGCAGCGATGCGACCTGCACAAGCGTCGTGGGTTCGGGGACATCGGCGTCAGGTGTCGCGAGCGGGTCGAACGGCTCATGGAACGTGTCGCCCGCGCTTGGTTCCAGCACCACCTACTGGTGGCGCGCTCGCGCGACCGACCAGCACGGTGCGACCAGCGCCTGGACAAGCACCTGGTCGTTCACCACCATCGCAGCGCCATTGACGCCCAATGCGCGCGACGTTGCCGTCAGCAGCAACGACTGGTGGCGCGACGACAAGACCGGCGGAGCCGCGTGCCCCGGTGCTCCCACGACGTTCGAGAACGAATTCCTGGCCATCGACGAAGACGTCGACGCTGCCGTCTCGACCGCCTGCATCGCGGGGACCGGCCAGCCCGAGTCCGACCGCATCGAAACCGCGTCGAACCCGGTCGCCGCCGTGGACGGCTACGAGCTGAGCAATGCGCCGTCGAGCATGCGAACGGTCTCACAGCTGTCGGTGAAGGTGCGTGGATGGAAGACCGGCGGAAAGGCATCGACGGTCGCGGTCGACCTGTTCAGCTATGACGACTCCCTGATCGGCACGTCCGGCCCACACGCGCTGACCACGACGGAGACCACGTTCACGGCCAGTTTCGCCGGTCTCACGATGTATGCGACCGACCTTGACGGCATGTACGTGCGCGTGACGGGCAACACCTCCGGCGGAGGCTCATCAGCCAACCTGTTCGTCACCGCGATCAACGTCGACATCGATGCGTCGACCGTCACCAGTGGCAACAAGCCCTCCGCCCCCACGCTGATCGCGCCAGCGAACGGTGGCCTGTCCAATCAGACGCCTGCCTTGACCGCGCGCTTCAACGACCCCGACGTCGGCAACACCGGCACGATCCGCTACGAGGTCTGCGCGACCGCCGCGTGCCCACAGCCGCGCCCGGAGATCCGCGGCACGTCGGCGAGTGGCATCGCGATCGGCGCGAATGGTACATTCACGACGCCGTCGCTTGCGATCGGCGTGACGTACTGGTGGCGCGCACGAGGCCGAGACAACGTTGGCAACGAAGGCCCATGGTCGGCGTGGCAGTCCTTCACGGTGGATGGTCCGCCGCCAGCGCCTGCTGCCGTCAATGACGGCACCGGTGCGGATGTCGACTGGACGAACTCGACGAGCCAGCTGTCGGCGAACTGGTCCACCGTCGTGGCGGGTGACCTGAATCGGTACGAGTACTGCATCTCGGCGACGACGAGCTGTGGCGGCACGCCGGTGGTGGGCTGGACGAGCACGCTGCTTGCGACGAGCGTGACGCGAACCGGCCTGACGCTGGTGGACGGTACGCAGTATTTCGTGTGCGTGCGAACGTGGGACAACCAGGCGAACGTCTCACTGTCGATGACGTGTGCGGATGGCATCACCGTCGATGCGACGCTGCCGACAGCGCCCGCGAGCGTCGCCGATGGTACCGGTGCTGATGTCGTGTGGAATACAAGCTCGACGTCAGTGTCGGCGAACTGGCCGACCGGCACCGACGCGGCGTCGGGCGTGCAGAATCACGACTACTGCATCACGACATCGTCGACCGGTGCTGATTGTGCGTCGACGGCGACGGCGGCGTTTACGCCAGTAGCCGGCACGAGCGTCACGCGGACGGGACTGTCGCTCACCAACGGCGGCACCTATTACGTGTGCGTGCGCACGCGTGACAACGCTGGCAACGTGTCAGGGGTGACGTGTTCGAACGGGCAGACGATCGACACGACGCTCCCGACCGCCCCGACGGTACGCAACGACGGGACGGGCGCGGACGTTGACCTGTCGGCGTCCGCTTCGCAATTGTCTGCGAACTGGTCGGGTGCAACGGCAGGCACGTCCGGCATCGCCGGGTATGACTACTGCTTCTCGACAACGGCTACCGGCACCGACTGTGCTGGCGTGGCCACCGTGCCGTGGACTACGCAGGGCCCCGCCACAGTGACCCGAGCCGGGCTCACGCTGACGAGTGGAAGCACGTACTACGTGTGCGTGCGCACGCGCGACAACGCCGGCCGCGTGTCGGGCAGCGCATGCTCCGACGGCATCGTCGTGGATTTCGTCGCGCCACCGGCGGTGACCACGCTCGCCGCGCCCAACCCCACACTGGTAGCGCCGGCCCTGACCTGGACGACCGTGAGCGACGCGACGAGCGGCGTCGCCTACTACCGTGTGTATCGCGGCACTTCCGCGACGGGCCCGTGGACCCAGGTGTCCACGAACGGCTCGCCGACGACCGGCGCGTACACGGACTCGGCGGCGGCCTTCGGCACGCACTGGTACAAGGTCCAGGCCGTGGATGTCGCGCTCAACGAAGCAGCAGCATCCAACGTCGTCAGCGTCTTGTATCACCGTGCCCCGTCGACGCCGACGCTGATCAGCCCGGCCAACACGTCGACCGGCGTCGCGCTCGCGCCGACGTTGACGGCGAGCTTCACAGATGCAGATGCGCATACCGGCGCGATCTCGTTCCAGGTGTGCTCGGATTCGGCGTGCGCGAGCATCGTGCGTTCGGGATCGAGCGCGGTGGTCTCCAGCGGCAGCAACGGCACGTGGGTAGTCAGCGCCGCGCTCGCCTCCAGCACGACGTACTGGTGGCGTGCGATGGCCACCGACACGCCGGGCGCGCCGAGCGCGTGGACCGCGACGTGGTCGTTCACCACCGCGAACCTGCCGAGTGTCATTGACAACCAGAGTGGTGACCTGACGTGGCGCAACACGAATTCAGGGGTTTATGACGTTGATTTTTCGGATGGTGTCGCGCTTGCGAACTTCGAGACGAATGTGTGGAGTGGGGTGGGGCAGACTGGTACGCAGCGTCAGGTGTGGACGCAGGTGGCGGCGATCGGTGGGACGTCGTATGTGACGAATTGGGCGTTGCTTGCGTCGACGTGGACGGCGATGGCTGAGGGTGTCAATTATGTCTCGGTGCGTGTGACGAACACGA
>JBBQUY010000098.1:0-10170 GCA_038212015.1 Gaiellales bacterium | reverse complement strand
CATGTCGACGGCTCGATCGAGGTACCGGCGATCTACGCACGCGTTGGCGGCGATCCGGACCAGGTCGTCAACAACGTCGCGCAGGGGGCGTCTGCATACCGGGTCGAGTTCGACCAGCTGCACGCGGTCGACCGCGAGGCGATCCTCGATGCGGCGCGCCGGCTTCCGAAGGATGGCGACGTCGCCGGCTGGGACCTGATCGGCACGCCCGGCCAGCGCAGGATCATCGAAGGCAACTCCGGTCCCGGCCTGCCGGAAGGCAGCGAAGGGTTCCATGTCCCGGACGTCGTGCGAGGCTACGGCATCCTGCTGCGTGATCGCGCCGAGCTCGTGGCACGCGGTTAGCGGACCATCGACGCGTCAGGCTGCGGCGCCTGCTCGGGCTCGTGCGACGTACTGCGACGAGAAGTGGGGCTCGGCTGCGAGCGCCTTGCGGTACCAGGTTCGGGCCTCGGCCGTTCGTCCGAGGCAGCGCTCGATCTCTGCCCGATGGAACATCTTGGTGCCTGATTTCGTGCCGAAACGCAGCGAGCCGATCGAGTGGCGTCGCGCTTCGTCGCAGCGGCCGACCTTGACGAGCGCCCAGGCGAGTGCGTCCTGGGTGTCGATGCTTTTGCGAATCTTCCAGGTGTCTTCGATCGTGCGGAGCGCTACCGCCGGGTCAGAACCTTCGTCGAGGTCGTGCACGGCCACCTCGAAGTCGAGCAGTGCACCGTTCGCACGCTCGATGTCGGCGAACTCGTCGACAAGTGCATCCGCGGCGCGGGCCTCGTCCATTCGTCCGGCACCGCGCAGGACCTTGGCCAGCTCCATCGGATGCTCGGGCAGGGGCGACGATTCGATGGCCCGCTGGTACAGCTCGACGGACTTGTCGACCTGCCCCTTCGAAAATGCGATTCGGGCGAGCCCGCCCAGCGCTCCGGCGTACTCCGGGACGACCGCCAGTGCGGCCCGGTAGTCGCGCTCGGCGAGCGCAACCTGGTCGAGTGCGAAGTACAGGTTGCCGCGCTGGAGGAGCGGGAACGCCTGCTCCTCGGATCCAGCTCCGACGTCGACGGCGAGGGTCATTGCCTCGATTGCGCCGGCGCGATCGCCCTTGATCTCTCGGCCATACGCCACTCGCGAATACGATGCGAGCGACGGCTTCGTCGCAACCATTCGATCGAACGTCGCGAACGCCGCTTCGAAATCACCGAGTTCCAGTTGGGCGTCACCCAGGACGCCGAGCGCGTCCGTCGTCATCGGCTGGAGGCGCTCCGCCCTGGTCGCCAGGTCGAACGCAGTGGGAAAGTCGTGTCGAGCCGCGGCCAGGGCCGCGAGGGCGACGAGCGCGTCATAGGAAGTGGCGTCAAGCTCGACCGCCCGGTTGAGCGCGGCCTCGGCACGGGCGTACCCGGAGGCGTCGCCCGTTGTCGCGACAGCATCGAGGTGCGCAAGTCCGAGCTTGGTGAACACGGCGCCGCTCTGGCTTTCGGCCGCTTCGGATTCGAGCGACTCGAGCGAAGTCTCGCCACCGATCTCGATGCCGAGCTCGGCGAGTTTCGCTCGCGCCGCAGCCGAACCGCTCGGGGCCGTTGCCTGCGCCGGGGTCCGGTCGCCTCGAGCGATGACGCCGCCGAAAAGGGCTGCTGCCAGCACCGCGACAAGCGCGGTGCTGGCGAGCAGCGTCATTCGTCTTCGTCGAGCGGTGCGAAGCATTACGGCTTCAGCTCGCCCTTCGGGTTCTCGAATCCGCTTCGCGGATCCTGCTGGTACGGGAACTCGCCCAGGAGCGGTCGGTCGTCGCCGTCCACGCCGTCGCCGAGCGCCGCCGAGTTGGGATTGGCGGGGGTGAACGTCGCACCGGCGACCGCCTGGATGGCGATGTCGATCACGTCGTCGCCGAGGCGTCGACCGTTCGGCCAACCGGCCGTGTCGCCCGCAAGGACCGACATGCGGTTCTCGTTCTGGGCAGGCGCGATCGAGGTGTTGAGCCGGAGCATGTCCGCCTTGACCGAACCCGTGAAGTTGAGCTTGGGCAGTCCGGTCAGGAAGATGGCGCTCAGGTCGCTGCGGTTCCGCTCGGGAGCATTGATCACGCCCGGGTAGAACAGGTTGATCGCGGCCGCAAGCATCGGCCTCTGCGTGTGACGGAAGTACGCGCGATCGTTGTGCGGATCACGCGCGTTCCAGACGTCCTTGCCGGTCGTGGGAACGATGACCTCGTTGAACAGCGGGTTCCCGATGCGCGAGACCTGGACCCAGCGCGTGAACGCTCGACCGGTTCGTCGGTTCACGAGGACCTTCTGTCGCTCGGTCGTCGCCCAGATTCCGATCGTGGGCTTGCCCTTGCGGGTCACGCGGCTGATCGGGACCTGGATCGAGATCGAGTGCACTCCGTAGCCGGCGAAGAAGTCCTTGCCGCCTCCGGTGATGCCCGTTCCGCGTCGGAACGCAAGGTTGTCGAAGATCGCACCGATGTCCCCGTAGAACGCGTCGTCACGCTGTCCGGCGAAGATCCGCTCCCGGGTCGGCAGCGCCTTGATCGCGCGATCGGCCTGTCGGCGGTAGCACGCTGCATCGCAGTCGCCTGCTCCACTCGCGCTGTTGGTTCGTGGCCCGACGTTGTTCGGCGCCGTCCGGAAGCCGGTCGTGGTGACCGACTTGCGGCCCGTGATCTTGGTGACCTTGTACGTCTGGATCGTCTTGCGCAGGAACAGCAGCGTCGCGGGCTTGTTGAACTCGAAACGGTACTGGATGTCCGGGCGCGCGTCGCCGTTGTTGTCGATCTTGATGTAGTAGCGCGCAGTCGGCGAGAACGTGTGGTAGTTCGGACCGGCGGCCGTGTCCTCGGCCGGGTTCCAGTTGGAGATGATGTTGATCCGGCCTGGGCTCCCCTTGTCGCGGAACGCGTACAGGTCCGTGTTGTCCGCCGTCGGATCCTCCGCGATCAGCGGTGCTTCGCGATGGCTCGACGCAGTGGCTGAGTCGGGGGCGGGCCCGCTGGTCGCGACGCCGGCGATGCCGGCCGCGATCGCGAGGGTCGTGACGCCGGCGATCAGGCGTCGCGAGGGAACGTACTTCATGCGATGGAACTCCTTCGGTATCCGCAAACAGCGAATCGTTACGCCCAATCGGGGCGATGGCCAACGAGCGTCATCTACGCAAACGGGTCCGGTGCGGTTTTCCTCCGGTTGAAAAACGTGCGCCACCCCGGCGGCATCCACGTCATGACGTGCCATGTGGGGGGCATGAACGTCACGTTTCTCGAGCGGGTGACGTCATCGAGCGATCGCCGCATGCTGCCTGCTCACGCATCGCTACCAGCGCATCAATCGAGGATCCAGCGCCGTTGTCGCCTGGTCACCGGCGCAGCCGCCTCCGACGACGACCCCGTCGAAGCGAGCCCTGATGTCAGCGCGATGGGGCGTCGTCGGCCTCTTCATCCTCCGCGTCGCGGCGCGCGCTGGCCTCCGCGAGCAGCTGCGCAAGCACGGGCGTCGGCACCGCGCCGGGCACGGCGATCGCGCGATCGGCGACGAAGCACGGCACGCCGGTGATGTCGAGCTGGCGCGCGGTGGCGATGTCCTCGTCGACGCGGCGCGTCATGCGCTCGTCCTCGATCGCCGCTGTCATGAGCAGCTGCGCGAGGTCCTCGTCGGCGAGCTGCTCGACGACGAGTTCGCGCAGTGCGTCGACCGAGCCGATGTCGATCCCGCGCTCGAAGTATGCGCTGAAGAACGCATCGAGCAGCGCGTCACGCTCGCCGTGCGCTTCGGCGGCGGCGAGCACGCGATGCGCGAGGTGCGTGTTGGGCACCACGCGCTGGCGGTCCCAGCGAAAGTCGATGCCGAGCTCCTCGCCCATCGCCGTCAGTCGCTCGCGCGATTCCTCGAAGCGCGGCAGGTCGGCGCCGAAGCGCTCGGCGAAGTAGGCCTCGCTGTCGATGCCCTCGGCCGGGACGGTCGGATCGAGCTGGAACGCGCGCCAGTGCACGTCGGGTCGCTCGTGTTCCTCGATGTCGGCGAGCGCGACGCCCAGGTTGCGGCGCCCCACGAAGCACCACGGGCAGGCAATGTCGCTCCACACCTCGAGCTGGACGCGGGTATCGACGGCGGTCTCGGCGGATTCCATGTCGACAGTGTAGGCGGTGCTCGCACCCCGGCGCATTCGCGGCGCCCCGAGACGCGGCGTCGACAACGCGCTGTTGACGCGCGCGACGCCGCACTCAGGACTGCCCGGTCAGCCCGCCATCGAGCGGCAGGTCTCCGCACACCGCCGGCATGCGTCTGCACATGCCTGCATCTGATCCCCGCCACCCATCTGCTCGCAGTGGTCGGCGCACTCCTGGCACACGTCCGCGCATGCGCCGCACGTGAGCGAGTGGAACCTGGAGCTTCGGATCATGAAATTGGCGCTCGTCTGACAGATTTCGGCGCAGTCCTGGAGCAGCTTGATGTGCTCGGGCGAGGCATGCTCGCCGCCCTGCTCCAGACACCACGTGATCGTCTCGAGACAGATGCTGTGACAGTCGTCGCAGTTGTCGATGCAGTCCTTCATCTCGCTGCCGTGGGTCATGGTGAGTGTCATGGTGACCTCCTGGGTCGTCGTGTACGGGGGCCGGTGCCCCGCACCTCGAGTACTACACTTGGTCGCTGGGTAGCCCTCCGGGCATGACGGCATTCAGCTGGATCCAGATAGGCGTTGGCGTCGCGATCATCCTCGTGGTGCTCAGGGACCTGTTCCACCAGTTGCTGCACCCACACGGCACAGGCACCCTGACCCGGGTCGTGACGCGTCTGGTCTGGAGCGTGGCGGGCCAGCGATCAGCGCTGCGTCCCGTGGCCGGTCCGCTCGCGGTGGGGTGCGTCCTGGCCACGTGGTTTGCCGTGCTTGTCCTTGGATGGACGCTTGCGCTGGAGCCCGTCATCCGAACGCATTTCACGTATGGGCCGGGTATCCCCAACCGCGCTGCGGTCATCGACGCCTTCTATGTTTCCTTCGTCGGGACCGCGACGCTGGGCTACGGCGACATCGTGCCATCGACCACCGTCACCAGACTGCTCGTTCCGTTCCAGGCTGTCTTCGGATTCGTCCTGTTGACCGCCGGTATGACGTGGATCCTGTCGATCTATTCCCCGCTGGTGCGGCGCCGCGCCCTTGCCCGCAACATCTCGCTCGCGCTCGCCACGGACTCATTGTCGGGTACGCCAGCGATCGAGCTTTCGCGCGACTTCGAGATGGTCGCCACCGATCTGGCGATGTTCCCGTCCACGCTCTTTTTCCATGACGGTGATCCGACCTCCTCGCTCCCGTACCAGGCATCACAACTGCTGCATGCGCTCACCGAAGACGGCGGCGACACCGGCATCCGGATGCTCCGATCGAGCCTCGATCGATTCGCTGGCGCGCTCACCGATTCGGAATTCCCGACCGCTTGGGACGGCGACGACACTCGCCAGACCATCGACCGGCACGCGCGCGCCCACGGACACTGACGCGCAGGTTCACCAGCAGGCCGTCGCAGGTCCCCCCGTTCACCGGCGAGGGTGCCTCCGATCAGCTACGAGCTGCAGCTGAGCATCGAACACCCCACGCGGTGGCGCGCCCACTCTGGGCGGCGCTCGGCGTAGTGCTCGCGACCGGGCTGTTCGTCGTAGGGACGGCGCAGCACGTCGAGCAGCTCGGTGATGCCGGACGCGTCGCCGCTCTCGGCCAGGTCGATCGCTTCCTGTGCGAGCCAGTTGCGCAGCACGAAGCGCGGATTGACGGCGTCCATCCGCGCGATGCGGGTGACGTCGTCCACGCCGGTGTCGCGAACGCGCGCAGCCCAGTCGCGCAGCCAGCCGACGAATGCTGCGCGCAGGTCCTCGCGCAGCTCCTCCGGCCGGTACCACGCACCTGAGAGCGGTGCGAGCAGCTCGTCGTCGCTCGCCTCGGAGGACGTGGGTACGCGCGCCAGCTCCCGGAACCAGATCACCTGGTCGACCTCGGTTTGCTGCAGCACCGTGAACATGCGATCCCAGAGCGCCTCATCCTCGACCCCGCGCGACGCGCCGAACCCGAGCCGAGTTGCGAGCATCGACTCGGACCCCTCGCCGTAGCGAGCGCCGTAGCGTTCGACGGCGGCCTGCAGCGGCTCGGGATCGCGCGTCAGCTGCACGAGCGCGTTGCCGAGCTGCACGAGGTTCCAGCCGACGATCCCGGGCTGGCGCCCGTACGCGTAGCGACGCCCCTCGGCGTCCGTGGTGTTGGGCGTCCAGTGCGGATCGAAGTCCTCGAGCCAGCCGTAGGGGCCGTAGTCGATCGTGAGGCCGAGGATCGACATGTTGTCGGTGTTGAGCACGCCGTGCACGAACCCGACACGCATCCACTCGACGACGAGGTCGGCGGTGCTCGTGACGACTTCGTCGAACCACGCGGGCACGAGCTCCTCGACGGGCGCGTCGTCGCGCCACAGGTGCGGAAAGTCGTGGCGGATCGTGTACGTCACGAGCGCACGCAGCAGCTCCGTGTCGTTGCGCGTCGCGGGGAGCTCGAACGTGCCGAAGCGCGTGAAGGACGGGGCGACGCGGCAGACGACGGCGCCCGGCTCGAACGCGGGGTGGCCGTCATACATGACGTCGCGCACGATCTCGTCGCCGGTCGCGACGAGTGACAGTGCGCGCGTGGTCGGGATGCCGAGATGGTGCATCGCCTCGCTGCACAGGAACTCGCGCACGCTCGAGCGCAGCACCGCGCGACCATCCGCGAAGCGCGAGTACGGCGTCGGGCCCGCGCCCTTGAGCTGGAGCGTCTGGCTGGTCCCGTCGACGTCCGTGAGCTCGCCGAGCGCGATCGCCCGCCCGTCGCCGAGCTGGCGCGCCCAGGTGCCGAACTGGTGACCGCCGTACGCCATCGCGAACGGGCGGGCTCCTTCGGGCACCTGGTTGCCGCTGAAGACCCGTGCGAAGGCATCGGTCGACGGCCAGTCGGCCGGCATGCCGAGCTGTGCGACGAGCTCGGGCGACCATGCGAGCGTGCGCGGCGCCTCGGTCGGCGTGGGGTCGACGAGCGAGTACGCGGCGCCAGTGACGGTTCGCGGGCTCGGGTCTTCCACGTCCGGGTCACCCGGCAGTTCCCGCACGTATCGGTCGCTCAGCTGCAGATCCACGCCTGCATGGTAGCGCCATGCGCGCCAGATGCCGGCCGCGGCGCATCGTTCACGCCCGACGAAGCCCCGCGAATGATGCTGAACGACACGTGGACATGCCACTGATCAACACTCGCCATCGCGAACCAGCACGAGTGATGATGAACGGCACGAGGAGGTGCCGCTGATCAACACTCGTCATCGCGGGCGACGACGGCTGACACCCCACCACGGCGAAGAAGACACGAGGCCCCCGCGCCGAATGAATCGCCGCCGAGGGAAGTTCGGTGAAGCATGGATGCTTCACCGTAGGCGAGCCTGAGCACCGGATGGTGCTCGGGCAGCCGCACTCCCCGAGGCGGCGACTCCCGCAGGCGCGGGGGCCGTCGCGTGACTGACTAGAGCCCGAACGGGTTGTCGAAGTCCGGATTCGGCACCGACACGCCGACGCGATCGTCGTCGGTCGTTCCGAGGTCCAGGCCTGACAGGAACTGCTCTGCCTCGTAGAACGTGCGCGGGCGCTCCGCAGGACCGAACGTGAGGTCCTGGTAGCGGCTCAGGCCGGTCGCAGCCGGGATGAGCTTGCCGATGATGACGTTCTCCTTGAGGCCGACCAGGTTGTCCTGTCGCCCCTCGAGCGCCGCGTCCGTGAGCACCTTCGTGGTCTCCTGGAAGGAGGCCGCCGAGAGGAAGGAGTCGGTCGCGAGCGACGCCTTCGTGATGCCGAGGATGACGGGCTCGTACTCGATCTCGTCCTTGGTCTTGAGCTTCTTGAGCCGGATGTTCTCGATGGCGACCTTGTGGCCGTCCGCGAGCTCGCCCGGGAGGTAGTCGCTCGAACCGACGTTGACGATTCGCACCTTCTTGAGCATCTGACGCACGATGAGTTCGATGTGCTTGTCGTGGATCTCAACGCCCTGCGACGTGTACACGCGCTGCACTTCGCCGACCAGGTACTTCGCCGTCTCGTACGCGCCACGCAGCCGAAGGATGTCCCCCGGGTACTGCGAGCCCTCCGTGAGCGGCATGCCGATGTCGATCGACTGACCTTCCTCGACAATGATGCGACGACCGCGCTCGATCTCGATCGACCAGGTGTCTTCCTCGTTCCAGGCCTTGGGAGCCTTGGTCGGGACGATCGTGACGCGCGTGCCGCGCTCGAGCGGCTCGAGCTTGACGGTGCCGCCGGCCTTGTACGCCGAGACGAGCTCGTCCTCGGGGTCGAACAGCTCGGCTGCACCCTTCGGATTTCGCGCCTCGAAGATCTCCACGACACGCGGGAGACCCGTCGTGATGTCGCCGCCGGCGACGCCACCCGTATGGAACGTACGCATCGTGAGCTGCGTGCCCGGCTCGCCGATCGACTGCGCGGCGATGATCCCCGCGACGTCGCCCAGCTCGCTCAGACGACCGTCGCCCAGCGAACGTCCGTAGCACGCCATGCACATGCCGTGCGGTGCCTCGCAGTACAGCACCGAGCGCAGCGTCGCGGAAAGCGGCGCCTTCGGCGTCTTGCCGGCGTAGCTGTCCAGGACCTGCTGCACGACCTTGGGCGTGAGCTCGTCACCGACCTCGGCCACCACTTCGCCGTTCTTGTCGGCGAGCGGCTCGGCCACCACGCGTCCGAGCGCCTGGAAGTTGATCTCCATGCCGTCGCCGCGGGTGAGCGGCAGCGTCACGTAGTTGGACGTGCCGCAGTCGCGCTCGCGAATGATCACGTCCTGTGCGACGTCGACCAGTCGGCGGGTCAGGTATCCCGAGTCCGCCGTTCGCAGTGCGGTGTCGGCGAGTCCCTTTCGCGCACCATGGGTGCTGAAGAAGAACTCGAGGACGGACAGGCCTTCCATGAAGTTCGAGCGGATCGGCTGGTCGATCGTCTCGCCCTTCGGATTGGCCATGAGGCCGCGCATGCCGGCAAGCTGCGAGAGCTGCTTGGCCGAACCTCGCGCTCCCGAATCCGCCATCATGAAGATCGGGTTCTCGGGGGTGAGGTTGAGCACGTCGGTCATCGCGGTGGCGACTTCCTCGGTACACGTCTCCCAGAGCGACACGACGCGATCCTTGCGCTCGCTCTCGGTGATGAGGCCACGCTCGTACTGCTTGCGGATGAGGTCGGTCTTCTGGTTGTAGCCCTCGATGATCTCCCACTTGTTCTCGGGGATCACGATGTCGTTCTTGGAGACCGTCGCACTCGACTTCTCGGCGAACTCGAAGCCGAAGTCCTTGATCGTGTCGAGCAGCATCGCGACAATGCCGGTGCCCCACTGGTCGATCAGCTCGTTGACGTACTGCGTGATCTGCTTCTTCGTCAGCGTGTCGTTCATGAAACGGTGGTCGGCGCTGTCGTAGACCTCCACCACCTCACGCAGCCGACGATCGATGCCGTCGTGGAACACCACACGGCCTGCAGTGGTGACGACCCACTCGGTCCAGCGCTCGTTCTCGCGCTGGCGCTCGAGCCGGTAGAGGACCGTGTCGCGCAGCTGGATCAGCCCGTGGTCGAGCGAATAGAGCACCTCTTCGGCGTTGCCGAAGCGCGGCGGCAGGTTCTCGCCCTTCTTGTCGCCCTTGAGCAGTTCGTCGAGGGTCGAGCCGATGCGATCGTCGCCCGTCCACGTCAGGTAGTACAGGCCGAGCACCATGTCCTGGCCGGGGATCGCGAGCGGGTTGCCGTGCGCGGGGCTCAGGATGTTGTGCGCGCTCAGCATGAGGATGCGGGCTTCAGCCTGCGCCTCGGCGCTGAGCGGCAGGTGGACTGCCATCTGGTCGCCGTCGAAGTCCGCGTTGAACGCGACGCACACGAGCGGATGGACCTGGATCGCCTTGCCCTCCACGAGCTTCGGCTCGAACGCCTGGATGCCGAGGCGATGGAGCGTGGGCGCGCGGTTGAGCAGCACCGGGTGCTCGGAGATGACCTCCTCGAGCACGTCCCAGACCTCCGGGATCATGCTCTCGACCATCTTCTTGGCGGCCTTGATGTTCTGCACGCTCTTGCGCTCGACGAGGCGAGCCATGATGAACGGCTTGAACAGCTCGAGCGCCATCAGCTTGGGCAGGCC
>JBBQUY010000097.1:0-10499 GCA_038212015.1 Gaiellales bacterium | reverse complement strand
CGTCGACGGTTCGGCCCATTCGCGCGCCGGCTCGTCGCTCGCGTCGGTCTCTGTGGCAGGCTCGTCAACCTGTGACGAGGGCTCGTTCTGGCGACCTCCGAGGCCCGCGACGGCGGTCTCGACATCTGATGCATCGTGGTTGCCGGACACGCCATCGAAGAAGTCTGTGCCGTCGCTCGAGGACTCCGTGGAATCCGCTTCGGCTTCGGCGTCGGGCTCGGGCGAGTCGTCCTCGGCCTCCGGAACTTCGTCGACTTCGGCATGCTCGACCAGTGGGGTGGCGGAGTCAGCGTCAGCGTCTGCCTCGGCCTCGGCTTCGGCTTCGGCTTCGGGCTGCTCGACCGGTACGCCGGTTCCGAAGGCCTCGCGTCCGCCCGGGAGCGCTTCGACGAGGTTGTCGACGAGGTACTCGAGCAGGGTCTGGTCGTCCAGATGCGCGGGCACATCCACGTCGGCGTAGCCGGCCTTCAGGAGCATGCTGCCGCTCGTCTCGGGAAGCATGCCGGCCACCTCGTCGGCGTACTCGCGCTGCTCGTGCTCGGGCAGCGACGCGATCACGAGCTGCAGCAGGCCGCGGCTGTCGAGCAGGAACAGCGGCAGACGCTCCGTTCCGTGCATCCAGCCGGTCAGGAACTGGCGATCGCCGTCGGTGGTGTACTCGGCTTCGTCGACCAGCCGCAGCAGTGCATCGTGCAGCCAACGCAGGTGTGCGGAGGTGCGGTGATCAAGACGATCGACGGAGCGGAAGAAGGCGTCGACGTCCGATGGATCCTCGGGAGCGGCGGGCATGTCCTCAGGCTCGGGCTCCTCGAGGAATGTCTCCGGCTCCTCGAGCTCGGCAACAGGTTCGGCGATCTCGGGCTCGATCGCCTCCGGCTGAGACGTGACGACGGACGTCCGCTCGACCTGGGAAGCCGGCTCCGACTCGAGCTGGGGCGTCGGCTCGGGCACTACCGTCAGCGTCGGAGCCTGCCGTGCCGGCTCGGCCGCGACCGGCGCCGCAGCGACCGGCGCGGTCGGCGCGCTCTCGGCGGCGGCCAACGGAACTTCGATGCCCTCGATGGCCTGCACGTCGCCGGCGCGCAGCACCTCGACTTCGAACACGCGGATGCGGGTCGAACCCTGCTGAACGAACTGCAGCGGCTGCGCGAGGTCGCCCGCGCCGCCCTGTGTGACGAGCACGAATCCGAAGTCGCCCGACTCCAGCACCTGGCGCAGTCGCGCCTCGAGCTTCGGAGCGTCGCCACCAACTCGCTGGTGCAGCCATCGGGTCACCGACGTCTCGCCGCCGAGCTCGGTCAGGTGCGACGCGAACGCTTCCAGCGTGGTGCCGCGCAGCGCGCCAGCGACGTCGAGCATGCGCCACAGCGTGTCGCGCGGCTCTTCGCCCCAGGTGCCGACGAGCAGTTCGATGTCGCCGGTCGGGGTGAGGCACACGGCGTCCACGCCGGCCAGGCTTCCCGCCGGCCAGGGGCCGAACGCCGCGACCGGCATCGGGGTGTCGAGTTCGAGCAGGTTCGCCGCATCGGCGCCGCACAGCGACCGGAACCCACCACTTGGGATCCCGGAAATCGGCTGAAGCTGGAGCCATTCACCATCGTTACCGGCGCGTACGAGCACGTTCTCTCTCCTTGGGTGGTGCGTCGGCCCTCGTTGCGGGACCGCGTGAAACTGCGGGCGTGAACGACATCGGACGAGAGGTTCGAACACTGTAGTTCGGTCATCGCACCTTCGATGCATTGCAATTCCGAAGATCATGGAACGCCCCCGACTTCTCGCGTGCGCGTCGCGCCGCGCGAGACTTCTTCAGTTGCTGCGGAGACTGGCCGCATTCGCCCCGTTTTCGGATGTCAGTCGACGGGGAACTGACATGCTTCCATGCACGATCGACTGACAACGCCCGATTCGCTCCGCGGCACGCTCTGGACGGGCCGTGATCGCGACGCATGCGGTACCGGGTTCGTCACGGAAGTGGATGGTCGACCATCACGTCGCGTGGTCGACCTCGCGCTCGATGCGATCGCGCGCATCGCGCATCGCGGCGCCGTGGACGCCGGTGACCTGGACGGCGAACCCACCGGCGACGGTGCAGGCGTGCTGCTGCAGGTCCCGTGGGCGCTGCTCGAGGATGAGGTTCCCGGGTGCCGCGAGGCGCGTGCAGCCGGTCGCGCGGCAGCCGGCATGTGCTTTTTGGACCGGGATCCCGATCAGCGCGCGATCGCGCGAACGGCGGTCGAGGAGGAAGCGGCGCGGCTCGGCGTCGAGCTCGTCGGATGGCGGCCCGTGCCGGTCGACCCATCGGCGCTCGGTTCCGCTGCGCGCCAGACGTTGCCGGTCATCGAGCAGATCGTTCTCGCCCTGCCGGAGGGCGTGGTCGGCGACATGGGCGAGGCGCTGCTGTATCGCCTGCGTCGCGCGCTCGTGCGTCGCGGACGCACGGGCCAGCCGATGCCGTACATCGCGTCGCTGTCGGCGCGGACGATCGTCTACAAGGGACTCGTCGTGGGAACGCAGCTGCGGCGCGCGTTTCCCGACCTGAGCGACCCGCGCGTGGAATCCGGGTTCGCGGTCTTCCACCAGCGCTACAGCACCAACACCTTCCCGGCGTGGGAGCGCGCGCAGCCATGCCATACGATCGCCCACAACGGCGAGATCAACACGGTGCGCGGCAATGCCGCCTGGATGCGCGCACGCGGCACCGACCTCGGCTGGCCTGCCGGACGCACGGGTGTCGACGACGACGGCTCCTGGCTTGCCCCGGTCGTCGATGACGACGGTTCGGACTCGGCGATGCTCGACGACGCGGTGCAGCTGCTGCAGCACGGCGGTCGCCCACTGCCGGAGGCACTGACGATGCTGCTGCCGCCGGCATGGGACCACGAGCAGGACGTGGACGTCACGGCTCGCGACCTGCTGCGCGCGTTGTCGGCATCATCGGAGCCGTGGGACGGACCCGCGGCGGTCGCGTTCACCGACGGATCGCTCGTCGGCTGCTGCCTCGATCGCAACGGTCTGCGTCCCGCGCGCTGGCTGCGAACCGACGACGGGCTCGTCGCGTGCGCATCGGAGACCGGCGCCGTGCCGGTCGATCCCGAACGGATCGTATTCTCCGGGCGACTCGGACCGGGACAGATGCTGGTGGTCGACACCACCGACCAGTCCGTGTGTGCGGGCGATCAGGTGCTCGAGCGACTCGCCGCAGCGGAGCCATGGGGCGTGCTCGTCGCAGCGCAGCAGGTCGACGTGGAGTCGGCCAGCACCGCTGAGGCACACCACGCGAGCGCGGATGCGCTCCCCCGCACCGCCGCACATGCGCTCTTCGGCTACACGCGCGAGGAGCTCACCGCCGTGCTGCGCCCGATGGTGCAGGGCGGTGTTCCGCCAGTCGGGTCGATGGGTGACGACACGCCGCTCGCGGTGCTCGCCACGCAGCCCCGCTCGCTGTTCGGATTCGTTCGACAGGGATTTGCGGAAGTCACCAATCCGGCGATCGATCCACTGCGCGAGCGCGCGACGATGTCGCTCGACACCCTGGTCGGGCCGCGCCCGCGCCTGCTCGACCGACGTGGGCACTCCTACGTGACGCTGCGCCTGCACTCGCCGCTCCTCTCCGACGCGGGGCTTGCCCGCCTTCGTGACGTCGCCGCCACCCGCGAGGTCCGGATCGTGGAGCTGGCGATGCTCGCGCCAAGCGCATCGCCCGACGCCGACAGCGTCGATGCGGCGCTCGCGACCCTCTGCAGTGACGCGGCACGTGCGGTGACCGGCGGCGCACACGTGCTCATCGTCAGTGACCGGGAGGCGACGCCGGATCGACCGCCGCTTCCGGCGCTGCTCGTGGGGGCCGCGATCCACTCGCATCTGGTCACCGCAGGACTACGAACGCACGTCGGACTGGTCGTCGACACCGGCGAGGCTCGCGAGCCGCATCACATCGCGGCACTGTTCGGGCACGGCGTCGACGCGGTGTGCCCATGGCTTGCGCTGGCCACGGCACACGACCTCGCAGAAGGCGCGCGTTCGCGACTGGAGATCGACGGCGCCACCGCACAGGATCGACTCGTGCGCGCGCTCGAGGGCGGCCTCCGGACCGCGATGAGCCGAATGGGCATCTCGACCATCGACGGATATCGCGGCGCGTACGTGTTCGAGGCCGTCGGCCTCGCCCCGGAGCTCGGCGTGCACCTGGGCGACACGCAGCAACGCCCAGGAAGCATCGGCTTCGCGTGGGCGGCGGAGCAGGTCGCGGCACGAGCCGAACACGCCGCCGAGCACGTCGCTGCAGATGCCGCCGGTGCGACGCCGCTGCCGAGCCCCGGCTTCTACAAGTTCAAGCGCGGCGGGGAATTGCACGGCTTCGCTCCCGACGTCGTCGCGGCGCTCCACCACGCACTCGAGGTCGACGATCCGCTCGTCACAGGGTTCGAGGAAGCGCACGCGCGCTATCGTGAATTCTCCACGCTCGTGCGCAACCGCCCGGCAATCGACCTGCGCGACCTGCTGGAGATCACGCCGGCGGCAGGGTCGCATCCGGTGCCGCTCGACGAGGTCGAATCCGCACGCGAGATCGTGCGCCGCTTCTCGACCGGTGCCATGTCGCACGGCTCGCTCGGCGCCGAGGCGCACGAGACGCTCGCGCAGGCCGCGCACCTGATCGGGTCGTGGTCGAACTCCGGCGAGGGCGGCGAGGATGCCGATCGGTTCGGCACCGATCGCAACAGCGCGATCAAGCAGGTCGCCTCCGGCCGCTTCGGCGTCACCCCTGCCTACCTGCGCTCGGCGCGCGAACTGCAGGTCAAGATCGCCCAGGGCTCCAAGCCCGGCGAAGGTGGCCACCTGCCGGGACACAAGGTCACCGAGGAGATCGCACGGATCCGACACACCCAGGCCGGCGTGTCGCTCATCTCACCACCCCCCCACCACGACATCTACTCGATCGAGGACCTCGCCCAGCTCATCCACGACCTGGCATGCGTGAATCCGCGCGCCCGCTCGAGCGTCAAGCTCGTCAGCCAGGCCGGCGTGGGCACGATCGCCGCCGGCGTCGCCAAGGCGCGTGCGGACGTGATCGTGATCAGCGGCGCCTCGGGTGGGACCGGCGCGTCGCCGCTCGGATCGATCAAGCATGCGGGCATGCCGTGGGAGTGGGGCCTGGCCGAGACCCAGCAGGTGCTCGTCGCCAACCGCCTGCGCGGCCGTGTCCGCCTACGTGCCGATGGCGGCATGCGCACTGGACGGGACGTGCTCGTCGCGGCGCTGCTGGGCGCGGATGAGTTCTCGTTCGGAACCGCAGCGCTCGTCGCCGAAGGCTGCAAGATGGCACGCACCTGCCACAACGACCAGTGTCCGGTCGGGATCGCCACGCAGCGCGCCGAACTTCGCGAGCTGTTTCCCGGCCGCGCCGACCAGGTCGGCGCGTACCTGCTGCTCGTCGCCGAGGAACTGCGCGAACTGCTCGCCGCGCTCGGTGCGCGCCGCCTCGAGGACGTCGTCGGACACGTGGAGCTGCTGCGCCCAGCCCCTGCCGGCTCCGGCGGCCCGGGCGAGGTCGACCTGGACGCACTGCTTGCGCGCGCTGACGTGCCGAGCGCCTGGCCGACCCGCCACATCGGCGAACCGAACGTCGTCCCGGGCGTCGAGGATGGACTGGACGCGCGCGTAGCGGTCGAGCTGTGGCCGGCCGTGCTCGCCACCGCCAGCGGCAGCGATTCGATCCGGTGGTCGACGACGATCACCAACATGGACCGCTCGGTGGGCGCGCGACTGTCGGGCGACATCGCCGAACGCATCCAGCGCGACGGCCTCGATCACGACCGGGTCCATCTCCGCTTCGACGGCACCGCCGGACAGAGCTTCGGTGCGTTCGGGATCCGCGGGCTGCGTCTGGAACTCGTCGGCGAAGCCAACGACTTCGTCGGCAAGGGCCTGGCGGGCGCCAGCATCGACGTGCGCTTTCCCGACGACAGCATTCGCGCGGCCGACCCGGCCAGCCACGTGCTGCTCGGCAACGCGTGCCTGTACGGCGCGACCTCCGGAGTGCTGCTCGCAGCGGGGACGGCCGGCGAACGCTTCGCGGTTCGCAACAGCGGCGCCAACTCGGTCGTCGAGGGCGCCGGCGACCACCTGTGCGAATACATGACCGGAGGCACGGTCGTCGTGCTCGGCGCACCCGGGCGCAACGTCGCCTCGGGCATGTCAGGCGGCACGCTGTGGGTGCTCGACGACCGTGCACGCCTGAAGCGACGCCTCGCCCCGACCGGCCAGCTCGTCGAACCCGACGCGGGTGACGTCGCGCAGCTGCGCGAACTGCTCGAGCTGCACGCGAACCGCACTGGCTCGGCTCGCGCTCGCGCGCTGCTCGATGACTGGCCCGCGGCGCTTGAGCGACTCCTCTGCATCCACCCGACCGAGCGCGCGCAGGTTGCGACGTCGGTCGCGGCCACCGGCACTTGATCGAACAGTCGCTGAGACAGGACTGATGCGCACCCGATCGGGCATTTCCTGCGCATGCTCGACACGTCCGTGCCCACGCATATCGAGATTGATGGTCGACGGTGGCGAGCGAGCGATCCCCATCTCGCGGTGGCGACCCGCCAGCGTCTCGTGAATGAGCTCATGGATGCGCGGCGCGCGGTTGCGGCCTCGAACCGAGCAGCCGACGCCCAGGCTCGCGAGGCGGCACGAGCGCGAGTACAGGACGCGAAGGTCGCGCTCGGTGAACGCGGTCCCCGTTGGTGGGAGCAGCTCAGCGATGACGGGCTCGAGCCCCGCGCCGAAGCGGCGATTCGAGCGCTCCTGCGCACACGCGAAGTCGCCGCGACGATCTGCCCGACCGATGCGGCACGGGTCGTCGATGCCCGACGGTGGCGACGCCGTCTCGACCTGGTGCGTCATGTAGCCGCGCGCCTGCATGACGACGGCGTCGTCGAGGTGCGCCAGCGTGGGGATGCGGTCCCCGATCCTCGCGACGTTCGCGGCCCGCTGCGCATCGGCCGTGGCCGCAGATTCGAGACGCCCCCGATGGCAAACGGTCAAGAAACCGACTGAATCTGCCGATGACCCGGTCATGCGCGGTCACCTGCAACGCCTCATCGACAACGTCCGCTATGGCGCCGACGCCGACATGACGACGGTCCAGCTGCGGCTGCTCGTCGCCATGGCCTACGCGGATGACCGGCTCCGCGAGCCCGAGGCCGAGCAGCTCGTGCACTTCGTCGACCGGCATGCGAAGGGTCGGCGCGACCACGAGCGCCTCATGGCGCTGCTCGACGAGCTCTCCTCCGCGCCACCGCGCATGGACGACGTGCTCGAGGAGCTCGTGCAGTACGCCGATCGGCGGGCGATGGGCGCGCGGCTCGTGCATGAGCTGTCGGAGCTGGCGGGCGCCGACCATGCGATCGACCATCGCGAGGAGTTCCTCCTCGACCTGGTCTGCGAGACGTTCGGATTCGCGCCCGTGGATTTCCACGACGAGCACGACGAGGCAGCCTCCGCGCTGCATGAGCTCGTGTACCGACTCGCGCGCGCCGCCTGACGCGAGACGGGCCTACTCGCCGGCGACGAACGACACGCCGTCGAGCGACACCATGTTGTCGTCGGCCGATCCGTAGACGTACACGACGCCCGTGCTCTCGACGTCCAACCCGCTGGCCTTGCCGGCCGAGGACGAGACGCCGAACATGCGGTGCTTGAGCGGTCGGTATCCTTCCGGCAGGGTGAACATCGGACCACCCGTGACTGAATCCCCTCCGCGCCACGCGACGCCGCGCAGGTGCACGACCCCGAAGCGATCCTTTCGATACCCCGCGCGCTGATACAGCCCGAGCGACGACGATCCCCAGGACGTCGCGAACGGAATTTCGCCCGGCTCACCGATCGAATGCCACGGCTCGTTCGGTACCAGATCGGTCGCGTCGATGGAGCCGCTCATGATCTTGGATCCGCCGATCGAGCCGTCGAGCAGGCTTGAACCGCTGACGGCGCCCACCGCGAGCTTTGACGCGGTGACCGTGCCGTCGGCAAGCTTCGTCGACGTGACGGCGCCATCGGCAATCGTGGACGTTCCGACCGCGCCGTCGACGATCGTGGGACTCGGGTAGCTGCCGCCGAGCGCACCACCGGCCGCGCCGGCCGGCCGCTTGAGCGCGACTGTCGTCGCGGATGCCAGGTCGCGGATCGTGATGCTGCGGTCCCTGATCTTCCAGCCGTCGACCGAGCCCGTTCGCAGCTGCGCGGCTCCGACGCTCGCGCGTGGCACGAGGATCGTCGTGGCGGCGATCGTCGTGCCGGCCGTCGACATGATGAGCGCGAGGATGGAGATGATGAGCGCTGGGCTTGGCTTCGAAATTCGCATGATCGCGAACGCTACCACGCTCGCGTGCCTGCGCACGGCACGCTCGGTGGTCGCCAGCGGCTAGTGTGGGTGCATGTCCACGCCGCCCGCTGACCTGCCGAACGTCCGCATGGATGACGGTCTCCTGCTCTGTCCTGCATGCGGCTCGATGGACCTCATGCCGGACGGCGCCGGCGGTCGCCTGACGTGCGAGGCATGTGGCGCAGCGTCGCGTCGCTTCGACGACCAGTGCCCCAACTGTGGAGCGCGCGGCCTGTTCGTGTCGGAGCAGGTCGGCTTCTCGGCACCCGGCCAGTCGCCGCGCGAGGCGCCGGTACGCGTCGTCAAGTCGTGCGACGAGTGCGGCTACGTCAGCCGCTGAAATCACAGCGCATCGACCGCGCCGACTAGCATCCGGCATGTGGACGACGACGAACTCATCATCTCCGCGTCTGCGCGGCGTGCGCTGATTCCATGGTTCGACAGCGACGCCGAGCTCGAGCGGTGGGCGATCGACGAGCTGCTGCACGCCGCGGACGAGCTGCGGCTCGTGCGTGAGATCCCGCCCGCGTGGCAGCACGCCCAGCCGGGCAAGGCACTGCGCGACTCGATGCATTTCGTGGAGACGGTCGGCGCGGCGCCCGAAGCGCTGCTGCTGTTCGACGTGGTGAAGTCGGGCGTACAGCTCAAGGCGGGCTGGACGCACAAGGTCCCGGTGCGGCTCACGCGACACGCGCGCGAGCGCATCGACGAGCGGGTCGAGCAGCTGCACCTGGATCCGCACCAGTTCCGGATGTGGATCGCAGCGACGATCGACCGGGCATTGCATGCCGAAGGACTGTCGCTCGATGCGCCGCGCTGGGCGGCATCCGCGCCGTTGCGCCCCGGATTCGGGTGGACGTCGCGCGAACTGGATGACGATGAGCTCGCGCTGCTGGTGGCAGCGCCCGAGCACGAGGGTGGTCCGTGGCGCGTGATCACGGTCCTGTCGCAGTCCACCGCCATCTCCCCTGTGGGTCGACTCATGCGCCGCTGGAAGCGCGGCAGCCGCGCAATGGTCAATCGGATTCGGTACCGAAAACCCGCCCCGGTGCGCGAGCGAGCGATTCGCGCGGCGGCACTTGGGGACCTGTCGAAGCCGCGACCGCGCGGGCGATACCGCGGCCGCCGCTAGGCATACCCGCGTTTAGCGCCCTCCGGTTCGGACATCCTCCGTCAATACCACTTCGCGAGCATTGCTCGCGATTTCCGCACCCACGAAAGGACCGTCATGCGTCGTACCGTTGTCGAGGATTCCTCCGTTCCGCCAGGCGATCCTGAGGGTCGCGGCTTTGGCGCGATGCTGGCCGCGATCGTCGCGGTACTGTTGCTGGTGCTCGTGCTGTTCCTGCTGTTCGCCGGCGATGACGACGACGATGCGGATGTCGACGTCGACAATTCCACGACGACCGAGCAGCCCGAGGAAGAGGCCGACGAGAGCGACGCGGACGACGAGGCTGCCGACGAAGCGGATGAAGCGACGCCCGACGTCGAGGAGCCGGAGGTCGGCACCGACGAGGACACGACGACGGACGAAGAGACGCCGTAGCCGCGGCACGACCGAGACGTGGGAAACGGCCCCCGCCCGGGGGCCGTTTCCATACCATCAAGGATCCTTCTGACGGATGATCCTCCCGAGAGGACACTGCGTGACCGATGTCGACATCCTTCCCCCCAACGAGCAGGAGCGCCTCGCGGCCGTTCGTCGCTATGACGTGCTCGACACGCCGCCCGACGGCGCCTTCGATCGCGTCACTCGACTCGCGAGCACGCTGCTCGACATGCCGATCGCCATCGTCACCATCGTCGACACCGATCGAATCTGGTTCAAGTCCGCCCATGGCCTCGACGGCGTGCAGGAGATCGGGCGCGAGCCCGGCCTCTGCGCTTCGGCCATCCTCACCGACGGTCCCTATGTGGTCGACGACGCGGAGATCGATCCGCGCACGCTCGTAAATCCGCTCGTGGCAGGCGAGTTCGGCCTTCGTTTTTATGCTGGCGTTCCGCTGACGACGACGGACGGGTTCAACCTCGGCACGCTGTGCGTGATCGACCAGAAGCCCCGAGAGCTCCCACCACACGGCGAGAGCGTGCTCGCCGACCTGGCGGCGATCGTGGTCGACGAGCT
>JBBQUY010000096.1:0-10723 GCA_038212015.1 Gaiellales bacterium | reverse complement strand
GGTACGCCGGAACATCTCGCTGCTCATCGCAGGAAACGGCGCGTCGCTGCTCGGTGACGGCATGTTCGTGGTCGCGATCGGCTTCGCCGTGTTCGCGGTCGGCGGCGGGGCGGGAGCGCTCGGCGTGATCCTGCTCGCGGGCGTGGCGACGATCTTCGCGTGCATCCTGCCCGCGGGCGTGCTCGTGGACCGGGTCTCGCGGCGGCGCGTGCTCGTCGGCGCCGACATCGTCAGGTGCATCATCCAGCTCTCGAGCGCCGCGATCGTCGCGCACGACGGCGCGTCCTGGTGGTGGCTGCTGCCCGGGTCGATCCTCTTCGGCGCGGCGACCGCGCTGCACCAGCCCGCGACGATGTCGTTCGTGGCGGAGGTCGCACCACCCGAGGAGCTCGAGAAGGTCAACGGATCGATCCAGGCACTGCGCGGCCTGGGCATCGTGGTCGGTGGCGCGATCGCCGGATGGATCGTCGCCACGAACGGCCCGGTCGCCGTGATGGTCGTCGACGCGTTCACGTTCCTGCTGTGTGCGCTCTGCATCTCGGCGATCAGGCTGCCGGCCGCGGTCGAGGCCCGACCCGCCGCGCGCGTCGCCGGTGGCGCGACCGGCGTCGACGACATCAAGGCCGCGGTCTTGGTCGTGAGCTCGCACCTGTGGCTCGTGCACGGGCTGCTGCTCATCACCGCCTTCGTGATCGTCAGCTACGGCCCGATCCAGGTCGTCGGCCCGGCGGCTGCCGAAGACAACGCCGTCGCGGCCGGCATGTCAGCCTCGATGCTCTGGGCGTGGATGTCAGCCGCCACCGCGATCGGGATGATCATTGGCGGCGTCACGGCGTTCGTGCGACCGGTCGGCGAGACGATGAATGCGCTGCGGATCCTGCTCGTGCTCGGCGCGCTCGGCCCGATCGGCATGGCGAGTGGCGTCGAGCCGCTGCTGACGCTCCCCGGCTTCGCGGCGATCGGCGCGGCGATGGGCCTGTTCTCGTCCGGCTGGGAGTCGGTGAAGCAGTCGCGCATCGAGCAGCGCATGCTCGCGCGCGTCGCGTCGCTCGACATGTTCGCGCAGCTCGTCGGCATGATGATCGGCGTCGCCGCCGCCGCGGCGATCGCCACGTTCATGAGCACCGACGCGGTGCTCTGGTGGGTCGGCATCGGCTGCGCCGCACTCGCGGTCGTGTCGGCGATGAGCCCCGCGCTGACCGGCATCTTCCGGGTGCGGGCGGGCGAGCTTGCTGGCGCCGACTCACGATCGCTGGGTTCCGAGCCGCTGACGGACCTCGTCTAGTCCGAGCCGGAATCGGGCACTCGCCCCCCCATGGGGATCGCCGCCTATCTCACGATGCTCGCTGCTGCCTTGTCGATGCTCACCGCATCGCCGGTGGCCGTCGCCGGTGCCACGGCGCTGCCGGACGTCCCGACCGAGCGCGTCGAAGGCAACAACCCGACCATCGCGCAGAAGTTCCTCGGCTACGACGCATGGGTGCGGACCCATCGCGGCGCACCCGACGTGCTGCTGCTCGGCTCGTCGCGCGCGGTGATGCTCGACCCCGTAGTCGTGCGACGCGTCAGCGGTCGCTCGGCGTACAACGCGGGCATGTCGAGCGGCGCTGGCCGCGAGCTGCGGGCGATGACGGAGTTCGCCGACCTGCGCAGCGGCGGCACGCTCCCGCACCTGGTCGTCATGCTCGACCTGGAGGCATTCGACAATCGTCGCCCGACGGTGCGCGTGCTCGACTACCAGCGCCGCATCGACTTGGTGCGCATCGCGTGCGGCGATCAGGGTGACTGTCGCACGAACTGGTTGCGCGCCGCGCGCGCCCTCGTCGTCGACGCGATCGCCCGCCAGCGCACCTCGCCTCGGCCGTACCGGCAGACCCAGCGTGCCGATGGTCGGCAGGTCAACTCGCAGCTCGCGCGGCTGGAGGCCGACGGCGCCGACCTCACGGCGCTGCGCGCTCGCCGCATCGCGATCCGGGTTCGGTCCTACCGGCCGGGCGGGTTCGATCGCATCTATCCGGCGCCGCGGCTCGCGGTCGAGCGGATGCTCGCGCTGGCGAACGCGCGCGGTGTCGAGCCCGTCATCGTGCTCACGGCGATGCATCCGGCCTGCATCCGACGCTGCGGGCCCGCGGGCTGGAGCGCGCGGCGCGCCGAGGTGCTCGCCCTGCTCGACACGCTCGATGACGAGCACCGCTTCCGCACGATCGATCTCACGAAGCTGAGCCGGTGGGGTGGCACGGGAGCCGACTTCTACGACGAGATCCACCTTCGCCCGGCGGCAGCGGCGCGCGTGGTGCGGCGACTCCATGCGCTCGGCGCGTTCGAATCCGAACGTCAGGCCGCTTCGTAGTACTGCACGTCGTCGCCCTCGCCCCAGCCTTCGCGGGTGAGGTCGATCACGGGCTCGTCACTGGGAGGCATCGCCACCTTGGGCTCCTCGACGACGACCGGCAGCTCGTGCTCGGCGACGAGCAGCTCGTGCAGCAGCAGCGTGTCGCGGACCAGCTCGTCGAGCGTCTCCATCGCGTCGGGAGCGCCGTCACGGGTGACGACGAGCAGGTCGCCGATGATGTCGACGTCCATCGGGCGCTCGGCCAGGTACTGGTCCATTCGCGTGTCCACGAGCAGCTGCAGCATCCGCGGGTCCTGCTCGGGGTTCGTGGCCAGGTGGGCGCGGCACTCGGCGAAGCCGGGGGCGATGAGGCCGCCGATCATCGCGCGCAGCAGGATCGGGCGCTGGGCGTAGTGGTCAGCGCGGATGCTGGCACCCTTCCAGCGGGCGGCCGCAGCCTCGGGCATCGGCATCACGGCGATGCCCATGCGCCAGAACGTCGGCTGTTCGCCGTACTCGGCATCCGGGGGAAGTTCGGCGCGTCGCAGCAGGCTGCCGACGATCGTCTCGCGCCCCACGACCTTGCGGCGCGCGACGTGCTCGAACGTGCGGTCGGAGAGCCCGCCGATGAGCGGCGAGCGATCGAGCAGGCCCGGGAGGATCTTGCCCGGACTGTCGGCAGCGCCCGGCTCGAAGCCGCGGCTCGCGCACCAGTGGTACCAGAACGCCGTTCGTGCCTGCACCTTCATGAGGATGCGGATCGAGAGCGGGATCAGGATCCCGAGTGACACCCCCAGCCCGAGCTTGATACCGGTGCCGTAGCCACCCGGGTGCAGGATCGACTGGATCGCCGTGAACCAGCACAGCAGCGTGACGGCCACCGCGCCTGCGAGCTGCGCACCCTCGAGGCCCATGAGCTTCTCCACCGTGAGCCTGGCGCGCTCCGCTGGCGTCTCCACCGCGCCGCGGGGCGATCCCTCGAACACGAGGTCCTTGGATCGCGGATGCAGCAATCCGTCGTCGGCCAGCGTGGGCTTTTCGAGCTTGGGAGCGTCGAGGTAGTAGACCTCGGCTTCCTCGGGCTCGGGCTCCGGCTCTGGGAGCGCCACGTGCTCGGTCCAGCCCATTCCGTCCCACCAGCGCACGCCACCGGACCCCGCGGGATCGGGGTACCAACCGGGTGCTGGTGCGGCCTGGCTCAGTGTCATCACCTGGGCGTGGACAGGGGTGCGTGGGTGCAGGCTCGGGCGCTGCGCGCGCGGGCTATCGAACCATCGGCAACGCGAACGTCGGGCTTGAGCCCCGGCGAGCGGCGCGCTGCTGCGGTATTGTCGGCATCGCGCCGCGGAATTCGCGCCCATTTGACCCCATCAGGAGGCCTCAGGATGATCGTCACCACCAAGGAGCTGTTCGAGCACGCGTACGGCACGTACGCCGTGGGTGCCTACAACATCAACAACCTCGAGCAGGCGATGGGTCTGTTCCGCGGCAATCTCGGCAAGCTCGAGAGCGCCGACGCAGCTGTCGACGAGGCCGTCGCAGCGCCGTTCATCATCCAGATTTCGCGGGGCGCGCGCAGCTACACCGACAAGCGCATGCTCGAAGCCGTGATCCGCGGCGCGGACGAGGTCTTCCCTGAGGCCGTGTTCGCCGTGCACCTCGACCACGGCACCGAAGAGGCCTGCTACGACTGCATCGACAGCGGCTTTTACTCGTCGGTGATGATCGACGCCTCACACGAGGACTTCGAGGAGAACATCGCGACCACCAAGCGCGTGGTCGAGCGAGCGCACGCCAAGGGCATCGTCGTGGAGGCCGAGCTGGGCATGCTCGGCGGCGTCGAGGAAGACATCAACGTCGCCGAGGAGCACGCGAGCCTCACGGATCCCGAGCAGGCCGTGGAGTTCGTGGAGCGCACCGGCTGCGACTCGCTGGCCGTCGCCATCGGCACGTCGCACGGCGCGTACAAGTTCGCGGGCGGCCAGGGCCTGCACTTCGATCGCATCGAGGCGATCCAGAAGCTGCTGCCGAACTACCCGCTCGTGATGCACGGCTCCTCGAGCGTGCCGAAGGAGTGGGTCGACCGCATCAACGCGGCGGGCGGCGACATGCCGGGCGCGTCGGGCGTGCCGGAGGACCAGTACCTGCCGGCCGCCAAGCTCGGCGTCACGAAGGTGAACATCGACACGGACGGCCGCCTCGTGTGGTGCGCCATCCACCGCGAGTTCTTCCGCGACAAGCCCGCCGAGTTCGACCTGCGCGGTCCGGGCAAGCCGTTCATGAACGCCTACGCGGAGTTCATCGCGCACAAGAACGGCAAGCTCGGCTCGGCCGGCCAGCTCGCGAGCGTCAAGGATGCGCTCACGGTTTCTGCCTGACCTGAGGCGCCGCTCACCCGCGGCTAGCGAAACACGAAATACGCGACGGCCCCGAGGGCCAGGAGCGCGAGGACGATCGGGAGCAGTTTCCCGCCCGCCCGCTTCTGGACGAAGGGGCCGTCGCCCGTTCCGGCGTCGGTCGGCATCGCGCCGCTGGTGCGAGTGGCGTAGCTCGGCGGCGCCGGGTTGGAGCCGCCGCCGCCGATCTGGCCGTCGCCATCGATGTCCTGTCCCGTGGCCAGCTCGAGATTCTGGACCACGTGATCCGGCATGAAGCGGTGATAGCGCTTGAGTTTCTCGATGGCAGCGGGCGGGATCGCCGCGCCGTTGAGCGAGATCCCGTCGACCGAGATCGACGACGCCTGCATCGTGGACGGCGTGCCGTCGGCGACCTGGATGTCGATCGAGTTGCCCGAGCCATCGCCTCGCCGCAGCGTGCCGGTGCGGCGCAGCTCGTCGAGCTCCGCGTCGGTGACCCCCTGCGCGCGCAGGAGCTGTTCGGCCATGGGCGGGATCGCATGCATGCGCGGACGCTACCCGCGCGAGTGCTCCGGCATACCGGGTGGTGCGCGGATTCAGGCGGAACTGCGCGGATTCGGCCTAGTGGCCGAGTTCGCCCGCGCCGCGCCTGGCGTCGGGGCCGAGATGCTCGTCGACGTCCGGGGCAACCCAGTCGCTCGGCATTGCCGGAATTCCGGGCAGGGGCGCGGCAGGAGGCGGAGCAAGCTCGCCGTTGGGCGAGGGCTCATGAAAGACGCCACTCGTGCCCACGGCACGCGACGCAGCTCCTACCTGGTCGGGATTCACTCCCGCTGACCTCCTGGCGTGGTTCGACGCGCGTGTCGGCGCGCATCGCTGGTGACCGTTCCTCGCGTCCACGGCGAGCAACGTTCCAACCCATCGTGCAACGAGCTGCCCCGCATGTCCACCTGCAGATCTTCGAACGATCGACGCTGCCGTGGGTCGCGACACCCCATGCGAGGATATGGGCCAGCCAATGGCCGCCGACCCCACATCCCCACCCACCCTGCGCGTGCGCCTGGACGTGCCTGCCGAGCATCGCGAGCAGGCCGCGTGGGCGCTCGAGGCGCTGCTGGCGCGCGCACGGGTGCTCGACTGGGAGCTCACCGACCGAGAGGGCGACGACGTCGACCTGGTGCTGCCGGCCGACGCCGCGCAGTGGAGTTTCGTCTGGAATCGCGAGCCCGACGCCGCGCGCGACCCGCTCGCATTCACGTTCTGGTGGCTGGCCCGGGTCGAGGAGTTGCTCGCCCCGCCCGAGGCGGATGCGTTCGACGAGCACGGCCGCTTCAGGTACGAGCGGTCCGCGATGCGCCTGCTCGAGCCGCTGGCTGCGCCGGTGGACGACCTCGTCGAGCCACTGGCTGAGCGCCTCGCGGCGTGGCGGACCGAGCTGCCCCACGGCGAACCCGCCTGGCGGATCGTCGCCACCCACGACATCGACCTGCCCGTGCGCTGGACCCATGCCGGGCGCCGTCGTGCGCTGCGCTCGATCTGGCACGACCTGCGCCGCGGACGCCTCGGTGCCGTCGCTCGAACGAAGCTCGCATGGCTGGCGGGCCTGCTTCCCGGACGCCGCGACCCGTGGGACAACTTCGCGGCGATCACCGAGCTCGAGCGGACGGAGGGCGCCGAATCCACGAGCTTCCTGCTCGTCGGGCGTCATGCGCCCGAAGACGGCAGCGCCGAGCTGCACGAGCGCGGACGCGGATGGATCGGCGACGAGCGCGGCCCCGCACTTGGCGATCGCGTCGGCCTGCACGGCAGCTACACCGCCAGCGACACGACCGGCCGCCTCCAGGCCGAACTCGCCGAGCTCGGTGCGCGCACCGGCGCTTCGCATCCCGACCACCGCTTCCACTACCTGCGCCACCGCCCGGTCGAGGCGTGGCCGCTGCTCGAGCGCACGGGGATCCGCAGCGACTCCTCGCTCGGCTTCGCCGAACGCCCCGGCTTTCGTGCAGGCACCGCCCACCCGTATCGTGCGTGGGACCACGATGCCGGTGCACCACTGCAGCTCGTCGTGATCCCGCTCGCCCTCATGGACGCGACGTTCGACGAGCGCTATCTCGACGTTCGCGACCGTGCCGAGCGGCGTCAGCGCTGCATTGACGTGCTCGACGCGATCGGCTGGTACGACGGCTGCGCGAGCGTGCTCGTGCACAACGACCGGCTCTGCAACGCAGCCGACGACGGCTGGACGCGCCTGTACCGCGATCTGCTGCGCCACGTGCGATCAGCCCGAGGACGCGCCTGCACGGCCGCCGAGGCCGTTGCAGCGTATCGATCGCTGCTGCCGGAGCACCGCCGCACATAGCACGCCGGAGCCAGCGCATCGACCCCTGCCGACCTGCGAAGATACGCACTCGATGAGCGAGTCCTCCCCCAGCGCCGAAGCCGTCGCGCCAGCTCCCGTGGTGACGACCCGGCCCCCGTTCTTCATCGTCGGCAGCGACCGGTCGGGTACGACCATGCTCCGGCTCATGCTCGATCGCGCCGAGGACGGCCCCGCCATCCCGCCGGAAACGATGTTCATCACCGACTTTCGCGAGGTGCTGCACGGCGGCAACCTCGGCACCCACGACGCCGCGATCGAGTTCACGCGCCGCGTCTGGGCACACCCGCGCGTGCAGATGTGGGACATCCCGGGCGAGCCGCAGCTGCCGCCGGCCGGGCTGTCGCATGCCGACGCGTTTCGCTGGGCCGTCGAACAGCCCTTCATCGCCTACATGCAGCGCGACGGCAAGACGTGGTGGAGCGACAAGACGCCCCCGAACATCGACCACGTCGACCTGCTCGCGGACGTGTTCCCCGGTGCGAAGTTCGTGGAGCTCGTGCGCGACGGGCGCGACGTGGCGCTGTCGATGATCACGATGCCGTGGGGCGACAACAACGTCTGGACCACCGGCGTGCGCTGGGCGCACTGCATCCGCGAAGGCGAGCGCCAGCGCGCCGCACGCCCCGGCGACGTGCTGCTCGTGAAGTACGAAGACCTCGTCACCCAGCCCGCCGAGCAGCTGCAGCGCGTGAGTGAATTCCTCGGCATGCGCTACGACGAGGACATGCTCGCGGTCGAGAAGACCGACACGAGCAAGCTCCAGCACCAGGACTGGTTCGGCAACCTCTGGAAGGGCATCAACACGAGCGCCATGGACAAGTGGCGCACGAAGATGAGCGAGCATGACCAGCGCGTGTTTTTGGCTGCTGCGGGCGACGAGCTGCGCATCCACGGCTACGACGACGCCGGGCTCGATCCGGTCGAGGTGAGTAGCCTGCAGCGCCGCCGCTACGGCGCCACGAACTTCCTCCGGCGCCTCGTGAACTTCGTGAAGCTGCGGATCATCACCGAGCGCGGCGCGGAGCTGCGCTACGTGATCAAGCGCCGACTGAGTCGACGGTAGGTCCCGGCGGCGATGCTCTCCACCGTGCTCGAGCAGGCAGCGATCCTCGGCGTCGCCGTGGTGCTGCTCGGCGTGCCGGGCGCGGCGCTCGTGTCGCTGCTGCGCATCCGCGCGGCGCTGCCGGACACGCTCGCGGTGCCGGCCGGCGCGCTGCTCGGATCGCTCGTGGCATGCGTGGCGACGGCCGTGCAGCTGGGCACGTCGAGCCGGGTGTGGGTTGCCGTCGTCGCGCACGCGGTGCTGTCAGCGGTGCTGGTCGGCGCGGCCGTGCTCGTGCATCGACGTCGAAGGGCTGCGGATGCGCTGACGATCCCGGCGGGCCGCGGCTGGTCGAAGACGACGACGATCCTCGCACTGTTCGCGGGCGCGTTCGCGTGGATCGTACGCGGCACGATCAGCCTCGACGGGCTGTACCACGTCGCGCTGAGCCGCAAGCTCGTCGAGCTCTCGGAGCCGACGTTCTCGAACATCAACCGCTTCGCCGACGGCGGCCCCAACCCGGTGTACGCGCTGCCGGGCTGGCATGCGCTCGTCGGCTGGTCGGGCTCGCTCGTCGGCAGCGACCCGATCATCGCGTGGGAGATCATGCCGGTGCTCGTCGTCGTGCTCGGCGCGCTCGCCGCGGGCGGGCTCGCGCGAGTGGTCCTCGCGACGCCGCGCGCAGAGGCTGTCGGCGTGCTCGCCTGGATCCTGGCGCGGGTGCTGTTCGCACGGCGCGAGGTCGACGGCGACGCGATCCTCTTCGGCGCCGTGCCCGGGCAGGTGACGTTCGAGCTCGCGATTCCGGTCGTGCTCGCGGGGGTCGCCGTCGCGCTCGTGTCAGTCGACTCGCGCGCGCGGCGGGCAGCGCTCGCGGTGACGTTCGCCGGGATCATCGCGATCGTCGTCTACCACGCCAATTACCTGCCCTATGTCGCGATCATCGGGCTCGGATATGCCGCGTGGTGGTTCACCATCTCGCGACGCGCAGCGGCGCGCCTGCATGATCCGAAGCGCCTGCTCGTGGTCGGCGGCTGGGTCGCGGCGATGTCGGTCGCGTGCTTCGCGGTGCTCGTGCCGCTGCTCGCGCAGCTCGAGAATTTCGGCAACGCACCCGAGGGCGATCGCATCGACTACCACCTTGGCGAGACGCTCGGGATGGCGCACGTGCGCGGCGGTCACGCATTCGAGATGCTCGGCCTGCCCGGCATGCTCGCGATCCTCGCGGTGCCGCTGCTCGCGTGGCGATACCGCAATCGCCCGGCGCCGTTCGCGATCCTCAGCGGCGGCCTGCTCGCGCTGCTCAGCTTCAGCTTCGTGCCGCCGCTGTTCCAGCTGCTGCGCGCGACCGGCTCGCTGACGCTGCTGCTGCGCATCAACCACGCGATCGGCATCCTGCTCATCGTCGCGCTGGCCGCGCTCGTGCTCGAGCTCGCCGACTGGGTGCTTGCGCGCGGCTGGAGTCATCGTCGTCGCCAGGTGTGGGGCGCGATCGTCGTCGTCGCGATGGCGGCGGTCGGCGTGGTGCTCGGCTATGACCGCTTCATGACCGACTGGCCCGGCTACGTTGCGTGGGTCGGCCTGCTGGGTGTGTTCGTGGTGGCGGCCGTGCGGCCCCGAGCCCACTACGTCCCGGAACGTCGGGGCGAGACCGACGAAACGGGACGCAGTGACGATGGTGCACTCGACTACGTCCCGGAACGTCGGGGCGAGACCGACGAAACGGGACGCAGTGGGTGGAACGCGGGGTCCGGCGCCGCCTGCCGCGGGCTTGTGGCGTCGACAGCCGTGGTACTCACGCTCGGGCTGCTGCTGCCGGTCGGCGCGATCAGCGTGCGGCGCGCGCTCGAAAACCGCGACGACTTCGTCGTGGCAAACGACGGCCTGGCACAAGGCGACCTGCGCTGCATCGGAGGGCCGGTGCTGGAAGCGCTCCAGAACGTGCCGGCGGGGAGCGTCGTGCTGAGCGACCCGGTCGCGAGCTTCCGCGCCATGGCGGTCGCGCCCGTCTACGTCGTGGGCGACTACAAGGTCTGGAACGCCGCCACGTCCGACAACCGCGCGGAGGAGCGCCTCGCGAGCATCAACCGCTTCTTCGACTCGTCGCGCCCCGACAAGGAGCGCTTGCAGATCCTCAACGATCAAGGCGTCGACTACGTGCTGCTCGATCTGCAGGACGGACGCTGGCTCGACGCCGAACACCGCGACAGCCCGTCGACGAACGCGCTCGAGCGCGCATGGTCCGGCCTCGACTCGTTCGCCGACGTGCAGGCCTACGACGGCGGCAACACCGCGCGCCTCATGGGCCGCTTCGACGAGGCGTTCGAGCAGGTCGCGGTCGACGATCGCGCCAGCGAGTCCGCGATCCCCGAGCGCAACCCGGACGTCGACGCGCCCTGCAACTCGTACGGGCTCTGGAAGGTCGAGCAGTTCGGCTTCGGAACGCCCGAATCCCTGTTCCGCGAGGGCGACGGCTGATGTACGCGCGCATCCTGCAGCTGGCCGGGCACGGCGTGATCTACGGGTTCGGATCCGTGGCGTCCAAGCTGATCGCGATCGTGCTGCTGCCGATCATCATCCGCTACCTGCCGCCGCAGTCGTACGGGCTCGCC
>JBBQUY010000095.1:0-10742 GCA_038212015.1 Gaiellales bacterium | reverse complement strand
CCCCGCCCGCACCCCCCCGGCCGGCGCTTAATACCAGGGGGCGGGGGCGCCCCCCCCCCGGGGGGGGGCCGCCCCCCCGGCCCCGAGCAATTCCACGAGGTGGGGTCAGTTGAAGAGTGAGCCGATGCCGCTGTTGGAGCTCTGCGAGGTCCCGGCCATCGACCACGGATACCCCTCGCTCGGCTGAACGATCACGAAGCCCTGACCCGAGAAACCCATCGAGAACAGCTCGCCCGAGCCACGCCCGATCATGCTCTTCGCCATGCTGTCGGTCTTCTTGACGCTCGTCTGGACACTCGAACTCCAGGCCACCGCTGCAGCCGGGTCGCAGAACGTCGCCTGCGAAGCCGGGTCGAGCACGACGGGCGTGCCGATCGTCGTGAGCGCGACGGCACCCGTCCCGGAGATCACCACGTTCGTGAGGCCCTGCGCCATCATGCCGCTGAAGCCCTTCACGCGCTTGATGTCCCACTCCAGGGACGCATCGAACGCCAGCACGCTGTCACCGTTGAGGGTGATCGAGTCGTTCTCGAGGTAGATGACGTGCACCTCGGCTGCATAGTCGGCCAAGAACACGTCCCCCGAGCCGGAGACCTTCATGAGCTGCAGGTCCTCGCCCGTGACGATCTTCTTCATGAGCTTCTTGGCGCCGGCGCCCTTGTAGGCGAACTCGATGTTCCCCTGCCACGCGACGGCCGCGCCCTGCTTGGCCATGACCTCGCCGCTGAGCGCGATCTTGAGCATGCGCTCGTTCTGGAGGCCGAAGCCGCCCGGTACCTGGTGCTCCTGGAAATCGGGAGCGAAGAGTTGGCTTTTCATGTACCGCGCCTACCCGGCGGTTCGGGTCTCGAACCTGTGGCGACGGAGTGGCGCCCAGCTACTTGTGGCGCCCCGTCATGCGGTGGCCATGCACGGCGTTTGCGAGCTGGTCCTTGTCCATCTTCGAGCGCCCGGTGATGTTGTAGCGCATCGCTTCGCGGTACAGGTCGTCCTTCGTGGGATTCGAGGGATCGGGTGGATCCTTGCGCGGCCGCTTGCGGGACTGCTCGATGGTGCTCGCCGCATGCGCCGACGCCACGTCATGCGGAAATCCGGTCTTGATGAAGCCGTCGCGGATGCGCACGAACTGCGCCAGCTGCTTTTCGGTCCATGCGTCGGTCATCGCGTCCCACCTCCGGGTGCCTCGGTCGGTCGTAGGTGAGTCCTCGCCGCCTCAGGGTCCATGAAACGTATTCGCCGCAAACTTGGCGCGGTTCGCCCGCGGGTGGTGCCGACTCGCGCAGCGCGCCGTCCAGACGCGAGGCAGCGCGCCCCAGGCGCGAGGCGCGTTTCCAGAGGCATGCGTGGGAGGCCCGCCGGTGTGCCAGAGGTACGCCGATGTCACCAGCGTTGCGCTGAGCGCAACGCCTGTGCCATCAGTGGAGGCGAAGGAGGGTCGAAGGGCCGCCGAAGTCACCAGCGTTGCGCTGAGCGCAACGCCCGTGCCTTCAGTGCGAAGCCAACCGCGCCGTGCGTCAGCGTGCGGCGTCGAGCAGGCGCATGTCGCTCGCGCGCACGCCCCGCTCGTGCTGCTGCGCCGAGAACGCCACCTTCACGCCGCGCTGCAGCGCGTGCGGATCGACGCCCTGCAGGATGTTGCGGTGGAAGAACACGTCCGGTCCGCCACGCTCGGGGCTGATGAAGCCGAAGCCCTTCTTGGGGTCGTAGCTGACGATCTCGCCGCCACCGGTGCCGGTGCCGCCCGTCTCGCCACGTGCGCCGCGCTTCTGGCCGAACTTGGCGTGCGGGTTCGCACCCGGGCGCGTGTCCTGCGGTCGACCGCGCTTGGCGCCATGCGCGCCGCGGTCGGCCTGGCCGGCGTGCGCCGGGCGACCATGGGCGCCGCCACGTGCGTGCGCCGGTCGACCCGACGGGCGATCCTTCGGCGACGACGCCGCCGCAGGGGTGAAGTGCTCGCCCTCGGGGAGCGGCTCGCGGCGCGTGCGCTTGGTGTGTCGCACGTCGTCGAAGATCGACATCTCGAGGCCGGCCTCGCGAATCATGCGCCGCATCGGCTTGCGCTGCGCGCTCGTCATCATCGTGATGCACAGGCCCGTGCGGCCGGCTCGACCGGTGCGGCCCGAGCGGTGGCGGTACGTGTCGGCATCTTCGGGGATGTCGTAGTTGATGACCATCGTGATGCGGTCCAGGTCCATGCCGCGCGCGAACACGTCGGTGGCGACGAGCACGTCGACCTGGGCTCGCTGGAAGCGTCCGTACTCGCGCAGGCGCTCGGACTGGGACATGCCACCGTGGATCGCCGTGGCGCGCACGCCGTAGCTGCGCAGGCGACCCATGAGCGTGTCGGCGCTGCGCTTGGTGCGCACAAACACGACCGACAGGTCGCGCTCCATCTCCAGCGCCTCGAGCACGGTGTCGACCTTGGTGCCGCCGCTCGTCTGCCACACCAGGTGCTTGATCTCGCCGCCCGCGCCGGGCGCGACGGCGGTCGTGATCGTCTCGGGATCGTTCGTGTACTGACCGATCACCTTGGCGATGCGACCCTCGAGCGTCGCGGAGAACAGCATCGTCTGGCGCTCGCGCGGCATCTTCTCGACGATCGCGTCGACCTGCGGCTGGAAGCCCATGTCGAGCATGCGGTCGGCTTCGTCCAGCACGAGCGTGTTGACCTGGCGAAGGTCGACCTTCTTCGTTCGAATCAGGTCCTCGAGACGACCCGGGGTTGCCACGATGATCGCTGCGTTGCGCGCGTTCTTGGCCTGCTGGTAGATCGGCGCGCCGCCATACACGGCCACGACGCGCAGCTGCTTGCCGGTCGCGATCGGCGCCAGGTCGGCAGCCACCTGCACCGCGAGCTCGCGGGTCGGCACCAGGATCACGGCACTCGCATGCGTGGTGTCGCGCTTGAGACGCTCGATGATCGGAATGCCGAACGCGAGCGTCTTGCCCGAGCCGGTCGGCGACTGCACGAGCACGTCGGTGCCCTTGAGCGCAGCCGGGATGACTGCTGCCTGCACGGGGAACGCGAACTCCATCTCGCGGCGCTCGAGCACGGTGGCAAGGCGGGGGTCAATGCCGGCAATGTCGGCAAAGCGGGTCTTCTGGGCTGTCATGTCTACCTCTCGCGTGCGGGTACTGCCGCAGGTGAGGAGCGGTGGCCCGGATACGTCTAGCTGGATTCCTGAACGGGCAGGTTCGCACAGGATCGGGTGTTGGCGAGCGCGCAATCGCGTGCAACGACCGCAGGCGGTCAGGAACGTGGCCGCATGCCCACCGCGTGTCAGCGCACGCGAGCGGGCAGCACGAGGCGTCGATAGCTGCTGCGCGTGGTGCCGTCGAGCGCACGCACATGGGTGACGACGAGCACCTCCACGCGCTTGCCGTAGCGGGCGATCGCAAAGCGCGGTCGCGTGCGGATCGGCACGGTCACATAGCGGCTGCCGCGGATCGCGCGTGTGCGGACCCTGCCGATCACGAACGGCTCACGCGTGGTCGATCGGCGCGCACGCAGGCCGAGCAGCTTCGCCGTGTAGTGGCTCACCAGATACGTCGTGCGCACCGATGCCGGGCGATTCGTGACGACCCGCTGCGACAGGCCGTTGCGAAGCGCCACGGTCACTCGACCGGCGCGTCGAACCGAGGTGCGGAATCCGGCGCGTGCCGGCGGAGCAGATTCGGCGACGCTCGGTTCGGCGGTGCCGGCCGGCACGTCACTGCCCGCGGCGAGGATCTGCGTGGTGGCGCGCACCGATTCACCGTCAAGCGTCGCGATCGTGGTGGTCTCGCCGGCGCTCGCGCCTGCCGTGAAGAGGGTGGAAGCGGACCCGAACGCGACGGTGACGCTCGTCGCGTCGAGCATGGCGTTGCTCGTCGTGAACGTCACCGGGAAGCCGGCAGCATCGGTCTCCGGGGTGCCGCCGACCGGACCGACGAGTCGAACGGCGACGACGCCGCTGCCGCCCACGAGCACCGCGGCGGGCGCTTCCACGCCGACCAGGCGCAGCGGCTCGGACGCGTCGACGGGGCCGTTGAAGGCGGTTGCGGGCAGGCCGGCGCTACGGCCCCACCAGTTGCGTCGCGCGTCGATGCCGCCACTCGTCATGGTATTGACGACGACGTCCTGCGCGGGCGCCACGATGATCCGGTTGCCGCGCAGCACGAGTGCGTCGTCGAGCACATTGCCCGCGGCGCTGACGGCGGTGCGCGCGCCTGACACGTCGTTGGAGCGGAAGACGATGTCGCGCGAACGTCCGATGCCGCGCTCGTCCGACACGCGCAGCGTTACGGTGCCGCCGGAAAGTCGGTTGCGTTCGATCGAGATGCCGTCGACGCCACCGCCAAGGCGGATGCCATGTCCGTTGAGGTCGAGCGCGACGTTGTCCTGCACGAGCACCCGGTCAGCGCTGCCGTCGGTGTCGGAAAGCACCAGCAGCGGCCCGGAATTGCCGAGCACGTTGTGGCGCACGCGCATGCCGGGCACGCCGCCCGCGTCGATCGCTGCAGCGTCGGGGTGTCCGGTGAAGCCATGGAACTCGTTGCGCTCGATCTCCACGCCTCGAATGCCACCGGACACGAACTCGCCGTGCAGGAACAGCGCGACGTGCGCGCCGCCAGCGGCGGCAGTGAAGAGGTTGTCGGCCAGTCGCAGGCCGCCGAGTTCGGACGCGGCGTACACGACCTGTGAGCCGCCGATGCCGGCGAAGGTGCTGTTGATGATGAGGCCGGCACCCGTGCCGCTGCCCGGCAGCGGTGCAGCAAATCGGATCGCGGGGCCGGTGCCGCCACGAAACTCGAGACCGTCGATCGTCACCGATGCCTGCACGACGAGCGTGCCGCGAATCGTTGTCGTGCGGCTGGCTTGGTCGATGCCTCGCGACACGCCGCTGACGCCCGCCTGCGCGCCGCGCAGCTGGACGGGAACGTCGATCGTCGCGCCGGGGTAGTCGCCGGGCGCCACGTCGAGCACGTCACCGGCGACTGCGTGTGCAACCGCATGGTCGATCGTCTCGCACGGCGCAGCTTCGGAGCCGCACGACGCGGGATCGGCGTTGCTGCTCGAATCCACGTGGATCGTTGCCGCGGCGGCGCTCGCGGGCTGCGCGACCGCGGCGCACAGCAGGGCCAGGAGGGCTATTCGATTTGGGATGCGGGGGAGTGGCGGCGTCACGTCCGCTCCAGCGTCACCCAACTCGCAGGATCGTGCAAGGGTCCGAGCCGCGAATCCGGCCACGCCTTGGCCGTCAGGCGGCGAGGTCCTGGGTATCGTCGAACGCCGTCTCGAGCTCGCCGCGCTCGGGCAGCAGCCCGGCCGGGCCGTCGATCGGGTGCATGCCGACCGCCGGGGAGTGCAGCGGCACCACCGGTGCGGGCTGCTCCTGCCACGAGCCGGTCATCGACACCTCGCCGGTGGCGGCGACCGCGAGGCGTCGCACGATCACCGATTCCAAGGCCGCGACCACGATCGGGTCGAACGACTCGCCAGCTTCGTCGTGCAGCAGCGCGAGCGCGCGCTCGGTCGACCACGGCTCCTTGTACGAGCGCGCGTCGGTGAGCGCGTCGTACACGTCACACGCGGTCATGATGCGCGTCTCCAGGTCGATCTCGTCTCCCTTGAGGCCGAGCGGGTAGCCGCGGCCGGAGAGCTTCTCGTGATGGCCGAGCACGATGAGCAGTTCCCCGTCGAAGCCGCGCAGCTGGCTCAGGAGCAGCACACCGAAATCCGGGTGCGCCTTGATGAGGTCGAACTCCTCGTCGGTAAGCTTGCCCGGCTTGTGCAGCACCTCGTGCGGGATCCGCAGCTTGCCGATGTCGTGCACCAGTCCCGCCGCCGCGATGCGCCGAATCGTCGGACCGTCGAGCTTGAGTTCCTCGCCCACGAGCACCGCGAGTTCCGCGACGCGTCGCGAGTGATGCCACGTCGACGGATCGACTTCCGCAAGGCGCACCGTGAGCGCGTGCACGTAGCCGCCGAGCAGCTCCTCGCTGGATTCCACGACTTCGCGTCCGTCATGGTTGGTGGTCAGTCGCCACGCCGACATCGGTCGACGAAGGTCGCCCACCACCCCGATGCTGATGCACGTCAGCGCAATCGCCTCGAGCAGGTGACCGAGCCAGAACTGCGAGTCGAACGGCGTCGACTGCACGTAGGATGTGACCGCCATCAACAGCGTGACGATGCCCACGAACATGGCGGCGTCGGTCGGGCGTCGCGTGATGTCAGCCACGCGATGCACGCGGAGGGCGGCGAACAGCAGCGTGGGGATCGACGCCGCGAGCACGATCGTCGAATACGGATGCTCCATGAGCGGGATCCGTGGCACCATCTGCGGCCTGAGCAGGCCGACCACGGCGAAGGCCGCAGCCGCTGCGAGCGTGGCGCTCTGGATCTGCACGACGCGGCGTCGGGTCTGGTTCGCGCGGGCGGAGATCGACATCGCGATCGCGATGAAGCCGGCACCGATCGGCATCGACATCACGCCAGCGAACCCGACCGTCGCGGTCACGTCACGAAAGATCGGCCCGCCGGGCGTCGCGAGTGCATGCACGAGCAGCAGGCCGCCGGTCGCGGTGAAGCCGCTCGCCACGAGCGCCGCACGGATGTCGTGTCGCTGCCATGCAGCCCGGCTCACGAAGCCAGCCGTGACGAGCGCGACGAGCGCCATCGCGCTGTTGATCGCGGCGTGGCTCATGCCTGCGATGAACACCTCACCGTCCGTGACGGACGTGGCGAGCATGAACAGAGGCGCAATCGCCAAAAGCACGACGGCCAGTCGTGCTTTCACCAAGGGATGGGCCATCCATGGGGGCATGTGGCGTGCATCGGCGTTCGCTCGCCGTTTCTGAAGAGTCGCGCTTGTTGTCGAACGATCGGCGTTGCTGGCCGGATCCCCGTTGACCGGTGGATTGCCTCACCGCACGATGGTTCCGTGGGAGTGGACGCAATCGCCAGCGGGCCTCGTACACGGACTTCGGACGTGTCGAAGCCAGTCACAAAGCATGCACCATCGGCGCCGAGCCCTGCTCGGCGAACGTGGGCCCCTGCTCGCGATGCGCAGGACGGAAGCCGCATGCCGACGCCGCCGCGCACAGCGAAGTCGGCGCGGTCGAAGCCGCGCGCGTCGTCGCCGAAGGCAACGCCCGCCCGGTTCGACAAGCCGCGTCCATCGGCGCCGGATTCGCGTCCAGCGGCGCCGGACGGACACTCCGTACGTCGAACGCCACATTCGCGCGCAGCGCTCGAGCGGCTCGAACCGAAGCTGCGGGGCAAGCTCGATCCGCCGCGCAGCGCTCGACCGCCCGAGGGCGTCGAGGTGCGAGAGCGCGACGGCGTGCGCACGGTTACGGTCAACATCCATCAAGCCGTTCCAGGCGGTCGCGAGCTCGATCCGGACCATCACGACATCGATGCGCTCCGCGACGTGGCGGCATACGTGAACTCGGTCGATCCGGACGTCGTTGCCGTGCAGGAGGTCAACGACCGGAAGCCGGGCGCCGGTGGCATCCCGCATCAGGCGAGCGTGCTGTTTCACCTGCTCGATGCCGACGACATGGCGTTCACGCCGGCGCTCGGCCACACCGGCGCCGCAGCCGACGAGGATCGCGAGTACGGGACCGCCACCTTTACGCGAAATGGGTACCGCATCGAACAGGCGCACAACGTCGACCTGCCCAACCGCGGCGGCGACATCGAAGATCGCAGCGCGGGAGTTGCAGTGGTTCGACCGCCGGATGGCGGCGAGCGATTCACGGTTGTGAACGCGCACCTCACCGCGGGCAGCGACGAAGGCGACCTGCGCCAGGATCAGCTCGATGCGCTGACGCGCGTGCTCGACGATGCACGCGACGGGTCGTTTTCCTATCGCGACGCGATCAGCGAAGGCGACTCGCGTGCGACCAGCCTGCCCGTGGACGGCGACGTGATCTTCGCCGGCGACCTCAACTCCCGGCGTGGGCCGGTCGACGACGCGATCGCCGGATCCGGGCTCGAGCACGCGCACCACCCGGCGTCGAGCCCGTGGCACATCCTGCCGGGCGTCGACCCTGCCACGACCGAGGGCATCGATCACATCTACTACTCGCGCGGCATCGAATCTCGAAGCTGGGGCGTGCATGACATCCCCAATGACGAGTTCGAGGCCGAAGACGGTGCGACCCCGACGGACCATCCGCTCGTGGTGAGCGATGCGGTCCTGGGCGAGTGATGGCGCGCACTGCCGACCTTCGCTAGACTGCTGGGAGCGCCGCGAAGGTTCGCTTCGTGCAGCCGGCTCGGCGCTCCCGCCCTCTTAGCTCAGGGGTAGAGCACTTCCATGGTAAGGAAGGGGTCGTCGGTTCAAATCCGACAGAGGGCTTGCATGAAAACCCCCGCTCAGGCGGGGGTTTTTCTTCTTCTGCCTGACCTTTAGACACACTGCTGAGTCTGTGGGCAACCGCGCGATGACGCCGATTGGTCCGACCCCGTCAAACACGTCTTCGGGTGCAGCAGCCCATTCGAACCCAGCCCTTCGACGCTGTGGAGACGGTGGCTCGCTCACGCGACCCTTTCATTCCGCGGACTCCATAGCAGAAAGGTCATCGCCGATGCTGGTCCTTCTCCCGTCCCTGCGAGGAGTGTCGCGCGCCTCTTCAAGGCTCGCTTCCAGGCTACCATCCTTTGCCACCAGCCCCCTCGCCTCGAACTCCTCGCAGAGATGGCGATCATTCGCGTCCAGGAGCTCCTCTCGGGCCTGCGCAAGACCATCCAGACTTCTCTGGTTCTTATTCGATGCGCCGAAGTCGGTCAGATCTACCTCGCCTGCCGGTTCACGACTGATTGCGCGTAATTCGATGCATCGGTCGATGCGGACTCGCTGAGCCTCCATCCGCGCGTTCGCGCCACTCAAGTGCAGGTACGCCTCGGTCCCGTAGATCGGGATTCCGAGGGTCGCGACCAGGACGACCGCCCGGCGCGCGAAGAGGCGCAGCCGCTGTCTCACACTGGCATCTTCCGGCGCCCTCATGGTCCACGTGGTCCGGTACCACGTCCACATGCGGCGCATCCGACCGGACTGCTGCCCACCCTGCTGGTCCTTCGACATCTCGTCTCCCGGTGGCTACGCCCGCGTCCAGATCGCTCAGCCGTTTGCCCGGTTTCGCGCCCGCCCAACCTACTTGAATCGCACAGTTGAAACCGCGGTGTGCGCCCACGCCGCGGATCGCGACCAGGCGCCGTAGGCGTGGTTGGCGTCGGCGCGGTGCCATTCGCGCAGGGCTGCGCAGCCCGGGCCTCCGCCCGCAGCGGCGCTGAGCGAGCACGCGGTACGATGCCCGCGTGGTCGAGCGGTCATCCGCTCGGTCGATGGGTCAGCTGACCGCAACCGTGAATGCACGGCTCGCTGTTGCCCCGGTGGCGTCGGTCAGCCGCAGAGTGAAGCCGAATGTGCCCGCGCTCGTCGGGGTGCCACCCACACGGACCAGGGCACCCGCGGGGTCGTCCTGGATCAGTGACATGCCCGGAGGAAACACTCCTGCGATGAGTGTCCAGCGGTAGGGGCGGGTGCCGCCGTCACCATCGATCCAGAGGTTGCCGAAGCTTCCGACCGTCAGCGGCGCCCACGGCTGGGGCGCGATCGTCAAGGGTCGGGCCGCGTTGATGGTGATCGTGAACGTCCCCGTTGCGCGCACGCCGCGTGCGTCGGTTGCGCTGACGGTGAATGTGTTGGTCTGCGCCTTCTTCGGAGTGCCGGAAATGAAGACCCACGGGCACTTGGCCGGAGTGGCGCAGTTGGGCTGCACCAGGCGCAGCCCGTCGGGCAGTCGCCCTGCGGTGATCGACGCTTTCAGGGGGCCAACTCCCGTGCCGCTGGGCGAGAAGGAGATCGTCGAGCCCTTCGTGGCGAAGGTGGCGAAGTCCGAGCCCACGAACCCAGGTCCTCGCTCTCCCGATCCGAGCGTCGGCGTCGGGGGCGGATTCAGGGTCAACGAGGCGGACAAGGTGACACCCGCGGCCGAGACCGAGATCGTCACCGGTGTCGCCACGCTCACCACGGAGGTGTACGTGACCGTGAACGAGGCGACCGGATTCGCGGGATCCGCAAAGTTTTCGACGTGCACCGACGCCGGGACGCTGGCGTTGCCAGGGTGGCTGCTCGCGATCGTGAAGTCGAGGGGGGTTGGAGGGTTGGGCGCGAACGAGACTGCACCAACTGCGAGCGTACCGACCTGATCGAGCGTGCTGTGGCTCAAGCTGAACGAAGTCGGAGGCACCGCGCCCGTTGATGGCGGAGGGGGAGGCGGCGGAGGCGTGGATGCCACGGTGCAGCCGGACAGTCGCGCACTCGTCGGCGTCGCGGATCCGTCGTTCACGTCGATCGTGCAGTCGGCGGGCGGCGTATATCCGCTGCGCTCGATCCTGAATTCGCCATTGCCGTCCGCCTGGCCGAAGGCGACGCTTTCCACGGTGATCGCCTGATTGGCGATCGCGCCGCCTTCGAGTCGAAGGCGTCCCCCGTCGAACTCTGCTCGCGACACGCTCACCGTCGCAAGCGCGGCGGGAGGTGCGGCGAGCGAGACTGCAAACATCAGGAATGCCATGGCGACCGTGTGTCGCTCGGGGTGGAGTGTCATGTGCAGCCGGTTCATCCTTCTGCTCCTGACAGCATGTGGCCGGGGCGCGCTTCCAGCCCAATTGTAGATTGACATGCACCCCGCGGAGAGGGGGCGCGGGAACTAGCTGCAGGCTTGGCGCCAACAGGCAACTCCCA
>JBBQUY010000094.1:0-10759 GCA_038212015.1 Gaiellales bacterium | reverse complement strand
GAGCCGCTCGTGGAGCTGGTTGCCGCGACCGAGCCGGGCTCGCCGCGGCGCCCGCTCGGGCGCCTGGCGCTGCTGCGCTATGCGTGGATGCTCGTGCGCATTCGCGTGCAGGCCAAGGGCCTCGGTTCGCTCGGCAGCGCGCTGCGGGGTGCGTCAGGGCGTTGAGCGGCGGTCGAGGCGCGGGACCGCGTCGAGCTCGTGTTCGAGACCATCGCGCCGTTCGGGCTGCAACGAGACATGTTCGATCTCGTCGGCGGCCGACATGATGGCGTCGCAGAGCTGGTCGCGGATCGCGTCGTCGCGCACCACGTCGGCCTTGAGCGTCTGCGCAGCTCCCTTGATGATGGTCACCGGGTTGAGCACGCGGTGACGAACGACCTGGGTGTAGTGGCGCTGCGCGCGGTCGTATTCCTCGGCGCGATATCGGGCCTCGTCGAACATTGCCTGCAGCAGGCGACCAATGCTTCCTGCCTGTGAGAGCAGGTATGCGAGCACGAGCACCGACAGCACGTCGAGCACCAGTTCGAGCTCGGCGTGGTCGCGGAAGAACACGTCGGGCGCGTCGTTGAGTCGCGAGAGCACGCGCAGCGCGAAGTAGCTCATCACCGCGATCGCGATCGGCGAGCGCCACAGGCCGTGTCGGCGCGCCATGGCGGTGATTGCGATCAAGATCCCCATGTTGAGGATCGCAGCGAGCAGGTCCGTGTACTTGAGCAGCTCCATCGCGCGGAGCCTACTTGCCGGCGGCCGGGTGTCGGATGGCGGCGACCCTGCGCGCACGCGCAAGCAGTGCGGCCGACGGCATCACCGAGCCGCTGAGATACGTCGACATGCGCGATGGTGACGTGCCGAGGCGCCGCGCGAACTCCCCTCGCGGCAGGCCGCTCTGGTCGATGAGCGTGAAAAGCTGGTCCTGGACCCATTCGCGATCGGCCTGCACCCAGCGCTGACGTGCGCGTTCGATCGCGTGCGGCATCAGGCGTGCGACGCCGTACGGCGACGTCCACTCGAGCACCTGTTCGACGCGATTCGCGACAGGCCCCCACGGATCCCGGCCGATCGCGTGCACGACGCGGCGGTAGTCCTGGATGTCGCCGCGCTCGAGCACGGCGCGAAGTGCCTCCAGTGGCCAGTCGGCTACCGGTGCGGATGGATCGACGTCGACGTTGCGAAATGCTGCGCGCGTCATGACTGGCCGCCTGCTTCGACCATGGCGAGTGACACGTCGGCAAGCTGCGCGCGGACGGCGTCCCACGTCCATCGCGGATCGAGCTTGCGGTAGGAATCCAGCTCCTCGATGACGGCGGCGTCGCGGGGCTGTGGATCGGCGAGTTGGCGCACGAGCTGGCTCGCAACCGCGAGGTCGCTGGACTTGTCGTCGACGTAGTACTCGTCGATCGCGGCGAGGAGCGCTCCGGAGGACTGCAGGCCGATCCGATCCGACAGCGCGGCAACGTCGAGATGGTCGCGGACTTGATTGCGGCGAACGATCAAGAAGGCCTTGATGCGAAGCGCCTCTTGGATGGTGGGCACGACGAGCGTCGCGCCCGACGGTAGCGCCGCTTCTTCGACCTCGAGTGGTCGTGATCGGATCATCTGCCGCACGCCAGTCTCGATCCCGCCGAGTTCGCCGAGGATGATCTTGCCCGGCACCATCCGGTTGACCGCCCAGCCATCATCGGTGTCGAGCGCATCGAGGACGGCGTCGAATCGCTCGCGCAGGCCGGCAATCACGTGGTCATGGTCAAAGGAGACGCGATGCTGCACGTGATACGCCGCCGCGGATCCGCCGACCAGCACGCAGTCGGGCACGAGTCGCTGGAGCCGTGCGGCCGACTCGAGGACGTCAATGAAAGCGGGCTGCTGCTCCATGCATGCTTATCATATACGATAAGTCAACGTGATGCGTGTCGCGCGATCACGCCAGCGTAGATCTGCTCGAGCTGCGCCATCACGATGTCCTGCGTGTAGCGCTGCTCGTAGCGCTTACGAGCGGCGGCGCCGCGGCGTTCCGCGTCGGTGGGGTCGGCGATGACCTGGTCGAGCGTGGCGCGCAGCGCCACCGGATCGGCAGGCGGCACGCGCCAGCCGACGGGGCCAGGCACGACTTCCGCCAGCGCGCCGAGATCCGATGCGATCACCGGCGTGCCCGCGGCGAACGCTTCGAGCACGACCATCGGGAAGCCTTCGTACCAGGTCGACGGCACGACGAGCGCGCGGGCCGAGCGCATGAGTTCGTCGATCTCGTCGCGGCTGCGCTGACCGACGAACGACACGTTCGCGGGCGCGCTCGCCTCGAGCGTCGCGCGAAGGGGCCCGTCGCCCGCGACGACGAGCGGGTGCTCGCCGATCGCCTCGAGCAGCACGTCGACGCCTTTGGACTGCTCGAGCCGCCCGACGAACAGCAGCGGCGCGTCGATCGATCGCGCGGCGCCCTCAAAGCCGACGTCGCGCACCGTGTTGGGGCGCACCACGAGCTGCTCGGCCGGGATGCCGGCCCGCTCGTAGATCGAGCGCGCGAAGTCAGTGAGCACGATGAAGCGATCGACGTTGGGAATCGCGCCGCGCCGCCAGGCGAGCTGCATGCCGGCGAGCATCGTGGAGCCGGAGCGGCTGCCTTTGAAGCAGCGATGACGAATGCCGTGCCAGGACGCCTTGGCGCCGACGCACAGCTCGCACGGCTTTCCGTCGCGCAGCAGGTAGGTCGCCGAGCACGTCATCCGGTAGTTGTGGAGCGTCTGCACGACCGGAATGTCGAGCTCCGCGAGCGCCGGGAAAATCGACGCGGACAGCTCGTACGCATGGTTGTGCACGTGCGCGACATCCGGCTGAAAGCTCCTCGCCGCGTGCGTGATCGCCTCCGCCGCGTCGGGCGACCAGACCGCGCGGCGCGCGATCCGCATGCGCTCGGCAGCGCCAGCGTCATCGCCTGGGTCGGTGTTGCGCACGTCGACGAGCTCGACCTCGTGGCCGCGTGCGCGCAGCGCTGCGACCTCGCCGTCGACGACGGTGTCCTCGCCGCCCGCCTGCGTGTAGCGGTTGTGGACGACGAGGATCCTCATCGGCGAATCCCGATGAGCGCGGCGAGCGTGCGGAGCATGCTCTGGCAGATCACGGCGTAGCCGCGCGCGCTGAAGTGCCCGCGCAGCAGCCGCAGTCCGCGCAGCTGGGCGCGCAGGTTGTGCCACTCGCGCGCGAGCGCGCGGCGCTGGGTGATCGACCCGCCGTGGATGCGATAGGCGACGAGCACCTCGTCGACGGCGGTGAACGTGCCGCCGCGTGCGGCGAGGCGATACGTCAGCTCCAGATCCTCCGCGAGCGCGAACGCTTCGTCGAAGCCGCCCGCCGCGCGCATCGCATCGACACGCAGCATCGCAGTGGGGAACAGGAACGGCAGTCGCCCATCGGCGAGGCCCCAGTGCCAGCCCGGCTCGGCGCCCGCGTCGGGATCATCGCCCTCGAACGCGCGAAAGCGCGCGCCGACACCTGCCAGGGCCGGATCAGCGTCGAGCAGCTCGCGCTGGCTTCGGAAGCGATTCGGCAGCGAGACGTCGTCTGAGTCGCAGATCGCGAGGTAGCGCCCGCGCGCTGCGGCGAGCACCTGGTTGCGCGCTGCAGGGATCCCGCGCGAGGCCGCGTTGCGCAGCAACACGACGCGAGCGTCGCGCTGAGCGATGGACTGGGCGACGGTCCAGGTGTCGTCGGTGGAGCCGTCGTCGCAGATCACGAGCTCGAGATCCGGCTCGGTCTGGGCGAGCACCGACGCTGCCGCCTGTTCGAGCAGGCCGGCGCGGTCGCGGACGAGCATCGCGGCCGTGATGGTTGGGGAGGGGTCGTCGCTCACGCGAACGCCATCCTAGCGTCGACGATCCGGGTTCCGAATCATTGTTGAATATCTGCAATACCCCTTGCCAGATCTCAGAATTGGCCGCACCTTGGAGGTATGCGTTGCTCCCCTGCCGCCGTCTTCGCCGTACTTTGCGCCCTGATCGGGGCGCTGATCGTGCCCTCGGCCGCGTCCGCGCGCGCCGACGTGGTGTTCGGCATCGAGCAGTTCGGCAACATGGAGAATCCGCAGTACACCGATGAATTCCAGAACACGATGAAGGGCGACGGCGCCCAGATCATGCGCTACATCGTGCGCTGGGACTGGGTCGCTCGAAGCTGCAATCCCGCAACGCGCGGCAACCCCGCCGACATGAACAACCCCTGCTACAGCTGGGGCTTCCTTGACGAGATCGTGCGCAAGGCCGACGCCAAGGGCCTCAAGGTGCTGTTCTCGCTGTACGGCACGCCCGAGTGGAAGTTCGGCGCCAAGGAGAACTACACCGGCGGCTCAGACGCCGAGTTCGCATCCTTCGTCGCCGACTACGCTGCTTTCTCCCAGGCCGTCGCCACGCGCTACTCAGGCCAGGCCGGCCTGCCGCGCGTGGAGCAGATCACGATCTGGAACGAGCCCAACGGATCGTTCTTTCAGCCGCGCATGGTTGCCGGTGAGCTCGTCGGACCGGCCCGCTACGCCAAGCTCTACGACACCGCCGCGCGCCGCATCAAGGCCGTCGACCCGACGCTGCGCACCGCCGTGGGTCCGACCGCGCCGCACTCCGCGTCGCTGCCGCCGTTCACGTTCGCACAGGGCGTGCTGCCGCTGCTGGAGCAGTGGGGCTCGCCGCTCGATGCCTGGGCGCACAACGCCTACACCGGGCGCCAGTCGCCGCTCAACAACACGATCAAGAAGCCCTACATCGGCCTGGGCAACGTCTCGGACCTGACCGCCTACATGGACCAGTTCTCCGTCTCCAGGGGCAAGCCGATCTGGATCACCGAGTTCGGCTACCAGACCAGCGGCGGACAGAAGGCAATCGAGCTGCACGAGCAGCCCGCTCTCGTCGCCGACGCGCTGTACTTCGCCTGGCTGCAGCCGCGCATCGAGACGTTCATCTGGTACCAGCTCCACGACGACCAGTACACCGGCCCCTACGACTTCATGAGCGGTCTGTACCTGGAAAACCAGACCCGCTGCGACGGCAAGCTCTGCCCCAAGCCCGGTGCGGCGATGTTCCGCCACACGCTCTGGACGAGCGCACGCAAGTTCGGTCGCGTCACGCTCTGGGGCCAAGGCCGCATGCAGCCGAGCGCCACCCGCCTGTTCGTCAAGAAGCCCGGCAAGGACTGGGAAGCGTACGCAAACCCCGCAACCGCGCAGAACGGCACGGTCTACATCACGCTCGCGCTGCCGGTCGGCACGATCGCCACGATCTGCGACATCGCCTGCGGCCCGCAGGTGACGATCAGCAACACGGTCTCCGGCGGCGGCGGCTCAGCGCGCATCCAGCGCCTCAAGTCCGTGCAGCTCAACAAGCGCGCGTCGCTGCGGCGCGGCATCGTCTACAACGTCAACTGCTCCGGATGCCGCGTCGGCGCGGTGCTGATCGCTCGCGGTCGCCTGAGCGGCATCCGCGCTGCGACGAAGCGCTCGGTGATCGTCGGTCGAGCGCGCACCACGAACCTGCGCGGCGGCAAGGCCAAGCGCGTGCACCTTCGCTTCACCCGCGCCGCGAATCGTGAGCTTGCTCGCAAGCGCACCGCTGTGGTGACGAACCGCACGGAGGTCATCTACGCCAACGGCACGCGCCAGATCAGCGATCGCCCGGTGCGTCTGCGCTGACGCTTCGAATCGGTGATCTTCAGTCGCATGCGGGAACCGGCAGGTTAGCGGGCGCGTGGGCTGGACATCTGCGCGAGGGTCGATACGGTGCGGCCCATGCGACGACTACTCCCTGTGCTCGCCATCGCGAGCCTCACCCTGTTCGCGCCCACGTCAGCCCACGCCGTCATCTACGGCGTCGAGGCCAACAACGACCTGGCGAATTCCAACCGCTCGCTCGAGCAGCGCACCGAGACCTTCGACCGGATGCAGGATCAAGGCATTCGCATCGTGCGTGTGAACATGGGCTGGAACGAGCTCGCCGCCAACTGCTCGAACGAGTCGTACGCGGCGCTCGCCAACCACGAGCACGAGTGCTATTCGTGGGGCGTGTTCGACCAGGTCGTCGGTCTGGCGAGCGAGCGTCGGATCCTCGTGCTCGCCTCGATCAGCCGCGCGCCGCGCTGGCTGCATGACAGCGCGAACGCCGCCTATGTAGGCACGACCGGTCCGCAGTGGCGCAAGACGGTGCTGCACTACGAGGCCGTGATGCAGGCTGCAGCGACGCGCTATCGGCGCGGGTCTGCGCGCGGCTCGGTGCGCATGTGGACGGTCTGGAACGAGCCGAACTCGCCCACCTACTTCGCGCCGCAGCACACCGCGATCCTCAAGCGCGTGATGCCGCGCCGCTATGCACAGATGGTCGCGCGCGCGGCCGTGGCGATCAAGAAGGCTGATCGCAACGCCTACGTCGCCGCGGGCCCGACCGGCCCGACCGGTGGCGCCGCAGGCATTCGTCCGATCACGTTCGTGGCACAGGTGCAGGCCGCGCTGCCGATCTTCCTGCCCGGCTCCGGCGCATATGAGCGACGGTGGATCAACGGCTGGGCACACAACCCCTATCCGGGCGTGAACACCGCTCCGAGCCGCGGCACGATCAAGTCACCGTCGGTTGGGATGGCGAACCTGCGCGACCTGTTCGTGCAGCTCGACCGCCACTACGTCACCCGCCGCCTGCCGGTCTGGGCAACCGAGTTCGGCTACCAGACCAACCCGCCCGATCGCGTGCTCGGCATCAACGTCTTCCGCCAGGGTCGGTTCATGGCGGAGAGCTACGACTGGATCGATTCGATGCGCCGCGTGCCGGTGGCGATCTGGTACGGCTTCCGCGACCCGGACCAGCCCGGCGACTGGCAGAGCGGCACCTGGTACAACAACGGCCGTGCCAAGGCCAGCCGGCTCTGGCAGATGCGCCCGATCAGCGTGCCCGTCGATCGCGTACGCCGCGGCCAAGCAGTCCGCGTATGGGCCCGCAGCATGGTGAAGCCCGCCTCGACTCGCATCGCCATGTCGACCAACGGTCGCACGTGGCGGCTGCTGCCGGCAATCGGGCGCCGCGATGGCGGCACCACCACGCAGTTCGTGCGCGTGTACCGCACGACGTGGTTCGCGACGTGGGACGGACAGCGCGGTCCGGCGCGGGTCGTGCGGGTCAGGTAGCTCGGCGCATCTCGGCTGCTGGTATGCGTTGTGGGTAATTCTATTACTCACAACAGGTCGTAGCAACCATTTTTTGGTCTGAGATCCGCGTTATGGGGTATAGACCTACCCACAATGGCGGACACCAACCAGTGGACCTCGGCGTTCTTTCGAACGCATCCGGTGTTTCGAACGGACCAATTCCTCGCGGCAGCTCCCAGCACCCGTGCCACCGCGCATGCGCTCCTTCGCGCACATCGCACATCAGGGCGCCTGACCAACCTTCGACGCGGCCTCTGGGCCGCGCACGAGCACCGCGACGACCAGGTCGTCGATCCCTACGTCGTCGCGAGCGTCATCACCGATGATGCGATCGTGGGCCTGCACGCGGCGATGGAGCTGCACGGGTTCGGCTACTCGATGCACAGCATCGTCACCTACTACGCTGCGCGACCGGTTCCCTCGTTCGAGTGCCAGGGGACCCTGATCCGCGGGGTCACGCATCCGAAGCGGCTCGTCGAACAGGAACTCGCGAGGCTGGAAACGCTCGCGATCGACCGACTCGGCGCGCAGGTACGGACGACGTCCGTCGAGCGCGCGCTCGTCGACATGCTCGATCGCCAGGAACTCAGCGGCGGCATCGATGAGGTCTGGCGCACCGCAGAGCAGCTGGGTTGGCTCGACGATCGTCGACTCCTCACCTACGTTCGCGCGCGACGCAGTGCAGCGCTCGCTGCGCGAGTCGGCTTCCTGCTCGAGCAGCACCCGCAGCTGCAGTTTCCCGCCTCAGGACTCGCCGAGCTTCGAGAGATGGCGACCACCCTCTCGCCGGGTCCGTTCGAGCTCGCGCCGCAGGAGCGTGGGCCGCGCCAGTACCTGCATGCGTGGCGGCTGCGCGTGCCCCAAGCCGTGATCGACCGGGCATGGGAGGAGCCGGACAGGTGATCACGATCGCCAACATTCGAGCGATGGCAGGCGCCGGCGACTGGAAGCTGGACGTGTGCGAACGCGTCATGCGCATGGGCGAGCTGCTCGCGGCCATCTCGGCGCACCCAGTGCTGCGCGACGTGCTTGCGCTCAAGGGCGGCACCGCCATCAACACGATCGACCACGATCTGCCCCGGTTGTCAGTCGATCTCGACTTCAACTACATCGGTGACGCAACCGTTGACGAGCTCCAAACCGCGCGACGCAGCATCGACGACGCCCTCGAGGCGGTCAGTACGCGCCTTGCCCTCACGGCGCAGCCCGTGCGCTCGTCGCATGGCGGTTCGAAGCTGCGCCTGACGTACCGTGGCGTCGTGGGCTCCGGAAGGGTGGAAGTGGACCTCAATTTCCTGTACCGCGTGCCGCTGCTCGAACCTCGCCGTGTCGACATCCACATCGGGGACACGATCGCTGCCCGGGACGTCCTCGCCATGTCGCATGCGGAGATCGCCGCGGGAAAGCTGAGCGCGCTGTTTGACCGGACGCATCCTCGAGACGTATGGGACACGGTGCTGCTTGCGTCCACGGGTGGATTCGATGCGACCACGCGTCGGAGTTTCATGGTGTACCTGGCGGGCGCTCGAAAAAACTGGCGCGACCTGCTTGACCGGTCGATCGCGCTCGATCCGAGTGACGTCCTGCGACTACTTGCACCGCTGCTGCGTGGTGGTGAGCGGCCCGTGGACGCGATCGAGTTCACCAAGGATCTCACCGAGCGGTGCGAACGGGCGATCGCGCCGCTTCGAACTCCCACCGAGGGCGAAGCCGCATTCCTGGACGCGGTCGCGCTGCGGGGCACGATCGATCCCAGCCTGATGGGGATCACGCCCGACGATCCGATGCACGACGCGATCCTGCGCTCGCCCGTGCTGGCGTGGAAGGCGTCAAACGTGCGCGTGCACGGTGGTGACGCGCGCGGTACGTGAAGCCGTGTCTCACCGCGGAAGGCCGCGCGCCCACGAGCGTGGCTTGGCGAGGACGACGGGGCCGAGGCTCACGCGATGGCCGTCATGCCCGCGCCGGTGTCGTTCACGCGTCACCTCGGACGACGCACGAGCACCGACACGGGCTTCGCTGCCCGGTGCGTCGTGGCAACCGCGACATGACTGACCGTGACGCGTGCGTAGGTGACGCGTAGCCAGGCGAGCGCTGATGCGTACGTGCGGCGCTTGGCGACCGGCACCACGACCGGCCGAGTGAGCGTCGCGATGCCGCGTGCGTTCGTGCGGGCGGTGGCAAGCACCACTGCGCGCGGCCTGGCGACGCGCACCACGCGTACGGTCTGGCTGGCGATCGGAGCGCCCGTGTCGACCCGCACGACGCGCGCGCTCGTGACGATCCGGAAGCAGTATCGGACGCGTCGAATGACGACGCCCGTGCGCGCCTCACGCCTGGTGCAGCGCACTCTCACCAGACGGCTCGACACTGCTGTCAGCTTGGTGGCGATCGGCGCAGGTGCAGTGGGGAGTGGATCCGTCGGCTGCGGTGTGGTGGGGAGTGGATCGTTGCTGACCGGCGGCGCCGGGTCGGGATCCGGGTCCGGCTGCGTGATCGGCAGCGTACGTGCGAAGTTCCAGTTCGATGCTGCCATCGTGAGCACCACGATCCTCAGGTCGCCTCCCGCGAGCATGCTGCGCGAACGTTCGCACGGTGACGGTACGGCCGTGTCACCGGCGCAGGCGCTCGTCACGGGGACGCCGTTTCGCACCACGCGGATCGTGGACGTGTCGGTGCCGGCGGGAATCGCGCTCGCATCGAGCGTGAACGCCAGTCGCAGCGGATCGCTCGCGCTGATTGCCGCGGGCGCGTCGATCACGAACTCCTGCCCGAGCAGGCCGTAGCCGCTCGGCGCAGGTGTGACGGGCGCTGCGGTCTGCTGAATGGTGACGGTACCGTCGACCGGGGCGACCACCTCCACGACGACCGGCTTGGTGGTGCTCGCGCCGGCCCCCGTCGGGTCGGTGGAAACCGGCTCGCCTGCCGTGACGGTTGCCTCGGTGGTCGGGGTGGCCGTGGCCACGCCGGTGCCGGTGAGCGTGATCGATCGGATCGGGAAGTAGAACGGGTCGGTGATCACCAACTGCGCGACGTGTGCGCGCGCGGCGTTCGGTGCGAACGTCACGCCGAGCACGCACGAGTCGCCTGCGAACAGCACGCGCGCACAGCCTCGATCGACCGCGAACGACGACGCGTCGGCGCCGCCGACCTGCGCCACGAGCCGCTGTGCGGAGGCGCCGATGTTGGTGAGTGTCACCTCTGCGCGGCGGCTGCCGCCCACACCGGTATCGATGAAGCTGCGGCTCGCGGGTGCTGCACCGAGCAGCACGCCCGATCCGATCACGCCGGCCTGGGCGGTGTCGTTGGCTGCGTCGACGTCAGCGGGCGCAGTCGACGTCGCCGTCAGATCGAGTGCGAAACGGCCCGCGAGCTGGGGCGTCAGGCCCAGGCGCACGTCGACGATCGCACCGGCGCCTACCGATGCGATCGTGCAATCGAGCGTCGCGATGTTGTCGGTGCAGGATGCGCCAGCGATGCGCCAGCTGTCCAGCTCCAGCTGTGCGGGAACACCAACGGTGAGCGTCGCGCCCGTGGACGCGGCGCCGCCGATGTTCTGCACACGGGCGATCACCACGCAGCTTTCGAGTA
>JBBQUY010000093.1:0-11138 GCA_038212015.1 Gaiellales bacterium | reverse complement strand
CGCAAGCTCGTCCAGAAGAAGCGCGACCTCGAGGAGAACTGGGAGGCGTCCGACGACACCCCGCAGCCTGAGGTCGGCGAGGAGGAGATCGCCGACATCGTCAGCATGTGGACCGGCATCCCGGTCTTCAAGCTGACGGAGGCCGAGACGCAGAAGCTCGTCCGCATGGAGGACGAACTCCACAAGCGCGTCATCGGCCAGGAGGCTGCGATCACGGCCGTCGCCAAGGCCATCCGACGTGCCCGCGCGGGCATCAAGGACCCGAAGCGACCGACCGGCTCGTTCATGTTCCTGGGACCGTCGGGCGTCGGCAAGACGGAGCTCGCGCGAACGCTCGCCGAGTTCCTGTTCGGCGACCAGGACGCGATGATCCAGATCGACATGTCCGAGTACATGGAGAAGCACGCGGTTTCGCGCCTCGTCGGTTCGCCTCCGGGCTACGTCGGCTACGAGGAGGGCGGACAGCTCACCGAAGCCGTGCGCCGCAAGCCGTACTCGGTCGTGCTGCTCGACGAGGTCGAGAAGGCGCATCCGGACGTGTTCAACATCCTCCTGCAGATGCTCGAGGACGGCCGCGTCACGGACAGCCAGGGTCGCCACGTCGACTTCCGCAACGTGATCGTGATCATGACGTCGAACATCGGCGCCAGCCTGATCACGAAGAACGTGAGCCTCGGCTTCTCGATGGGTGCCGGCGATGCGGGCATGTCGCATGACGACATGAAGGGCAAGGTCATGGGAGAGCTCAAGAAGCACTTCCGTCCCGAGCTCCTCAACCGAATCGACGAGGTCATCGTCTTCCACAAGCTCACGAAGGACGAGATCCGCGAGATCACGAACCTGCTCATGCGACGCCTGCACAAGCAGATGGCCGACCATGACCTCAAGCTGGAGCTCACGGAATCCGCGTTCGAGCTGCTGCAGGAGGAAGGCTACGATCCCGCGATGGGCGCACGCCCGATGAAGCGAGCCATCCAGCGGCTCGTGGAAGATCACATCGCCGACGCGATGCTCGGCAAGTCGCCGGTGTCGGGTTCGACGATCGTCGTCGACCGTCACAAGACGGAGCCGAAGCAGACCGAGGTTCGCGTCAAGGCACCGCGCAAGCCGCGCGCCAAGAAGGAACCGGAGCCGGCGGCGGTCGTCGCAGGCGAGGGTGACGATTCGGGCGAGGAAGTCACGTCCGACGACTGATCGAGCGAGACCACGACAGCAATGACGTAGCGGGCGGCCTTCGGGTCGCCCGCTCGTCTTCTGGAACGCGATCCATCCCAATCGCGACATACGGGTGGACGAGCAGGCGCCTGGACAGCGTGTGCTGCGTGGTGTGGACACGGGACGGTACCCATGGAGCTGGACATCTCGAAGACGCGTACTGCTGCGTATGTCGGAGCAGGTGCTGCAGTCGGCGGTGGATTCGCCGCGCTGCGCGCGGGTGGGTCGCCCAAGATCATCGGGCTCGGCGTCGCCACCGGCGTGGCCGCGAGCGCCGTGCAGGTTGCCGTCGAGAACAAGACCGGATCCAGCGAACTCGCGTGGGGCGCGTCGATCACCGGAGGCGCCGTCGCCGGCGCATTCCTGCTCAAGGGTCTCGCGCCGATCGGGCTCACGCCGATCGCCCAGCGCGGCGTGGGTGCCGCGATCGGTGCCGCCGCGGGCCTGCTGGCCCCGGTCGCCGCGGGCATCGTGCTCGCCCAGCTCGGCCGCGAGTAGCTCGCGCATGACGGCACGCCGCTCCTGACGAAAGTGTTGCGTGACACGCCTTTCGTCAGCAGCGACGCCCGACATCGCCGTGACGGCACGCCGCTCCTGACGAAAGTGTTGCGTGACACGCCTTTCGTCAGCAGCGTCTCACGCACTCTCGGCCAGCTCGGCTTCCCGAACCTGGCACTCGAGGGCGTGGCGCGGTCGCAGCGCGCGCAGCGAGTGCGCCAGCAGCGCGCGCCGGTGCGCGACGCCGACCGCCGCGAACCCGCACGCGCCGACCAGGCACCACACGCCGCCGTAGATGTACGCCGCGCCCGGTGAGAACGCGTCGATGAACAGCCCGGCGAGCGCCAGGTTCATGCCCCAGATCGCGCTGAACAGCCCGCCGTAGGCGGCGAGCACTCGTGCTCGCACGCCGTCTTCGACGCGCTGCTGGATGATCGTCATCTCCACGACGTCGGCGAGCGACATCGAGAACCCGCCGATCGCCATCAGCACGAGCACGCACCAGAACGCCGGCACCACGCCGGTCGCGGCGAATACGACCGCACAGGCAAGTGCGTTGAGCACGAGCACGCGAGGACCGCGCTGTTCGACGTTCACCTTTCGAGCAAGCCACGCGCCGAGCAGCGACCCCGCGCACCAGCTCGAGACGATTGCTCCCAGGCCGGGCTCGTCGACGCCGAACTCCACCGCGAGCGGCAGCTCCGCGGCCGTCACGAACGCGAAGCACACGCACATGCCGCCCCAGCCTGCCGCGAGCAGGCGCAGCACCGGATCGTTCGCCAGCACGCGCATGCCCGCGAGCATGCTGCGGTCGACATCGTGCTGCGCGCCTTCGTCGTCGCCTGCTACTCGCGCCACCGCCGCGCCACCGACGCAGCCGCGGATGCCGATCACGAGCACGGCTGCCACCACGGAGCTCGCCGCGTCGAGCAGGAACGCCGATCGCGCACCGAAACCCGCCACGGCCAGGCCGCCGAGCACCGGTCCGAGCATGTGCCCGGCGGTCCTCGCCATGCCGAGCGTGGAGTTGGCGCGCGACAGGTCGCGGGCGGGGACCAGGCTCGCGACCGACGCATCGAGCGCCGAACCACACGTGGACGCCGCGAATGCGTGCACCAGGCACGCCGCCAACAGCTGCAGCATCGACTGCGACGCCGCCATCGCGCACAGCGACACGGCCACGCCGAGCTCGCCGCCGATGATCACGCGGCGCCGGTTGCAGTGGTCGCCGATCCAGCCCGACAGCGGCGCGCCCAGCGTTCGGGCGACGACGGATGCGAGCAGCACGAGCGATGCCTGGCTGGCGCTGCCGGTCAGGTTCCAGGCGAGCGCGAGCAGGGCGATGTGCCCGGCTTCGGCGCCGGCCATTGAGATGCCGCGGCTCGTCGCCAGCAGGCGCACGTCGCGCTGCCACGGCGGGCGTTGGTCGGAAGATGATGCTGCGGATATGCGGCGAAAGCGTCGCATGGTGGTACCTCGAAAAAAGCTGCGGGGGTGCGGCGACGAACGTCGTCAGCACACGAGAGAAAGGGGGCCGATCCGTGAGAAGCGCGGACGGCGCGTCAGTGACGGATCGGAGCGGCCGGCGCGTTGCCGACGAGGACGACCGTGCCCCGCTTCGCGGACACGACGACCACGCCGCCAGCCAGAACGGCCGCGGGAGTCAGGTGCGTGTCAGTGAAAGCGTCGGACATGAAGATCGTTCCTTGTGTCCCCGAAACGAGCCCGGGGTGCGAAAACGCGACCTCGGGGGCCGCGTTGGGAATCACTGTAGCGGGGGCCGCGGTGCCGCGCAACCCCGACTTCCGAATCCGTAGGTATCGGGACCGACCGGCGCAAAAATCTCGTTTGGGCGATGGTCCGGAACGGGTACCGCCAGAGAGATGTCCCCACCTCCCGCCGATCCACGCCGCGACACCGCGCTCCAGCGCGCGCTCAAGGACATCGCGCCGGGCACGCAGATCCGTGCTGCGATCGACGACATCATCCGCGGTCGAACGGGCGCGCTCATCGTCCTCGCGGAAAAGGACGACATCGACCCGGTGCTGTCGGGTGGCATCCGCATCGACATGGAGTTCTCGCCCAAGCACGTCTACGAGCTCGCGAAGATGGACGGCGCGATCGTCCTGGACCGCGCCGCCAAGCGCATCAAGTGGGCGAACGTGCAGCTCGTGCCAGACGCGGACATCCCGTCGACGGAAACCGGCACCCGCCACCGCAGCGCCGAGCGCACCGCGCGCCAGGTGAAGGCGCTCGTCGTCACCGTCAGCGCCTCGCGCGACGTGGTGACCCTGTACATGGGGGAGACGAGCTACCAGCTCGAGCCGATCCGCTCGCTGCTCATCAAGACCAACCAGGCGCTCGCCACGCTCGAGACGTACCGCATGCGCCTGGATCAGGTCTCGCACCGGCTGCTGTCACGCGAGCTCGCCGGGTCGGCGACGCTGCTCGATGCGCTCGTCGTCATCCAGCGCGCGGAGATGGCCAAGCGCATGGTCGCGGAGATCGAGCGCCACCAGGTCGAGCTCGGCGACGAGGGACGACTGACGGAGATGCAGCTGCGCGAGCTGTCGGTGGGCATCAAGCCCGACCGCTCTGCCGTGGTGCGCGACTACATGATCGACACCACCGCCGAACAGCACCGCAAGGTGCTCGACCGGCTCGGGCGCCTGAGCGGCGAACGCCTGCTGCGACTCGAAGACCTCGAGGTGCTGCTCGGCTACGAGCGCGACGTGAACCCAATCGACACGGTCGTCGAGCCGCGGGGCTACCGCGTGCTGAGCCGCATCCCGGGCCTGTCGCAGGTGCTCGTGGAGCGCCTCGTGCAGCACTTCGGCTCGATCAGCCACGTGCTCGCCGCATCGCCGCGCGAGCTGTCCGTCGTCAGCGGCCTCGGCCCTGTGCGATCGCGCGAGGTCTACGACTCGCTGCGCCGCATGCAGGAGTACTTCTCGCTGCCGCAGCAGTCGCAGGCGCGACAGTAGCGCGCGGTCACCCCACGTCGAGGGTGCGAATCGCCACCGGGCCGTCCCACGAACCCGAGCGGTCGACGACGTAGGCGCGCAGCTCCCACGAGCCGCTCGGAATCTTCGCGTACTCGACGCTGCCGTCGAGTGACAGCGTGTACTCGCCGGATCGCGGGGTCGCCGCGGCGGCTGCTTCGCGCGCGGCGTCGCCGATGGGAGTGAGAACGATCCGATCGTCGGCGTCGAAGCCGAGCACGCGTTCGGCGGCTCGATCGTCGACATGATGTTCCGTGTCGAAGCGACCACCTGCCAGCTGGTACATCACGAAGCGGTCTTCCTGCCCGTCGGCGACGGGGAACGCGTCGTCACCGAGCTCGACGGACGCGTCGACCGTTGCCAGCCCGTCGTCTTCGACGATGATCGACACCTCATTCCAGGCGAGACCGCCGTCCTCGACGATCGACGTGCGCGGCGTCTTCGCCTCGTCGGGGGTCATTGCCACGATCGCGACGACGAGCAGCGCCGCCGCGGCAGCCGCGAACACGAGCACGGAGCGCTGCAGCGAACGCGGCGTCATCGTCCTCCGGCGGACCGGTGTGCGCGGCATCGAACCTTCCATGCGACGTCCCTCCCGTGGATCGTGATCGCAGGGGGAACTTGGCCGCAGCGAGCGGTTCGGTTCACGAACGTCGGTCCGTGGGTCAGGGCTGCATCAGCAGCGCCGCGAACTCGTCGTCGGCGTTGTGCTGGCGGCGTGGATCCTGATCTGCGGCCGGATCCTGCGCGTGGCCGGTCGGCGTGCCCGACAGGTCGATGAGCACGGGCCGGTGCGCGTCGGCGTGGGCCTCGCCCGCGTCGGCGACGGTCACCGACATCACGTTCGGCGCACCCTGCGCGGTGGTGGCGGCGGGCGTGGACACGGCCTCGGCCTCCGGCAGCGCCTCGCTCGGCGCAGCCTCGCCCTCCGGCACGGGCGTCGACAGCGCTGCGCTCGCGGTGCGCTCGATGCCCTCGTCGAAGCGGCGAGCCGCCTCCATCGCCTTCTTCTTGCCGAACGTCGGCACGGCGCGGCGCGTCGGCGGCTCCAGGGCCTCGACGATGCGCTTCACCGGCGCGACCTTGTCGAGCTCGCGTACGGCCTCCTCGAACTGCTGCAGCGCGCCCTGCATCGTGGAGGCGACCTCAACGCGCACCTGCTCGAGCTTGTCGAGCTTCTGCTGGGACATGTCGACGTCCGTCTCGAAGCGCAGGAACATCTCGCGCGCTTCCTCGCGTGCTGCCTGCATGATCGCGTTCGCCTCGGAGCAGACGCGATCCACGAGCTGCAGCGAGCGCTCCTGCGCGTCGGCCTCGATCGTCTCGGCGCGGCTGCGCGCGGCAGCCTCGAGCTCGGTGGCGCGCTGGCGCGCCCGGGCGACTTCGCTGTCCACGTACGACGCGCGGTCGTTCCAGTAGCGCAGCTCTGCGCGGGCGCGGGTCAGGTCGTGGCGCGCCTCGCTCGCGACGTGCTGGGAATCCAGCAGCTCCTCGCGCAGCTCGACGGACTGCTGCTCCAGGTCGGCAACCCGCAGCTCCATGCGCGTCATCGCGTCGTCGACGACGTTGCGTCGGTAGCCGCGGAAGCTGCGGGCGAAGCGCTTGCCGGGCTCGTTCTCGGCGGGGTGCGTGTGCTCGGTGGTGCTGCTGCTTCGATCGCGCATGGAACAACCTGCCTCGGGACGTCTGGTCGCGGTCGTCGCGAAGTGGCGGCATGCCAACGCGACGAAGGGAGCCGGCGCTTCCTCCTCGAGGCGCCGGCAAACAAGGTGTTCCCCGCAGGTTCAGGAGGAAAACGCAGGGATCCGTCGTACCTGACGGTCGGTTGCCGACCGTGGCGTACGAACCCGGCCGAGTCGTGGAGCTGGCTTCGTACGTGACGGTCGGTTGCCGACCGTGGTGTACGACGGTGTCACCGACGGCCACGCCGCTGCCCGCAGGCGGCCACACCCCAGAACACCGCAGTCCAGATGCGGAGCCGCGGCCGAAGTGCTGGGTGTAAGCGTCACCCGTCACAGACAACTGGGCACAGGTTCGGACCAATCAGTCGGTCCCGTTTCAGAACCTTCTGCCGGGGAATCCACTGACTGGCAGATGGTTATCGGCTCGAGGTGCGTCAAAACCGCGCTCGATCCGCTAGAATCCATATCCGAATAACCCGGTCCGACGACCGCGACACCCCCGTCGCGTGCACCTCCCCCCTTGTCGGACCCGAAGGAGGAATGCTCGTGTTCGAGCTCGGCGACAAGGTGGTCTATCCGCACCACGGCGCAGGTACGGTCGTGCAGAAGGAGCTCAAGAACGTGCTCGGCGAGGACCGCGAGTACCTCACGATCCGCATTCTTCACAACGACATGACCGTGATGGTCCCGTCCGACAACGTCGACAAGGCGGGCCTGCGAAAGGTCATCGGCGAGGACACCGTCGAGGAAGTCCTCGGCGTGATCCAGGGTGGCGGCACGAACATGCCGAAGAACTGGAACCGACGCTTCAAGCACAACCGCGACAAGATGAAGACCGGCGACATCTTCGAGCTCGCGGAAGTCGTGCGAAACCTCTCGATCCGTGACGGCGACAAGGGCCTGTCCACCGGCGAGAAGCAGATGTTCGGCAAGGCCAAGAAGATTCTGGCTTCCGAGCTGATGTACGCCAAGGACATGGACGAGGAGAAGGCCGACGAGTATCTCGACGACCTCCTCGCCCGGATCGCGGTCAAGCGCGCCGAGTCCGGCGACGATGGCCAGGTCGAGGTCGACGACTTCGAAGAAGTCGAGGCCTGAGCCGACCACTTCGGTGGATCTTTCGAAGGGCGGTGCCCGCGACCTCGGTCGCGTCGGGCACCGCCCTTCGTCGTTTCCGCATGCGCACACGCGTGAGGGCCATCGCGTTCGGGTAGGGTCAGCGCCAGCGTGGTCCTCGTCAGTCGCATAGTCGCCGCCCTCATCCTCGGGATTGCGGGCTACCAGCTCGGAGACAACTCCGGGCTCACGCAGCGCCTGCCCGGATACGCCGAGATCGCCTTCAACTTCGGGCTGCTCATCCTGCTCGGCGTGATCATGGGCTGGTTCGTCGGCGGCCTGCTCGGCAAGCTGCTGCAGCGATCGCTCGGCGGTCTCAACGAGCGTGCGGCCGATCGCTCCGGATCCGAGCTCGTCGTCGGCGCACTCGGCCTCATCGTCGGCCTCGCCGTCAGCGCGCTGCTGTCGCTGCCCGTGTCGGAGCTTCGCCCGATCGGTCCGTACCTGCTGCTGCCGATGACGCTCATCATCTCCTACGTCGCCGCGGAGCTCGCCGCGTCCAAGCACCGCGACATCCTGCGCCTGTTCGGAGCGCGCGTGGAAGGTGACGGCGCACGCAGCAAGCTGCTCGACACGAGCGCGCTCATCGACGGGCGCGTCGCCGACGTCGCACTCGCAGGCTTCCTCGAAGGCGAGCTCGTCGTGCCGGTGTTCGTGCTCGAGGAGCTCCAGCGCATCGCCGATTCGAGCGACGACGTGCGCCGCGCCCGCGGACGCCGCGGCCTCGAAGTCGTCACGCGCCTGCGCAAGGCGAAACGGCTGTCGACGGTCGACGACGACCCGATCGGGATCGAGCAGGTCGACTCAAAGCTCGTGCGCCTGGCCTCCGACCGCGACTGGATGATCGTCACCAATGACGTCGCGCTCCAGAAGGTCGCCGACGCGCAGGCAGTCAGCGTGCTCAACGTCAACGAGCTCGCCAATGCGCTCAAGCCGGAGTTCGTGCCGGGTGAGCGCTTCGACCTCAAGGTCGTGCGCGAAGGCAAGGAGCGCGGCCAGGGCGTCGGGTACCTCGACGACGGCACGATGGTGATCGTCGATGGCGGCGCCAGCGCAGTCGGCGAGACGATCGAGGTGGAAGTCTCCTCGATGCTGCAGAGCCCGACCGGCAAGCTCGTGTTCTCCCGACTGCTGAAGCCCGTCGCCCGATGAGCCACGATCCCGACGACCTCATCGACGACGTCGCCGTCGTGCTGCTCGCCGCCGGCATCGGCGCGCGGCTCGGATCGGCGCGCCCCAAGGCGTTTGTCGGGCTCGCCGGCGAGGCGATGCTCGTCCACAGCCTGCGCGCGTTCGAAGCGCACGAAGCCGTCGATTCGATCGTGCTCGTCGTGCCCGAGGACTGGCTCGGCCCCGCGGAAGTGCTGGTCGACGACATCGGCTGCGACAAGGTCTCGAGCATCGAGGTCGGCGGCCCCAGCCGCGCCGCGAGCGTGCGCAACGGACTGGAAGCGGTCGCCGATCGACGCGCCACCGCCGTGCTCGTGCACGACGCAGCCCGCCCGATCGTGCCCGAAGCACTCATCGACCGCGTACTTGCACCGCTCGCCGACGGCGCCGATGCCGTCGTGCCCGCGCTCGCCGTGACCGACACGATCAAGCGCGTCGATGCCGACCGCACGATCGTGGAGACGATCGACCGCAGCGTGCTGTGTGCGGCGCAGACCCCGCAGGCCTGTCGCGCGAGCGCGCTGCACGCGGCGCTGCGCGACCTGAACGATGCCGCGCTCGCGGCGATCACCGACGACGCCTCCGCGATCGAAGCGAACGGCGGGCGCACGGTGATGGTCGTCGGCGACCAGCGAACCCGCAAGGTAACGACGGCCGACGACCTCGCCGCACTGGAACTCGTGCTCGCGCCCGCCACGCCCGAAGCGGCAGCGGCAGTCACGCCCGACCCGGCGCTCGAGGGCGACGCCGACCCCGACCACGAGCTGGCCGAGGACATGGACCCGCTCGACGAGGACGATCTCGCGGGCGCGGAGGACGAGGCCGTCGCGATCGTGCCCGAGGACGCCGAGGCGTGAGCGAGGCGGCCGCGACGAGCGACGTCACGCGACTTCGCGTGGGCACCGGCCTGGACGTGCACGGGTTCGTCGAGAGCGGCCGGCTCGTGCTCGCGGGCGTCGACATTCCCCACACGCACGGTCTCGAGGGCCACAGCGACGCGGACCTCGTCGCGCACGCGGTCACCGACGCGCTGCTCGGTGGCGCCGGCATGGCGGACATCGGTACGTACTTTCCGTCGGAGGATCCCTCGCTCGAGGGCTGCGACTCGATGGACCTGCTGCGCCAGGTCGTCGCGATGCTCGACGAGCGCGGCTGTCAGGTCATCAACGTCGACTGCGTGGTGGCGATGCAGGCTCCGAAGCTCGCGCCGCATCGCGAGGCGATGAACGCGAACCTGGCCTCGGCGATCGGCATCGACCTGGATCGCGTCACGGTGCGCGCCACGACGACCGACCACCTCGGCTTCATCGGCCGGCGCGAGGGTGCGGCGGCCGTCGCCACGTGCCTGGTGCTGCGCGGCGCGTAGCCCGTGTGTGGAAACGGGGAGCGAAAGCGCCTCTGTGCAGGCAGTTTTCGGTACGTGCCGAAGTTAGGTAGTTCCTACCGATTCCGGGAATCGGGTGTCGCCGCATAGTAGAGGCACAGGGAGGCGGCACGGAAGCCTCCCTCACAGCTTCGGCACATTCCAGACCGTCACCGTCCCGACAGTCGCCGCCGAAACCGTCCCAACTACCGTGCGCACGGTCGTCCAGGCTCCGTCACCGCTGAAGACGACTGCACCTCACCACCACAGGTGGATTCAGTCGGCCCGCTCCATCGTCCCGGAGCGGGCCGACGCGCTTCTTCTTCACGTCTCATCGACGCGGACGCGCGGCGCGTCGAATCGAACGCGACGCAACCCGTGACATGTGCCAATTGCGTTCGGAGCGATGCGCGGGATGCGTCGTCGAGCGATCGCTCCGAACGAAACCCGTCATATGTGCCGATTGCGTTCGGAGCGATGTGACGCGCGCGATTCGCGCGTCTACTCGACGCGGTCGAGAACCGGCTCCGGCTGCTCGCCGAGGAACTCGACCCAGCGCGCTTTCGTGCACGGGTAGTGTTTGGTGGCTTCGACGACGTCGACCCACGCCGAGACGAGACCGTGCAGGCGCTCGCCGAGCTGCTCGTTCGCGAGCTGGCCGTCGTCACCGAATGCGTTGTGTGCCTGTGCGAGCGAGAACATGTCCGGGTGCACGCGCGAGCCCAGGTGCTCGAGCGGCACGCGCAGTGACCAGAGCGCACGGTTGCCGCCCACCATCGACGGCGACGCCGACATGAGCAGGCAGTGCGACGCCGCAAACGGCTGCGGTCGCAGGCGCGACACCCAGTCGATCGCGTTCTTGAGCACGCCCGGCATCGACGCGTTGTACTCGGGCGAGCAGATCAGGAAGCCGTCGCTCGCGTCGATGCGCGCGCCGAGCTCCGTCGCCGCGGCAGGCACGCCGTCGCGCTGCTCGAGGTCGCCGTCGTAGTTGGGCAGCTCGAAGTCGCGGATGTTGGCGACATCCACCTCGACCTCGGTCGCCTCGAGCGCCGCGACCGCCAGCGACAGCAGCTTCGAGTTGAGCGAGGC
>JBBQUY010000092.1:0-11456 GCA_038212015.1 Gaiellales bacterium | reverse complement strand
GAGTGGAACCTGTCGTGGCCGGCGCTCGCGGGTGCGATCGGCCTGGTCGCGCTCGGCCCGCTCACGCAGGCCGTCGCGGTCTGGGTGCTGCGGCGCCAGTTCGGGGTCGCGGCTGCGGGGCTCGGCGAGTCGATGGCGGTGTGGTCGTGGAGCGCGCTCGCGCGATTCGCACCGGGCGGCGTGATGATGCTCGTCGTGCGCGTGCGCGAAGGGGCTCGACTGTCGGCCTCACGCATGCAGGTGCTCGGCACGAGCGCGTACGAGCAGGCGCTGGCGATCGTGGGTGCGGCGCTCGTCAGTGCCGCCGGGTTCCTCGTCGCCGCGACGGAGCCGCCCGAGGTCGTGATCGCCGTCGCCGCGGTGGGCGTGATCGCCGTCGTCGCCGCGCGACCGCGACTGCTCGGCGGGCGACTGCTGCGCATCGCGCAGCGATTCGGGATCGAGCTCGACCAGCTGCCGCGCGGTCGTGCGATGTCGCTCGTGCTGGCCCTCAATTGTGCAGGCTGGATCGCGGTGGGTGCAGGCGCGCTCGTCGCGCTCACCGGGCTGGTCACCGGCGATGCGCCGTCGCTCGGCTGGATGGTCGGCGTGTATGCACTCGCGTGGATGATCGGGTTCGTCACGCCGCTGGCGCCCGGCGGTCTCGGCGTGCGCGAGGCGGTGCTGACGTCGTTTCTGGCACCGATCTACGGGCTCGGGGCAGCGGCCGTGATCGCGATCGGGCTGCGCCTGGTGCACATGGCGGCCGACCTGCTCGCATCGGCGGTGATCGAGCTCGCCTATCGCGTGCGGCGCTCGACGGTGCTCGACCTGCGCTGACTACTCGACGCGGGCCTCGGCCATCTTCTCGAGCTGCTCCTTCATGCGCGCGACGTCCTCCTCGCCCGGACCGAAGCCCTCGAGCTCGGGGAGTGCGCTCAGGCTCGACAGCCCGAAGGCTCGCTCAAAGTGCGCGGTCGTGCGAAACAGCACGGCGCCGGTGTCGCTGCGGCCGGCTTCCTCGATGAAGCCGCGCTCCATCAGGCCAGCCATCGCCGCGTCGACGCTGACGCCTCGGATCTTGGCCAGGTCGGGACGGCTGACGGGCTGCAGGTAGGACACGATCGCGAGCGTCTCGATGGCGCTCGGCGACAGGCGCGTGTCACCCTGCGGGCGGGTCATGCGACCGAGCACCGATTCGCAGCGGTCGCTGGCGCGGAACGCCCAGCCGCCGGCGACACGCTCGAGCACGATGCCGCGGGTGCCTTCGCTCCACGAGTGCATCATGTCGACGAGGCATTCGTGCAGGTCGTCTTCGTCCTGCTCGGTGAGCTCGGCAAGCTGCTTGGTGTCGATCGGGACCGGCGACACGAACAGCAGCGCTTCGAGCTGATGCTCGAGCGCGGGGCCCACGGCGTCCTGGTGGGTCGTGCCGATCGGTCGCAGTTCGGCGACGGCACCGGCCTGCGCATCGTTGCTGGAAGGCTCGTCCGCGTCGGCCTGCGCTGCACCCGCAGCGGCGTCCTCGGGCGCGACCCGCGGGCGCAGCGTGACGACGTTGGTCGTCTCCTCCTGCTCCTGCTCGGTGCCCGGTTCGATGGTGGTGGTATCGCTCACGAAACGCTCCCTTCGGGAGTCGTTCGTGCGAACGCTCCTCGCTCGGCCATGTGCCCTGCGGGCACGCGGCCCTCGCTTCGTCGGTTCGTCATGCTGTCTGGACTCCCATGTCCCCACGCGGCTCGGCCGCGAACGCGGCATCCCCTGCCGCTTCGTCACCCGACACCTGCACGGCCTCCCGCCGTGACACGGTGATCGGACCAAATCGATCTTCCTGCGCGAGCATGACCTGCCCCGCCTTGCACAGCTCCAGCGCCGCCACGAACGCGACGGCCTGGTCCAGTCGCGTGAGCCCCTCGACTGCCTCGTCGAGGTTGAAGGTGCGCCGCTTGTGCAGCACGCCGAGCAGGCGGCCCGTCATCTCGTGCACGGACGCGTGTCGGCCGACGAGGTGGCGCACGTCGACGTCGGGTTGCGCGAGCAGCACCGTCATCGAGCGATGCAGCAGCGCCGGGTCGAGCGTCGGGCCGTCGTACATGCCCGGGTTCTTGCGCTTGACCGGGCGCGACGCGATGCGCCAGAAGCGGCTCGTGCCGGCGCGCTCGCCCAGCCACGCCGCAGCACCCTTGAAGGTCGTGTAGCGGATGAGCCGCTCGAGCATCTCGTCGTGTGACTCGATGGCGGTGGGGTCGTCGATCTGGAGGTCGCCCTCCTGGTCGAGCAGCTCGCGCGCCTTGATCTCCATGAGCCCGGCCACGAGCAGCAGGAACTCGCCGGCCGTGTTGGGATCGATGCGCTCTTCGTGCGCGAGACGCTGCACGTAGCCGACGACGATCTCCACGAGCGGCACGTCCTCGACGGACAGCTCACGGCGCAGCAGCACCGAGCACAGCAGGTCGAGTGGGCCGGCGAACGTGTCGAGGTCGAGATTCAGGGCGGCAGGACGCATTGGCAGAAGTGTACTGACCCCACCGGACGGTCGGTCCACTTCAACTACCCATTGAGGGTTGGACGCTCTTGCGCGGGTTCCGGTTCGTCTCATTCGCTGAAGGTCGCGGCAGCTGCTTGGCCTCAAGCGACGCGCAGGAGCGCCGTTGTCGGGGTGCTACTGCGGCAGCGCGTGGGGCGATCGTGGCGAACGCGCAGCGTGCTGCATGCGCGCGTTGCCGCATCGGGGCTCTCGCGCGTGCGCGTGAAGTCGGACCGGTTCCGGTCGCGTGGCGTGTGGCGCGTGCGAGTGGAAGCCGGCGAGCACAAGCTGCTGCGCTCGACGACGAGCCGCTGGCGCTACCTGTCGGTGCGCTAGCACGTGACTGCGCGGGTCTCCGCGCTGGTCTACCGCGAGCCACTGCGTCCACGATCACGCCCATATCGAGCCGCATCCTGGACGCAGTGGGTCGATTGGGCGCGACGGAGGCCCGGCGCGGTCAGTCGTCGCCGCCTGCGCCGCCGCCCTTGCCGTTGCGGCCCTTCTCAGCCTTCTCGGCCTTCTCGGCCTTCTCGGCCTTTTCGCCCTTTTCGCCCTTTTCGGCCTTTTCGCCCTTCTCGGCCTTCTCAGCCTTGCCGCCGCCTTCGGCGCCGGCCATGTCCATGTCGCACTTCTTGCCCTTGCCCTTGTCCTTGCCTGCGCCGCCCTCGGCTTCGCCGCCGCCTTCGACTGGCGCGGTCGCAGCGCCGGTCAACGCGACCGGCGCGCCGCCGACTTCGACGGGCCCGCCGACCACGGTTGGCCCGCCACCAAGGGCGGCGCTGCCGCCTCCGAGTGCCTGGACGGCCGCGACGAGCTGCTGGATCTGCGCGAGGATGCCAGCGATCGGGCCGCCTGCATCTGCGCCCGCGCGTGCCTGTGCGGATGCTCCGGCCGTGTCGGTCGGAGGCGTCGTTCCGCCGGCGCTCGTGGTGGCACCCGTCTGCGCACCCGTCTGTGCGCCGGTCTGCGCACCAGTCGTCCGGCTCCCGCCCGCAAGCTGACTTCCGGTGCCTGACAGCAGCATCACGCCGTTGCCCAAAGTGTTGATCCCCTGCATGGGTCGTCCCCCGTCCCGTCCTGACATTGGATGCGACCGCCGCGTCCCGTCCCCGGGGGCGCGTGTGGAGTGGTCGCACGTAGTCCGCGTGTCAGTCGAGACCAAGTCCCGTGCCGGTCCACGAGACCACGGCGCATCGCGGCGCGCAAGGCCCACCCGGCACAGCGAACCCCGCAAACGTCAGGTCGTCGACGCGCGCTCGGGCGCCTCGAGCAGCCCGACCTTGCCGACCACGCGCGCAGTGGTCGCGGACGCGACCTCGCGTGCGCGATCAGCGCCCGACGCGAGGATGCGCTCCAGCTCGCCACGGTCGTTCATGAGTTCGAGGTAGCGCTCGCGAATCGGCGCCATGTGCGCTGCGACTGCTTCGCCCACGGCGGTCTTGAAGTCGCCGTAGCGGCCGTGGTCGTGTTCGGCCTCGAGCTCGGAGATCGACCGGCCCGTGACGATGTGCAGCAGCTCGAGCAGGTTGGACACGCCCGGTTTCGCCTCGGGATCGAAGCGAACTTCGGCCTCCGAATCCGTGACCGCCGACCGGAACTTCTTCACGATCGCAGCGGGCTCGTCGAGCATCCAGATGGTGCCCTTGTCCGAGCTGTTGGACGTCGACATCTTGCGCGTCGGGTCCTGCAGGTCCATGACGCGCCCACCGACCTCCGCGATCAGCGGCTCGGGCACGCGAAGCACCTGCTCCTCACCCGCGCCGTAGCGGTTGTTGAATCGTTGAGCGAGGTTGCGCACGAGCTCCAGGTGCTGCTTCTGGTCGGCGCCCACCGGCACGCGGTCGGCGTCGTAGGCGACCACGTCGGCCGCCTGCAGCACCGGATATGTGAACAGCCCGACAGAGACGTTGTCGCCCTTGCCGTCGGACTTGTCCTTGAACTGCGTCATCCGGTTGAGCTCGCCCATGCGAGCCACGCACGACAGCACCCACGTCAGCTGCGTGTGCTCGGCGGCCACGTGGCTCTGCACGAACAGCGTCGCTCGATCCGGGTCGACGCCCGCCGCGAGCAGCATCGCCGCGGTCTTGAGCGTGCTCTCGCGCATCTCCGCGGGATCGGGCAGCAGCGTCAGTGCATGCAGGTCCGCGACGAAGTAGAACGCCTCGCCCAGGTCCTGGTTGTCGACGTAGTGCCGGATCGCACCGATGTAGTTGCCCAGGTGCTTGTCGCCGGTGGGCTGGATGCCGCTGAGAATTCGCATACGGGGATGCTACCCGCTGAAACCGCTTGCGGATCGGGCTCGACAGATCGGTAGGGCATGTGCGGGGGCGCGTGCCGACCGGGGGAGCACGCATGCACGTCGCAGCGAAGATCGGACTGGCCATCGCCGGAGGCGCGGCCGCAGGCTTTGCGCTGGAAGCGGCGAGCAGCCATCGCAGCTCCACGAGCTCCAACTTCGCATTCCTCGGCATCGGTACCGGCGCCATGGCGATCAACGCCCGCATGCTCGCCTCGACGTCGTCGATGCCGTGGCTGTCGACGCTCGGCGTCGCCGCCGGGGCGATGTCCGCCGCGATGGCGCTCGGCAACATGTTCGACGCGCCCGCAGCGACGTCCGGCGTGCGCGAGCTGGCGCCCGGTCCGCTGCCGAGCCCGCAGCCCGGCCCTGCACCGTCGCCGACCACGGAGCTTCGCGACCGCGACACCCGCGGCAGTGATCCGCTCCGCGACTGACCGGCGCGACCAGTAGGTTCCGACGCGCATGTACGCGCTCGCTTCACTCCTGGCCACGATTCCACCGCCACCCTTTCGCAACATCGAGATCGGTGGCCTGACGCTCCACGGCTACGGGCTGGCGATGGGGCTGGCGCTCGTCGTCGCGATCACCGTCACCGAGTGGGGGCTCAAGCGCCAGCACGTCGACCCGGCTCGACTCACCGGCCTCGCGCTCATGTGCATCGCGGTCGGATTCGTCGGCGCGCGGCTCTACCACGTCGCGAGCGAGCCCACGAAGTTCTGGAACGAGCCCGGCGACATCATCAAGATCTGGGAGGGCGGACTCGGTATCTACGGCGGCGTGCTCGGCGGCGCCGCCGTCGGCCTGTGGCTGGCGCCGCGCTTCGGTATCCCGCGCCGCGCGGCAGCCGATGCCGCCGTGCCCGGCATCCTGCTCGGCCAGGCGATCGGGCGCATCGGCAACTACCTCAACCAGGAGCTGTTCGGCAGGCCGTTCGACGGCCCCTGGGCGCTCGAGGTCGACCCCGAGCGGCGCCCGGACGGATACCTCGACGTGGCCACCTTCCACCCGACGTTCCTGTACGAGATGCTCGGCACGCTGACGCTCGCGGCCGTGTTCCTGGTGCTGCTGGTGAAGTGGAAGTCGCGCACGCCCGGCATCCTCATGGCGCTGTACGTAGCCGCCTACTCGTTCGTGCGCGTGCTCGTTGAGAGCCTGCGCATCGACGATGCGCACGAGTGGTTCGGCGTGCGCCAGAACGTGTGGATCGCCGGCGCGCTGCTCCTCGCCGGGCTCGCCGTCGCGGCGTTCATGCGTCGGCGTGATCCGTCGCGTCGGCCGTGACCGAGCTCGCCACCCGACACGCCGCCAGCGCAGCCGCCGCGCCCCCGGTCTCGAATGCGTCGACCACGCGGTCGACCGGCGGATCGTCGAGCAGTGCATCGATCGGGTCGAGCCACGCCTCGTTGCCCAGGTCTCGTGCGTAGGGCCGCACGCGCTCGACGAGCTCGCGCATGAGGATGGCGACGTCCATCGGCTCGTCCCGACCGACCACGAGAAAGCGTGCCCGCGAACCGAACTCCATCGCACTCCAGCGGTTGTGACGCTCGAGCGACTCGTTCTGGCGTTCGAGCTGCTGGCCGTCGAGCACGAGCGCCGAGATCGCCTGCACGAGCGTAGCCATCGCGAGGGCGACGTCGGCGTCGGGTGATGCGTCAAACGATCGCACCTCGACGGTGCCGAGCGCCGGCACGGGTGCGACCTCCCACAGGAAACGCTGGTCGCCCGAGTTCTCCATCTGGTGCAGCGCATGCACCGCGCGGTATTCGTCCACGTCGCGAAAGCGCGGTGCGGGTCCGGCCCAGAGCATGCGGCGCAGCACCTCCGACCGGGCCGAGCGCCATGGCGAGCGCTTGCCGCGGGCGATCGGCGAGTTGGCGGTGCACGCGATGAACAGCGGCACGCAGCCGGCGAGCGCATCCATCGTGCGAATCGCGTCCGCAAGGCTCGGCTGGCCGACGTGCACGTGGATGCCGTGCGTGACCTGGTCTCCGAGCGTGCCCACGCGCGCGTGCAGGTCGGCGATCGCGCCATGCGCTTCGGAGGGGGTGATGATCGACGCATCGGCGACGAGCATCGGGTGCATCCCGATCCCGCAGACCTGGATGCCGAGCGCGTCCGCGCGCGTGAAGAGTTCGTCGCGCAGCGCGCGCAGGTCGACGTCGAGCTGGAGCAGGTCGGCGTTGGCGGCCGTCGTCAGCTCGATGCTCATGCGCAGCAGCTCGGCCTTCATCCATCCACCGGGCGAGGCAATCGTCTGGTACTCGCCGTCGAGCAGCTCGTTCGCGCGCGGGGCGGGCGTGACGCCGTCGGCGGCGTCGACGAGCACGAATTCCTCCTCGATCCCGAGGGTGAGCGGCTCCGAGTGTTCGAAATGCAGTTCCGGCACGAAGTCGGCATGCCCGAGGCACTCTCCGACCGAACCCGCACGCGGATCGGCGTCAGAACCCCGTCAGTTGTAGCCCAGGCTACTTCTGGAGCGGGATCCGGCCTTTCCAGTTCCCTGGTTCCGTCGTACAAACGAAGAGGACGACCGCGCCCTGGACAGCGGGTCTGGACGACATGCAGCATCACGACTCTTTCGACATCGGCTTCGCAGCGCCGTTTGCGCGCTCCTTCGACGAGGGCCTGCTGGCCATGCTCGCCGCGCGTCCCGACGCGCTGCGCATGCGCATTCCGGACGAGCCGGCTCCGAAGCCCGCGCCCACGCGAACCAAGTCGCGCCCGGCGCCGCCCAAGCCCGTCACGCCGCCGTCGAAGCCGACGCCGGCCAGGGCGACTCCGGTCAAGTCGACCGACCAGGGCAAGGCTGGCGTGGCCGCGAACCGACCGCCCAAGTCGCCGCCCGCAGCGCCTGCACCGAAGCCGAAGGTCGTCGACCGACCCAAGTCGCGCCCGGCAGCTCCGGCGCCGAAGCCGAAGCCGAAGCCCGAGTCGACGCGTCCCGCGAAGACTCCGACCTCGACCCCGGCACCGAAGCGCGATGCAGCGCGACCGGCGAAGACCTCGACGCCTGCACCCACGCGCACGGACCGCCCGACCAGCTCGACTCCGGACAAGGCTGCGATCCGTGCCCGGGACGCTGAGTACGCTCGCGAGAATCCGACGCGAACCAAGCCCGGCGCGACGACCCCGTCGAAGACCAAGGCCCGCGTCACCGCGCCCACCAAGACGGCACCGCCGAGCAACCCGACGCCCGACAAGGGCGCGATCCGCCGGATGGAAGCCGAGTACCTGGCGCGCAACGATGCTGCGACGCTCGACGACCTGACCGACGCGCAGCGCCAGCAGCTGCTCGACGACCAGGCCGAGCTCGAGCGCGAGGAGGAACAGGTTCGCGACCGCAACAAGCCGGCTGCCGTTCCCACCAGCCCGGACGGTCGACCCGTCAACCGCGCGATCCGAGAGGAGATCGAGGCGAGCAACGCGACCCGCAACGGCGACGCGAACGACGAGATCGTCGAAGCGCGCGAAGAGTACTTCGAGTCACACGACACGTGGGTCGACGTCGACGGCACGGTGTATGCCGCGAGCCTCGACGAGGACGGCAACATCGTCCTGGACCGCGACCAGCGCATTCCGGCCGAGGGGCCGAACCCGGCGCTCGACACGAACCGCTCCGTCACGATCGCGACCGATCGCAGCCGCGAGGACGTGGCGGTCACTCGCAACGTTCCGACGGGTGAGCCGAACGAGGTGCAGCGCACACGCACCGAGACGAGCCGCACCAATGCGAACGGCACGCCGGGCACGTCGCAGATTCGCGAGGAGCAGGAGCGCGAGAACCCGAACGGCTCGACGGACCGCTCGCTCGTCGAGGAGAACTACGGCCCCGACGGCATCGCCACCGATCGCGTGCAGGAGCAGGAGCACACCACCTCCCAGGGCGACTCCACGCTCGATCGCCTCACCACTCGATTTGCGGCGGACGGCTCAACGCCCACGCAGACCGTCAACCTCCACGAAACCGACGCGGCGGGCACCGACGCATCCACCTCGCGGGAGACGACGACGTATTTCCGCGGGGACGGCACGACCCCGCGCCGCACGACGGTCGTCGACAGCGGGACCGATCTCGAGGGCGAGCCCCTCACGCGCACGACCGCGAACACGGAGTTCAAGCCGAGCGGCGAGCCGAACACGACGTACATCTCCCGCGACGGCGAGGACCTGGGCGACACGCCGGCGAGCGAGTTCGTGGTGTGGGGCGCGAATGGCGCGGTCGATCGGCGCTTCACCGGCGGCTCCACCGTCAGCGAGTACGAGTACTCCAACTACGCCGAGACCGGCGAGGCACCGTCGCAGCAGGACCTGCCTGACGAGCCGCGGGAGCCGAACTGGGACGACTTCGACGAGTACGACGAGGAGACCGGCGGCTGGGAGATGGTCAACTCGGCCGGCCAGACGTACGCCGAGGCGATGGAGGCCTACGAGGCCGACCGCGAGTCCTGGGAGACCGAAACGGACGAGGTCGAGGAAGCGAACCGACAGAATTCCCTCGCCGAGCTCGACGATCCGGAATCGATCCCCGGCCACGAGGACGCAGTCCAGTGGACGCGTGGCGGCGACGATCGCTGGACCGAGAACGGCATGGGCGGCAACCTCGTCGAGCCGCTGGCGCCGTCGCGCGAGACTCCGAGCGTGTTCGAGGTGCCGGCCGCGGTGCGTGCTCGCGCCAGCGCCGACGCGATCGACCGGTCAGCCCCGGCGACCGACCCGGCCGCCTTCAACCAGCTCGACCAGGAGCAGGCCGCCTACGAGCGCCGGCTCGCCGGCGCGACGACCGACGAACAGCGCGAGCGGATCATGTCGGCGTACTTCGCCGACCACCCGTACTACATCGACCGCGGCACCGGCCCGGACGCGGAGCCCGTGCTCATGGCGTCGGCCTGGTCACGGGGCAACCCGTCCTCCGACTCGGACCTGTTCGGTTCGTCGCGCGCGCTCAGCCCGCACGCCACGATGGCGCGCACCGGCATCCAGGGCGAGAACGACATGGGCCAGCCCGCGACGATCGACGTCGTGCGCAACCTGTACACCGATGGCTCGCAGGACGAGATCGTCCAGACGAGCCACGAGGGTCGGGCGGGCGCGTCGCGCACCACGATCGTCGGCGAGCACACCAACGCGGGCGGCGTGATCACCGAGCGTGACAGCCACGCCGAGTCACAGGTCGTGCGCACGACGCAGGGCCTGCCACCGCTGGCGGTCACCGAGATCTCGCGCGAACGCTTCAACGAGCGTAGCGGCAAGCCGGAGGGCGAGCAGTACTTCGCGGTCGCGCAGAGCGACCATCTGCAGACGTCACTCGAGGAGCGTCGCGACACCTACGGTGTCGACGGCATCATCGACGACACGCAGATCGAGTCCACCACGATGTCGCGCAATTACGACGCGGACGCGACCGAGGATTTCCTCGACGCGAATGCGGCTGCGATCGAAGCAGCGAGTGGCGGCAAGGACGACTACAACCCCAACGACGACGAGCACGAGCAGATCACGCTGCCGCCGGCCGGATCGTCGTACGTGCATTCGACGACCGACATCGACTACGACGCCGAGGGCGTCGCGATCCGCCAGATCGTCGAGGAGGAATCGACCTCGGTCGCCGACTCCGACGATGCGGGTGGCAACGGCATCCGCGTCACGACCACCGACACCACGCGCGTGCTCGGCGGCCCGAACGGCACCGCGCCGATCTTCGACGAGAGCGGCGCACCGGCCGTCGACGAGGATGTCACCACGCACATCTCCACGTCGGAGTTCGATCCTGACGCCGGCGTCGCGGGCGGCAACAAGAACGAGGGCCATCAGTACCGACAGATCACGTCGATCTCGCTCGGACGCACGCTGCATCCTGACGGCACGTCGTCGAACGCGTGGGCGACGCCGCTGCAGACCGACACCCTCAACGAGGGCTTCGACGACGACTGGCAGTTCGAGCGCAAGTACCTCAAGACCGACGCGCAGGGCCAGCTCGAGTTCAACGACGACGACCGACCGATCGAGCTCGGCGAGGGCGACGAGGTCTACGACCGCAACGGCAACCGGGTCGTCAAGGAGCACGACGGGTTCAGCAAGCAGGACCTCGACTTCGCGGACGAGTTCGAAGAGTTCATGGAGGGCTGGGGCGGCCGCATCGTCGGCATCGCCGCGATCGTCGCGGGCATCGGCGGCGCCGTCTTCACCGGTGGTGCGAGCCTTGCGCTGACTGCCGTCGGCGTCGGCCTCGCGGCGACGTCGTTCGCGTACACCGCGATCAACTACAGCCAGGGTGAGGCGAGCGGCTGGGACCTGGCGCTGTCCGGTGCGGGCGTCGCGCTCGCGGGCCTGCCGGCCATCACCGGCGTGAAGCAGCTCGTCGGCGCGAGCCGCGGCGCACGCGCGTTCAACGCCGCACGCGCCGCAGGCGCTGCCGACGATGTCGCACGCGGCGTCGCCGACGACGTGCTGCGCTCGAGCACCCAGGTCGGTCGGGGTGCGCAGAACACGCTTCGCGTCGGCAACACCGCCGACAACGTCATGGACGCCAACGACGGCCTCGACGCGACTCGCGCGGCGCTGCAGGGCGACTTCTGGGGTGCCGGCATGATGCTGCTGGCGATCGGCGGCGGCGCAGGCGCAGGTCGTGTGCGGTCGGTGTACAACGCCCGT
>JBBQUY010000091.1:0-11659 GCA_038212015.1 Gaiellales bacterium | reverse complement strand
GAAGCCAACTACGAGCGCTCGGGTCCGGAGGACTCTACCAGACCCCACATGGCCCGTCGCCGGGCCGGCCTCAATCGGCCCCGTGCCGCATCAGCGTGCGCAGGTCGTCGAACCGCTGCGCAATCGTGGAGCCCTGCCCGTCCTGCCCGTTTTCGCCCCGCCCGGCGAACGTCCGCCAGCCGACCTCGACCGCCGCGGAGGCAAGCAGGTCGCCCGCCGTGTGCACGAGCCGCAGACCCAGCGCGATCGACGCCGCGACGCCCGCGCCGTACTGTGGCGCGAGCAGCGCAGCGAGCACGCCCTCGCGCACGCCCAGTCCGCCCGGCGCGATCGGCGTGAGGTAGCCGCACAGCCACGCGAAGGAGTAGGCGCCGATCATCCACGCGATATCGTCGGGCGCTTCCCCGAGCATCGTGCCTGCCAGCACTGCGCCAACGCCGGTCGCCACCCAACCCGCGACGTTGAGCATCGCCACCATGAGTGTGCCCCGCCCTCGCGGGAGACTCGGCAGCTGCCCCTCGGCGCCGCCGAGCCACACGTGGAGTCGCGCGCCGAGCCACGCGGGCCGCAGCGCGACGAGCACGGCAACGCCCACGATCGCGACGACGGCAGCGAGCCTGGGCACTGCTGATCCGGTGACGAGGAACGCGACGGCGGAGAAGCACGCCACCGCGACGGCGAGGACCCCCTGCTCGTAGACGCTCGCGACCAGCACCTGACGACGGGTCACGCCGAGCCGTTCGCGCTCGCGAACGCGAACGACGAACGCGCCCACGCCGCCGGGTGCGTAGCGGGCGAGCGAGCTCCACGACCACACCGGCAGCGCGTCGACGAGGCGTACGTCGGGTGAGCCCGTCGCACGCAGCAGCACCCAGAACGCGACGGCCTGCGTGAGCGGGCCGAGCGCGACCAGGCCGATCGCACCCGCGAGCGCCGGCCACGACAGGTTCCACTCGAACGTCGCGAGCGCCTCGCGCTGCGACCACATCGCGCTGCCGAGACCGATCGCCACGAGCGCGACGATCACGAACCCGAGCCGCTGCTTGATCGCCCGGCCCGTGGTCGTGACGATCGAGTCGCCGGCCGGCAGCTCGCGCAGCGGTGCGTCGAGCACCACGTCGCCGAGCAACGGCTGGTTGGCCAGGCCGAGCGCGCGATCGGCGCGACGCCCAAGGTCGCCCGCCGCACCCCCGGACAGTTCGCCGAGCGTCGCGAGCAGGTCGTCGACCCGCCTGGCGTGGAACGCCAGCCCGTCCTCGTCGAGCGCCCGGGCTGCACTGCGACCATGGCCGGGCAGCGGATCGAAGAGGATCACCGGCGTGCCGAGCGCGAAGCACTCGTGACATGTCATTCCGCCGGCGTTGAGCAGCGCAGCGTCGCAGGCGTGCAGCAGCGTCGGCATCTCGCGCGTGAAGCGAACGACGGTCGAGCGCGCTGCCGGCAGCAGCTCGAGCAGGTGGTCGGCGAGGGCGTCGTTGCGACCCACCGCGACGGCCAGGTGCAGGTTCGTCTCGTCGAGGATGCGCAGCAGCACCTCGTCCGGCAGCGCCAGGCCCCACGATCCGCCGGACACGAGCAGCACGGGGGCGTCCGCCGGAAGGTCGAACTGCGTTCGTCCCGCACCGCGATCGAACGAGGCGTTGCGACAGCGCGGATCCACGGCCGGGCGCGCCGACGTCACCTCGAGCGTCGGGTAGTACGACTGCGGCGGCCACGCCGCTCGTGCTCGCTCGCAGTCGGCGGGGTTCATCGCCACGTGCAGGTCGATGCCGGGCGCGAGCCACAGGTCGTGCGGACCGGAGTCGATGAGCAGCCCGACCGCCGGCACGTTCAGGTCGCCTTCGCGGCGCAGCTTGCCGAGTACTGCGGTCAGGAACGGATACGTCGACACCACGACGTGCGGCTGCGACTGCTCGATCCGCGCCAGGATCCGGCGTCGCATTCCACGCCACGCCACCCAGCGCACGATCCGCGCGAGCGCCGTCGCCGACAGCAGCCAGTACCAGAGCTGGTACGTCCACGGCTGGCGCTCGACCGACGACTTGTAGCCGTCACGCGCGAGCTCGTTGAGGAACGGGTTCACGACATGCAGGCCGTTCTCGACCTCCACGTGCACCGGCTCGTCGCGCTGATCGAGCTCCTCGCGAAGTCCGGCGGCAAGCGCGTCGTGGCCGCCGCCCAGGTCGGTGCTGAGCACGAGCACCCGACGCGTGGCGTCCGGCTCCGTGCTCGTGGGATCGGACTGTTCGGGAGCGTCGGTGACCTGCATGCACGCGCACTACCCACGCATGGGTGCTCCGACGCGCCCACCTGGCTGCGTGCCGTACGCTTCGTCCATGTCCTCCCCGCGTGATCCGTTCCTGCTGCCCGGCGACAAGCCCCCCGTGGGCGAGAAGCTCCAGAAGTTCATCTCCGCTGCCGGCGTCACGTCGCGCCGCCATGCCGAGGTGATGATCAAGCAGGGGCGCGTCACGGTGAACGGCAAGCTCGCGACGCTCGGCATGCGCGTCGTTCCCAGCGACACCGTGCGTGTCGGGGGTGTCGAGGTCGGCCCGCAGGCGCCGCGCTTCTTCATGCTCAACAAGCCGACCGGCATCGTCACGACGCTCGACGATCCGCAGGGGCGACCGACGGTGGCGACGCTCGTGCCCGACGACGTGCGCATCTATCCGGTCGGACGGCTCGACATCGACACGAGCGGGCTGCTGCTGCTCACCAACGACGGGGAGCTCGCCCACCGGCTCATGCACCCGTCGTTCGGCGTCACGAAGACCTACCGCGTGCTCGTGCAGGGCGGCGTGTCGGCGGCGACGGTGCGCCAGCTCGCCGAGGGCGTGGAGCTCGAAGACGGCATGACGTCGCCGGCCGAGGCGAAGATCGTCGACGCGGGCGCGAAGCAGTCGGTACTCGAGCTGACGATCCACGAAGGCCGCAATCGCCAGGTGCGTCGCATGTGCGACGCGGTCGGGCATCCCGTCATCGAGCTGGCACGCACCGCGTATGGTCCGCTCGTGCTGGCAGGGCTCGCGCCGGGTGCGGCGCGGCCGCTCACCGACCAGGAGATCCGCAGGCTGCGCAAGGCCGCGGGGCTGGCGCCGGCGCGCACGAAGGAGCCGGGTTCGCGCGCGGAGCGGCGGGCGGCGAAGTTCGGTCCGCCACGTCCGGATGGGGCAGAGGCGGCGCCGGCGGCGGCTGCCTCAGAGGAGGAAGCGGTCGAGCGCGACGGCAAGTCCGGTGCCGGACGCGGCCGGGATGCCGATCATCAGCAGCAGCCGAAGCAGCGAAGCGAGCGGCCCGCGCGTGGCGCGAGCTCCGGCAATCGCGGCGGTGGCGCCGTCGGCCGGGGTAAGGGCAGTGGTGGCAATTCCCGCGGTGGTGGTCGCGGGCGCTGACGGCGACGTCGCGCTCGGAGGCGGGGTGGAGATCATCGCTGCAACGGACGGCGCGAGCGGCGCATTCGAGCCGGGTGCGTTCCATACGAGCATCGCGTCGTCGACGTGCACGGCGTTGCCGTTCCATGCAGTCGGCGTGGCGGCCACGGCCGCGACGACGGGGTCCAGGCCTGCGCCGGGTGCCTGGGCGGGTCCGGCAGGACCGGTCTGCGGCACGTAGGCGGCAACGCCGGGACCAAAGGGTTCGAGGCGACCGACCGGGATCGGTGCGGAACTCGCGAAGATGCCGTCGATGCCGACGAGCGGAGCCGCGTGGGCCGGGGCGGGCTGCAGGTGCGCGATCGGATCCTGCACGATCTGCTGCTCGACGACCGGAGGCGCAGTGGGCGGTTCGGGCGCGCCGGCAGGTGGCACGGGATGCGCCATGGCGGTTGCCGGGAACGGAAGTTCGTTGACGTGCACGTTGGCACGCGTGGTGCGCAGCGTGCCCGTTGCGAGGCCGCGGCTCGGAAGCTCGTAGTGGCGGGCCGGTTCGAGCGCGATCGGCAGCTCCGGCATGATCGGATCGATCGGCGACGGGCTCTCGAGCACATGCTCGACGGGCGGCAGGCCCTGCGGTCGCGGGTCCTCGGGGCCGTCGTCCGGCATCGCGAGGTTGGTGCTCGCGAATGCTCGTCGGTCCGGCGTCACGCGCGGCTCGCCGCGGCGCTCGGTGCGGCCACGCCGCTCGACGGCAGCGGAAAACTCCGCGTGCGGACGAACCTCGTCGGCATCCATGGTGATTCCGTCGAGCTTGAGCGCATCGAGCAGCTCGGAAATCGACGTTCCGACCGATGCAGGCGCGTCGACGACGACCGCCAGACCGGCCTGCGGTGCGACGGGCGGGAGCTCGTCGGCGACGGCGGCGGTCGCGGCGCGGGCGAACGGCACGGGCGGCAGCTCGAGCGTGGACGCGAAATCGGGATGGTGTGGGGTGTCGTGAGGCATGGCGCTGGGGGTCGCCGAGCAGTTCGGCGGATTGCTTCTCGTCCAACATGCACCGGATTCGCCTGCCTGTAAAGGCCTGTTCGGCAACTCGGTACGGGCCGCCGTTCGTTCTGCACTCGGCATCGGTGAACTAGGATGCCGACGTGGATTCCCCCGAGCATCGACCCGGCGAACGCCGGCAGGTCGCGATCGGCGATACCGGCGTCGTCGTCGGCGACGGCGCGTTCCTCGTCATCGGTGGCCCGTGCTCGGTCGAATCCCGCGACGGGATCACCCGCATTGCCGAATCGATCGCCGCGAGCGGCGGCGGGATGCTGCGCGGCGGTGCCTGGAAGCCGCGCACCTCGCCCCGGAGCTTCCAGGGGCTTGGTGCAGACGCGCTCGCGATGCTCGCCGCGGCGCGCGCCCGGACCGGCCTGCCCTTCGTCACCGAAGTGCTCGACCCGCGCGATGCCGAGCTCGCCGCCGACGTCGCCGACGTGCTCCAGGTCGGTGCACGCAACATGTCCAATGGATCGCTCCTGCGAGAACTCGCCCGCACCGGTCGACCGATCCTGCTCAAGCGCGGTTTCGGTGCCACGGTGCAGGAGCTGCTCGACGCCGCCGACTACGTCCTCGCCGAGGGCAACGAGGACGTGCTGCTCGTCGAACGCGGCATCCGCACCTTCGAGACCGCCACGCGATTCACGCTTGACATCGCCGCGATCCCGGTGCTGCGCGAGCGCACGCACCTGCCGATTCTCGTCGATCCGTCACACGCCGCAGGCGTCGCGCGCTGGGTCCCCGACCTGGCGCTCGCGGCCGCAGCAGTGGGCGCCGATGGCATCATGGTTGAAGCACACGACACGCCGCACACGGCGATCTCGGACGGCGATCAGACCCTCGACCTGGACCAGTTCCGGGAGCTCGTGGTGTCTCTCGATCGAGTCCTGGACGCCATCGGGTCACGCCGAGCGGTGCCGGACGGTCGCACCGACGGTTCCCCCGTGTCGGCCGCGCAGACCGCATAGGAGGGAGACACCATGATCGATCGCGGTACCGTGCTGCGCGGATTCATCGCACTGTTCCTGATCGCCGTCGTCGGCAGCATCGCCTACGCGTTCCTGAGCGACACCGACGGCTCGAGCGGCAAGTTCCTCGAAGACGGCGACGGTCGCTACTCGTACGGACCTATCTTCGAGGACCCGGACGCGTACCGAAAGGCGACGCTCACCGACCCGTTCATTCGCAAGATGAAGGTCACCGGCGGCACGTTCGAGTCGACGATCGTCAAGCAGGTCCGCATCGACATCGACGGTTCCGGACCCATCCCGACGCGTGAGGTCACGCTCCAGACCAGGCCCGCGGTGCGACTGTTCAACGGACCGCGTCGCGAGCGGGCCGTGGAGGTGCTGCACGGCATCCAGCGCATCCTGGAGGAGGAAGGCGCGCTGCTCGAGGGCATCTCGATCGCGCGAACGCGCGGCGGCATCGAGGCAGCGGCGATCTCCGGCGTGATCGAGCAGTATCCGACCGACGGCTACTACAACACACCCGCAGAGAAGAAGATGGTCACCGACGTGCTGACGTCGGTCGCCCGAGACCTCGCCGGCGGTGCCTACGCCTGGTACGACCCGTCGATCCAGCAGATCGTCTTCGGTCCGGTCATCTCAAAGGGCCTGCACACCTGGATCGAGACCCCGAAGAAGGCGACCCCCGCCGAGAACCTGTTCACCGCCTACGTCGTGCGACACGAGCTCGAGCACGCCGTCACGCCCGCCGACGCGGAGGGGTCCGTGCATCGCTGGCTCGAGGAAGGCATCGCCGACACGATCGCGCGCTGGCCGGGCGTCGCGGCCGCCACCGCCCGCGAGCTCGGGATGCCGTACCCGAAGCGCTACGACACGATCGAGTACAAGACCAACCGTGGCGGCTATCCGAAGTACGTGGATACGATGCGGATCCTGCTCGGAGCTGCCGGCATCCAGTGGAAGGATCCCAAGCAGCTCGACGAGGCCGTCGAACTGCTCCAGCAGCGCGAGCTGCGCGACGTGCCCGCCGAGCTGGCCGAGCGCATCGCCAAGCGGCATCGCCTCACCCCGGCGCAGCGCATGCGACTGGAGCGTGGCATCCGCCGGCTCGACGGAGAGAACCCGGCAGCTGCTCGCCGGCTCGTCGCGAAGCTGTAGCGGATACACTGGCGGGCCGATGAGCACCGTCCACGTAGCACCAGCCACCGCCGTCATGGGCGAGGTCCACCTCCCCGGCGACAAGAGCGTCTCGCATCGCGCGCTGCTGCTCGCACTCGCATCCACGCGCCGCGTGGAGATTCGCAACCTTGCATTCGGCGAAGACGTGCTGGCCACGCTCGACGCCGTGGAGCAGCTGGGGGCGACCGTCGAGCGTGACGAGGACGATCCATCCCACGTGTTCGTCACGGGCGTGGGCCTGCGCAACATCCAGCCGCCGGCCGACGGGGCCCCGATCGACTGTCGCAACGCCGGCACGCTCGCGCGACTGCTCGCTGGGCTGCTCGCCGGTCTGCCCTCCGGGCGCACGTTCGAGCTGGTCGGCGACGAGTCGCTGTCGCGACGACCGATGGCGCGCATCGCGGATCCGCTCAACGAGCTCGGCGCGAAGGTGGAGCTGTCGAGCGGCAACACGATGCCGATGCGCGTTACGAGCGGTGGCCCGGTGCACGGCGGCACGTTCGAGCTGACCGTCGCCAGCGCCCAGGTGCAGTCGGCGATCCTGCTCGCGGGTCTCGGGGCAGAAGCGCGAACGACGGTCGTCGAGCCCGCGGTGCTGCGCGATCACACCGAGCGCATGCTGCGCCGAGCGGGTGCGACGATCATGCGCGACGGGCGCACCGTCAGCATCGAGCCGATCGAGTCGCTCGAGCTGCCGGACACGACCATTCCTGCCGATCCGTCGGCGGCCGCGCCCCTCATCGCCGCCGCCACCGTCCTGCACGGCTCGCTGCTGCGCCTGCCCGGCGTGATCGAGAGCGAGGGACGCCGCGGCTTCGTGGACGTGCTCGACCAGATGGGTGCGCACATCATGGTGACGGGCAAGCGCGAGGTGGACGGCGAGCCGGTCTCGGACCTGGAGATTCAGCACTCGCAGATGAAGAAGGCGTTCATCGAGACGAGCGACGTCGTGCGCATGATCGACGAGCTGCCGATCCTGGCGCTCGTCGGGCACTTCCGAAAGGGCGAGTTCGTGATCCGCGGCGCGGAGGAGCTGCGCGCGAAGGAGAGCGACCGCATCGAGGACCTCGCGCTCGCGCTCAAGCGTGTCGGGATCTCGTGCCAGCCGCTCAAGGACGGCTTCATCATCCGCGGCTCGACCGTGCGTCCCGACGGTGGCACGATGGACGCCGCCGGCGACCACCGGCTCGCGATGCTCGGCGGGATCATCGGGCTCGTATCGCGCCATGGCGTGACGATCGAGAACGCCGACTGCGTCGACGTGTCGTTTCCGGGCTTCTTCGACTTGCTCGACGCGATCGCACAGCGCTGATCGATGCGGTTCGTCGGGATCGCGGAGTTCGTCGTGTTCGCGGCCCTCGTGTTCGAACTGTGGCGCACGCGTCGCACGTCCACGACGGTCTGGGCAGGCTTCCTGGTCACCGCGTTCATCGCATTGGGAAAGGTGCTGCTGGTCGCCGAAGGACTCGACCACGGCATCTCGATCGAGCGTCGCAAGCTCGATCGGGTCAGCGGCACTTTCCTGGTGTTCACGGCGGTCGCGACGCTGTACCTCGTCGCGGGATTGGTTCACGATGTCCTCCGACGTCGGCTCGGAGCGGTGCGCGAGTCGCTGCTCTCCAGCCTCGGCTGCCTGCTCATCTGCGTGGGCCTGCTCTACACCGCGTGGGTGATGCTCGTGGGGTTCCTCGTGCTGCTGCTTGGGGTGATCGTGCCTGCCGGGGGACCGATCGACACGCCCGACGGCGACGGCGCGCCCTGACGGGACGTCAGACGGGGTAGCCGAGCTTCTTGATCGCTGCGGCGGTCGTGCCGGTCATGCCATGCGAGACGTCGGAAAACGCGAAGTCGACGTGGTCGGGAGTGAACCAGATGTGCTGCATCTGGCTGTTGCCCTTATCGCCGGTGTGGTCATGGCGATCGCCCATGCCCAGGTCCATGTTCGCGCCGGCCGTGGTGGAGCGGTAGACGGCGCCGATCGGTGTGTTGCTGCCCTCGCGGAACACGAGCGATTCCGGCACGGGCAGGCCCGGGTTCTGGCGGCGATACGCATCGCGCTCGCCCTGCGTCAGGTACCCGTGGGTGGAGTTGTTGCGAAAGTCGAGGCCCTCGCGGGTGTGCGAACGGAACGTGGAGTAGACCGAATCGAGGTTGCGCTGCGCGAGTACCAGATCGGCGGGCGTTTCGCGCTTGATGATCCTCATGCCGTGGTGATGCGACTCCTCGGCGTGCGCGCCGTGTCCACCGCCACCCTTGGTGGGAGCGTGACCGGCGTGCGGGCTGGCACCCTTGGTCATCGCGCCTGTTGCGGCATCAGCGATCGGTGCGCCCATCGCGCCGCCGGCGGTCACGGCGCCGGCGCCCTGCAGGGCGTTGGTGAGCGCCTGCAGCGCTGCGACGAGCTGTTGGAGCACGGGGACGAGTGCGTTCGGGTTGATAGGTGCCGCGGGCGTCGTGCGGCCACCACCGGACGTGGTCTGTGACGGCATGAGCGACGATGCTGGCGTGACTCCACACACGGTGGAAGGACCTCGGCGTTTCGGCGGTGCACCACTGCCCCCGTGGGTGGTGCTGCATCCATCGTGCGTCGCATCCCCGCGTGCGTCAACGGGGAGAGCGCAGATTCGCGGTGCATCGCCCGGCTACGTCGGGGTAACATCACCACGATGTCCACGACCTCCACAGCCGCCACGGTCGACGCAGTCGACGTCTCGCGCCCGGTGCATCGCGCCGAGCTGACGCAGGGCGAACGCTGGACGCGCGCGCTGACGATCACCGTCGACGGACCTGCCGGCAGCGGCAAGAGCACGATCGCGCGGCTCGTCGCGGAATCGCTCGGCTTCAACTACGTCGAGACCGGCGCCACGTATCGCGCACTCGGCTGGCTGGCGCTCGAGCGCGGGATCCCGCTCGATGACGGCGCGCGCCTGCGTGGCCTGGCGATCGCGCAGCCGACCAACCTGGGCTACCAGGACGGGCGCTGGGTCGTGCGCATCGCGGGAGTCGACGTCACCGACGCGATCCGCGAGCCGCGCATCGACGATGCGGCGTCCAAGGTTGCGTCGCACGACGGCGTTCGCGACGTGCTCGTCGCCCGCCAGCGCCAGCTGTCGCTCGACCGCGACAGCGTGCTTGATGGACGCGACTGCGGCACCAACGTGCGCCCGGACGCGGACCTGAAGATCTTCATCACAGCCGACCTCGAAGAGCGTGCTCGACGACGCGGCGGGCAGCAGGACGAGCTCGGCACGAGCAAGAGTGCGGACGTGGCGCAGGAGCTCGCGGCGCGCGACGCGCGCGACGCCAAGCAGAGCGGCGCGGCAGACGACGCGCTCGTCGTCGACACCACCACGATGGGCATCCAGGAGGGCGTCGTCCTGGTCGTGCAGCAGTGGCTGCAGCGCCGCCGCGAGCTGCTCGACGGCGAGGTGACCGAGGGGCGCACCGCCCGCGAGTGGATCGACAACGAGGCCGGCCTTGCGAACTTCGACAAAACGCTCGCGCGCACCAGGCCCGTCTGGGAGAAGGGCTTCCGGCTCAAGTCGGTGGGCGTCGAGCGCGTGCCGGACGGTCCGTGCCTGTTCATCGCCAACCACGCATCGATGTGGGACCCGGCGTTCCTGATCACGCCGCTCAACCGCGTGATTCGCTACATGGGCAAGGCCGAGCTCGCGCACAACCGCTACGTCAAGAACATGGCAGACGCGATCGGCTTCTTCCCGGTGCGCCGCGGCGCAGGCGACCGCGTGGCGCTGCACATCGGCGAGGAAGTGCTGCGCCGCGGCGATTCGCTCGGCGTGTTCCCGGAAGGCACCCGCGTGTACGAAGGCCGGCTCGCGCGACCGCGCCAGGGTGCGGCGCGACTGGCGCTCGTCACCGGGGTGCCGATCGTGCCTGTCGCGATCTACGGCAACCGCTGGAGCGAGAGCCTGTTCCGCGTCACGGTCGCATTCGGACGACCGCACACGTTCGAGGGACAGCTCGCCACGCCGGACAACATCCGGCGCGCCACGACCGAGGTCTGGTCCGACGTGCAGGAACTCTGGGACGCGCTGCGCGCCGACCGCTCGTTCTGACGCTCACGCTCGCGTGGGCGAGCGCCGATACGTGCTGCGTGTCCGATGCCCTGCCCGCAGCAGCATGGTTTGCCGATCCGCACGACCCGAGCCGGTTGCGCTGGTGGGACGGCGCCTCGTGGACCGATCACGTCCATCCGCCGGTGGTGCCTGCGGCGCCGGTCGGGGCTGCGCCGGTTGCCGAAGTTGCGCGCGTCGTGGAGGCGACTCCGGAGCAGCAGCCCGAGGAGAGAATCCTCGAGGAGTACTACGGCAACGAGAAGGAACGCGGGATGTTCGGGGGCGGCATGTCGTTCTCGGTTCGCACGCAATTCGGAAACGGTCCCTCCCCGCACGGCAAGGCAACGATCTCTGCGATCGAGCAGCAGGGTTCGGACGCATTCGACGAAGCCGCAGAGCGCGACCGCCTCGCGGAGTGCGGGCTGACGCCGGAGCAGATCGAGACCGCGATCAAGGCACATGCGAAGATGGCGTCGCTCGTCGAGAAAGCTGCCGGCCATCCGATCGCCAGCAAGGCGGCGCACATGGTGCTTCGCAAGCTTGCGTTCTCGACCGCGCGCGGCAATGAGCATCAGGCAATGGACATCGTCTTCGACGGTCGCCGCTACCGCGCATACGGCGGCCGCCTCAACGACTGAACGGTCGTCCGACTCCGATAACCGTTCGCCGCAGGGGAATCGGCAACGAGACCGTCACCGCCCACCTTCGAGGACCCTGCGTGAACGCACCGATCGATTCCCACTCCGATTCCGCGATCGCGAGCCCCGCACAGCGAGATGGCCTGCTCATGTCGACGTTCGGGGTCGCTGCCGCCACGCTCACGCACGTCGCGGTACGACGCCGCAACCAGGAACCCGACGCGCTCGAGCTCGCGGAGTCGATCCTGGCGACGTTCTTTCTGGCGCGCGTGGTCGCCAAGGAGAAGATCGGTGCAGTCGTTCGCGAACCGTTCGTGCAGCCCGCGCCCGGCACCGACCCGGGCGACGTGGACGCGGCGGCCAAGCGTCCGGCAGGT
>JBBQUY010000090.1:0-11877 GCA_038212015.1 Gaiellales bacterium | reverse complement strand
AGGTAATTCAAGGCACAACCGAGCAGCGGCCAGGTACAGCGCCCCGACCGCCAAGATCCAGCCGACCCGCTGCGTGACCATGCGACCGTTCGAAGCCATCGGTCATCAGGTGTCCGTTCGGCAGGCTCCTACACGACGCATCCATGCAAATTCGTCGATCGAGCGAGGAGCCGACGTCGTGACGCCGCCCAAAGCGGGCATAATCCCCCCGTGGACAGTCTCCAGCGTATTCGCGATGGCTACGAGGTGGGCGGACGTCGCATTGCGCGACGGGTCGCGCGCACGCTGCTGCGCCCGATCGGATCGATCAACCCGAACGCCGTGACCCTCACCGGGACACTCCTCAATGGCGTCGCTGCATACCTGGTCTTCCACGAATGGTTCCTCGCCGCCGCCATCACGTTCCTGCTCGGGAGCCTGATGGATGCCATGGACGGGGCAATCGCGAAGGTCACCGGACGCGTCTCGGCGTTCGGCGGCTTCCTCGATTCCACCCTGGACCGGGTCAGCGAGGGACTTGTCCTCGGGGGCATCGCCCTCATGTTCGCCAACAGGGCCGAGGTCGACCTGTGGCCCGTCGCATCGTGTTTCGCGGCGGTCGCATGCTCGTACCTCGTCAGCTACACGCGCGCCAAGGCCGAGAGCCTGGGCGTGCAGTGCAAGGGGGGCCTCGCGTCGCGTGTGGAGCGTGTCGTGGTCCTCACTGCAGGCCTACTGCTGGCGACGTGGTGGGAAGTTGCCATCGAGGTCGCAGTCCACGTGCTCGCCGTCACCGCAGCGTTGACGGTCGTCCAGCGCGTGATCCACGTCAAAAGGGCGCTTCCCGACGGACGCAAACCCCGTCGCGAGCGCTCCACTCAAAGGAGCCATCGCAATGTCCAGCCAGATCCAGAACCAGTCGGAGACCCACCCCCGAACTAAGGTCCGCGTCGCAATCGCCGGCGTCGGCAACTGCGCCTCGAGCCTCGTCCAGGGCGTCACGCACTACCACGACGCCACCGATGAGGTCCCGGGCCTCATGCACCACACCGTCGCCGGCTACCACGTCAGCGACATCGAGTTCGTCGCGGCCTTCGACGTCGCGGCCGCCAAGGTCGGGCTCGACCTGGCCGACGCGATCTTCGCGGGCGAGAACAACACCGTGAAGTTCTCGGACGTCGCGCCGACGGGCGTGCTCGTCGAACGCGGGCCGACGCTCGACGGCATCGGCAAGTACCTCGGCGAAGTCGTCGAGCTGTCCGATGCCGAGCCGGTCGACGTGGCCGCCGTCCTGCGCGAACGCAACGTCGACGTGCTCATCAACCTGCTGCCCGTCGGCAGCGAGGAAGCCGTCAGGTTCTACGCCGAGCAGGCGCTCGCCGCAGGCACCGGCTTCGTGAACTGCATCCCGGTGTTCATCGCCGGCAAGCCCGAATGGCGCGCGCGCTTCGAGGAGGCGGGCCTGCCGATCATCGGTGACGACATCAAGAGCCAGGTCGGCGCGACGATCCTGCATCGCCGTGTCGCGCAGCTGTTTCGTGACCGTGGCGTGAAGGTGCTGCGCACGAGCCAGCTCAACGTCGGCGGCAACTCGGACTTCCGCAACATGCTCGAGCGCTCGCGCCTCGACAGCAAGAAGGTCTCCAAGACCAACGCGGTGACGAGCGTGCTCCCGTACGAGCTCGATCCCAAGGACATCCACGTCGGTCCGTCCGACTACGTGCCGTGGCTCGAGGACCGCAAGTGGGCGCACATCCGTGTCGAGGGCGAAGCCTTCGGCGGCGTGCCGCTCAACATGGAGATCAAGCTCGAGGTCGTCGACTCGCCGAACTCGGCCGGCATCACCATCGATGCGGTGCGCATGGCCAAGTACGCCATGGACCGCGGCATCGGCGGCGCCCTCGAATGGTCGAGCGCCTACCTGATGAAGTCGCCGCCGTGGCAGCACGACGACGACGTCGCCAAGGAGCAGCTCGAAGCGTTCCTGGCCGGCGGAGCGCCGGGTCGCACCGTCGAGGAGCGCACGGGCGAGGAGCGGCGCGCCGACGGTGGCGTCGACCACCACCTCGGCTTCGGCCACGACGAGGTCACGGAGTTCGTGACCAAGGCGGCAATCAGCGGCAATGGCGCGGGCAGCGATGCCCCCGCTGCGTCGCACGAGCACGCACCCGCCTAGCTCCACCAATGCAGGGGGTCGCGACCACGCCGGTCGCGACCCCCTTGTCTGTGAGCGACGCTGGTGTCACGCACTGTCCGCGGAAGCGGAACGAAACCTCGACATCGTGTCGTTCACGTAGTCATGACCGAACCACTGGTCGCCCTGCTCGAGCAGCCAGTCCACGACCGACGACTCCCCCGTCGGCGGTGCATGCGACACGAGCAGCTCGTCGCGCAGCCCCCACAGCTCCTCCGGAGTCAGGATCGTGTCGCGCAGCGGCACGCCCGCCACATCGAGCGCCGCGAGCATGAGCCGCGGCGGCACGCGCACCAGTCGCGGCGAGCGTCCGAGCGCCCGACCGAGCACGCGGATGTAGTCGTCGAACCCAAGCACGTCGGGACCCGCGGCATCGACCACGTCCTCCACGTCCGACGCAACTCGGTCGGCGAGCAGTCGCGCGACGTCATCGATGAGCACCGGCTGCAGTCGATACCCGGCACCTCGCGGCACCGCAATCACCGGGACCCGTCGCAGGAACCACGCAATATTGCCCGTGAGCACGTCGCGCGGTCCGACCACCAGCGTCGGTCGAACGATCGACCAGCTCGGACCCGCGCCCTGCAGGGCCTGCTCGACCCGTGCCTTGCCAGCGTAGTAGCCCAACGGCGAATCCAGCGAGGCATTGCTGACGCTCACGTGCACGATCCGCTCGATTCCGGCATCGCGCGCTGCTGCGAAGAGCATGGCCGATCGTTCCACCGCGTGTTCGAACGTCGTCTGCCCGTGCGGAAACCGGATCCAGTAGGTGTTCACGAGCGCACGCGCGCCCTCGAGCGATCGCACCAGGTGTTCGCGCTCGAACTGCAGCGCGGAACGGGCGATTCGCGGGTCGTCGCCCGCTGCCGGCGACCGATTCGTGAGCGTCGACACGTCGAGCCCGCGCGCCAGCAGCTCCCGAGCAGTCGCAGCCCCGATGTTGCTGAACGCTCCCGTTACGACCACGCGTCGACCCGTCATGCAGCCGACCCTAGCGCTGGGGAGCCGATGCTGCCGGTAGGGTTTGTGTAATGGCTTCTGACCGTCGCATCCTGCTCGCCACGCCGTATCCGTGGACGACGCCCCATCCGGTCAACGACCACGTCGCCGACGTCGCAGACGGTCTCATCGAGCTGCGCGAGGCCGGCGACGAGTCCGCACCGTTTCCCGTCGTCGTCGCGCCGAGCGCCGGCGGCTACGCCCGCCGCACCACCCGCCGCGCGCTGCGCGAGCTCGCACGGGGAGCCGATCCTGCCGAGCTGTTCGCGCCCGGCGGCGATATCGACATGTCAGCGGCTGCCGCCGGCGTTCGGCGCCCGCGCGAGGCGGCGCACGAGTGGCCGCTCGTCGCGCTGCCGATCGCCGTCGGGCCGGCCTCCGTCAGCCTCCGCGCCGCGCTTCGCGTGCTGCTCGAGCGCGGCGACTTCTCGCTCGTTCACGCACACGATCCGCTTGAGGACGACCTCACCCGTTTCGTCGCGCGGCACTGGTCGGGGCTGACCGTCGCCACCTGGCACGCCGCGCCGCCCGCAACCGTCGTCGCCACCCTCGCCGCACCACTGCGCGAACGCGTCGTCGACGGCGTCGACCGCTGGCTCGTCGGTTCCGAAGCCGATCGTGCCAGCTTCATCGAGGCGTTCGACGACAAGCTCGACGCCGGCATCGTTCCCGCGCGCGCGACCCCAACGCGCGCCAGCGGTGGCATCGGCCCCGTGATCGTCGTCGGTCGAGGGGATGACGATGACGCGCTCGTGCGCGACCTCGTGCGCGACCTCGCGCCACTGCTCGACAGTCGCCCGGAGCTGACGTTGACGATGCTGTCGCGCTGGGGCACGCACCACCGCCCCACGACGCCGCGCGCGCTGCGTGGGCGCCTGCTCACCGTGGAAGCACCCACTCGCGAGCAGGCCGACGCCGTCTTCGCCGGCGCAGGTGCGTATCTCGCGCTGCCCGGCACCCATCCGCGCAGCCGCGACGAAGCGCTCGCCGCGCGCGTGCCGGTGGTCGACATCCCGGCGCCCGCCGACGGCGCCGATGCACGGGACGTAGATGCGCTGCACGTGCTCGTCAGCGACGCGCTCGCGACGCGTCCCGACGCGAGCACCACGGCCGACCTCGCCGACGCCGCATCGCTGGCCCGCGCACACGTCGCCGAGTACGACGCGCTGCGCGAACGGATCCAGGTCCACATCGCGGCGCCGGCCTCCTCGGAGAAGAACTGCGTCATCGACCTGCACATGCACACGTCCCACTCGTGGGACTGCGCCACCGACCCCGAGGCGCTGCTGTACGTGGCGAAGCAGGTCGGACTCACGGCGGTCGCCGTCACCGACCACAACGAGATCTCCGGGGCGCTCGCCTGTGCTGAGCTCGCCGACGAGTACGGCATCCAGGTCATCGTGGGGGAGGAAGTCAAGACGTCGCAGGGCGAGGTGATCGGGCTGTTCCTGACCGAACGCATCGAGCCCGGCCTGTCCTGGCACGAGACGCTCGAATGCATCCGTGCGCAGGACGGCCTCGTCTACGTTCCGCATCCGTTCGACCGCCTCCACACGATCCCCGACGTGCACCTGCTGCGCGACACGCTCGACCAGATCGACGCGTTCGAGACCTACAACGCGCGACTGCCGTTCGACCAGTACAACCGCGACGCCGAACGCTTCGCGCGCAAGTACAACCTCGTCGAAGGCGCAGGCTCCGACGCCCACGTCGTGCAGGGACTCGGAACCGCCGCGGTGCACATGCCGGCCTGGGATGACAAGGAGAGCTTCCTCGTGGCGCTCGGCCAGGGCGAGATCCTCAAGCGCCCCAAGAGCCTGCTCTACCTGCAGGGCCTCAAGTGGGTGAACGACCTCACCGGCCGTTCGAAGAAGCTGCCACCCGAGGCCGTGGGCCGAGACTGACGCAGGATTCAGCGCCCACGACGCCGAATCCACTCCGGGCATGGCGCACCTGCACCCGAACCGAGCCGACGACGACCAGGTCTTCCAGAAGTACCTGGATCGGGCGATCGTGGACATCCACGCGCTCGGCGACGACATCGCCGCGTGTGGGAAGTGCGAACACGACGAGGGCTCGGCTCGTGTGCTCGGTACCGGTCACCCACTTGCGGACGTGATGCTGCTCAAGTGGACACCGACGCCGGCGGAGCTCGACGAGGGCGTCGCCTTCCATGGACGTACCGGTGATGCGATCCGACGCAGCGTCGAGCGCCTGGCCGTCGATCCGCTCGACCTGTACGGCACCAACGTCGTCAAGTGCGCCTCACACCCGACCACCTGCATGCGCGAGCGCTGCCCGGACTGGCTGCTCCGCGAGATCCGCATCGTCGAGCCCAAGCTGCTGGTCGTCATGGGTTCGGATCCGCTGGATGCCGTCAACGCCCTCCAGGTGCCGGATTCCTCGAAGCTCGTACCCGACGTCGGACGCGTGCAGCGCTGGACCCACGCCTGCGAGGCGATCTGGTGTCCCGACATCGACCAATCACTGGACCGTCCGGCGTCCAAACAGGCCTTCTGGCGCGCATTCCGAGTCCTCGGCGACTGGTACTCCGAGAAGCCGCCGTTCTGAGCCGACGCGCCACACTCGTCGCCATGGTCCTGCTCGTTGCAGCAGGACTGTTCCTGGAGCTCGTGCCGCAGCTGCCCGCGCCGACGTCCGACGCGGAGCTTCGACTCAACGTCTATCTCACGCATGCCGTGTGGTTCTCGCTGATCGTCGCGTTCACCGTCGCGATCGCGCACATGTGGCACCACCCGCTTCGATTCCTGCTCCTCGCGACCGCGATCTTCTTCGTCTGGGTCATGATCTTCAACCTCCAGGACGTGGACGGCCTGAGTGACATTGCCAAGATCGCGTTCGGTGCGCTGGCCGGCACGGCATTCGTGCGCGCCATCGAGCGACCATGGTGGCTGCTGCCGATCTGTGTGCTCGTGCCACTGGCGGACGCCTGGAGCGTGTTCAGTTCGCATGGCGTCACGAACGCCGTCGTCGAGCGCTCGCGCGAGGAGCCCCGCTGGCTCGACTGGCCCACCATCGCCACGCCCATCGCCGGTGTTCCGTACGAGGCGTTCGGCCGCCTCGGCATCGTCGACGTGCTCTTCCTCGCAGTCTTTCTCGGCGCCGCGATCCGTTGGAAGCTGGGCGTGCGCCGCGCCGCACCTGCACTGGTGCTCGGCCTGCTCGCGACGTCCGTGATCGTCGTCGAGGGCGTCGACGTCGCGATTCCGGCGCTGCCGCTGCTGTGCGTCGCGTTCCTGCTCGCGTGCGGGCCGGCGCTCCTGCGCGACGCCCGCGACGCCCGAGCCGCCCACCGCGCGCAGCGAGGTTGAGTGGACAACCACTTTCCTGATGGTCTGCTAGCGTCGGTCAGATGACGCGAGAGAACAACGGCATCGAGGTCCGCGGCCTCGTCAAGCAGTTCAAGAAGGGCCCGCGGGCCGTCGACGGCATCGATCTCGATGTCGCTCCCGGCGAGATCTACGGATTCCTCGGACCAAACGGCGCAGGCAAGTCGACGACCGTGAACATGCTCGTCACGCTGCTGCCCCCCACGGCGGGCCGCGCGACCGTCGCGGGCTGGGACGTCGCAACCCAGGGCGCGGACGTTCGCAAGGCGATCGGCGCTGCGCTGCAGGCGGTCGCGCTCGATCCGTTCCTCACCGGGCGCGAGCACCTCAAGCTCATCGCCTCCCTGCAGGGCATCACCGGCTCGCGTGCTGCCGATCGCGCCGCCGTGCTGCTCGATCGCGTCGGTCTCGAGGACGCAGCCGATCGCAAGGTCGGTGGCTACTCCGGCGGCATGCAGCGCCGCCTCGATCTCGCGCTCGCGCTCGTGCACGAGCCTCGCGTGCTGTTCCTGGACGAACCCACGACGGGACTCGACCCCCAGAGCCGCACCGCCCTCTGGGAGGAAGTGCGACGCCTCGCACGTGAAGACGGCGTCACCGTGTTCCTGACGACGCAGTACCTGGAGGAGGCCGACGTGCTCGCGGACCGTGTCGGCATCATCAACCGCGGCGCGATCGTCGCCGAAGGCACGCCAGCAGCGCTCAAGGCGGAGATCGGATCGCCCACCGTCGAGGTCACCCCGGCGAGCGAGGGCGACCATGATGCACTCCCGCGCGTGCTGCACGCCTTCGGTGAGGCCGTCCCCGCAAGCGTTCCCGGGTCCGTCGCGGTGCGGCTGTCCGGCGGCAGCGAGCGCGCGAGCCTCGTGAACATCGTGCGCGCGATCGACGAGGCCGGCCTGCAGATCAACGAGGTCCGTCAGCACGAGCCAACGCTCGACGACGTGTTCCTGGCCAAGACCGGTCTGACGCTCGAGGGTGCGACGACCGAAGGCGCAGTCACGGATCCGATCGCCGAGCCAGCCGCGGAGCCCGTCGCGTGACCGCGACCGTCACGGCACCCGCGCCAGGCGGTCGCGGCGTCGTCAATCCACACGCCACCGGCACCTCGCTGCCCCATCAGGTACTGCTGCTCGCACGCCGCTCGATCCGCGGCGCATTCAGCTCGCCGGCCGGATACATGCCGGGCATCGTGATGCCGCTCATGCTCATCACGATCAACTCCTCGGCGCTGCAGAAGGCGACCGAGATTCCCGGCTTTCCGGCGGACCAGTTCCTGGATTTCATCCTGGTGCTCACCTTCATGCAGGGAGCGCTGTTCGCCACGTCGGGCGCGGGGCTCGGCCTCGTGCGGGACATCGAGACCGGATTCCTGGATCGTCTCGCGCTGACGCCGATGCGCGCCGGTGCGCTCGTGATCGCCCAGATATCCGGTGCGATCACGATCGCGATGGTCTCATCGCTGATCTACGTGGCCATCGGGCTCGTGTTCGGCGTCGACTTCAAGGCGGGCGCGCTCGGCATCGTCGTGCTGCTCATGCTCGCGGCATGGACCGCGTTCGCGTTCGCGACGATCGGCGCGTGGATCGCACTCCACTCGGGTGAGAGCGAAGCGCTGCAGGGCATCTTCCCGTTGCTGTTCGCGTCGCTGTTCCTGTCGACGCTCAACATGCCCCGCGAACTCATCCAGGCGGACTGGTTCGCGGCGATCACGCGGGTCAATCCGGTGTCGTACATGATCGATGGCATGCGCAGCCTCATCATCACGGGCTGGGAGGCACGGGTGCTCGCGGAGGCGGCACTCGTGCTGACGATCATGACCGTCATCGCCGTGTGGGGCTGCTCGCGTTCGCTGCGACGAAGGATGGCGAAGGCATGAGACAGACGCTGCTCGCATCGCGCGCCATCGCATGGCGCCACCTGTACAAGTGGATCAAGGTCCCGGCGAACTTCATGCCGACCTTCATCTTCCCGCTCATCTTCTTCACCGGCTTCGCGGGAGCACTCGGGCGAATCGGCGAGGTGCCGGGCTTCGAGTACGACGCCAACTACACGACGTGGATCTTCGTGTTCAGCCTGCTGCAGACATGCATGTTCGGCGGGCTCGCAACCGGCTTCACCATCGCCGGCGACTTCCAGTCCGGATTCGCCCGGCGGCTCATGCTCGCGGTACCCGACCGCAATGCGATCCTGTTCGGATACGTCCTGTCCACGTTCGCGCGCGCTGCCATCATGAGCGCGATCGTCACCGGCGTGGCGCTCATCGCGGGCCTCGAGGTGCTCGGCTCGTTCGGCGAGATCGTCGCCATGTATCTGATGGCGCTGTCGATGAGCATCATCGGCACCCTCTGGGCGGCAGGCGTCATGTTCCGTGCCCGCAATCCACAGCTCGGACCCGCGATGCAGATCCCGATGTTCATCGCGATCTTCCTCGCGCCCGTCTATGTGCCGCTCGCGCTGCTCGAGGGCTGGCTCCACGCGGTCGCACGCTTCAACCCGATCAGCCACGTCATGTCGTCGGGGCGCAGCCTGCTCGCCGGACAACCCGACGACGTCGGCCTCGCGCTCGTCTCGATCGCAGGGCTCTTCGCGGTGCTGCTGGCGTGGGCGCTGACGGGCGTGCGCAGCGCCGAGCGTGCCGGCGGCTGAGCTGCCTCAGCCCGCGGCGCTGACCATCACCGGGTCTGGGTCGCGGGAGCCTCGAGTTGCCAACACCGACAAGCGTGTGCGATCAACCGATCTGCGGCGATGCAGCCGATCCCGCTGGGGGCTTGACGCTCGTCGATGGCGGGCCGGCGTCGGCCGCGGTGCGACCGATGTCAGCGAGCATGGCGTTGCGCGATACCGCGAGGAGGCCTTCGTTGGCGCCGCGAACCGCATCCGCGTACGACGCCGACGCCTGTTCGACGGGCGTGCCGTCCAGGATCGCCCGAATCGCATCGACGGCGAGCGGCGTGTCATGGATGAGCGCAGCTGCCGCACCCGTCGAGGTCGGGAAGTACGGGGCTCGGACGCTGTCGCCCACCTTGAACACGCGACCGCGGGCGGGCTCGTCGGACGTCCACAGCTGGACGCTCACGGGGGCGGTGCGCGTCTGATCGATCATCGGGCCATCCACGCCCACCGATGCCGCTCGTCGCTCGAGCAGCGCCGCGCGGTCGACATCGGACATGCCACGAGCATCTTCGGGGACCTGTGCCCACACCAATGTGCGATCCGCGGACGGGAGCTTGATTGTCACGCTCGGATCGGCACCCTCCTCGGTCACGGCTCGACGCCGCAGCGTCGCGGTGTTGCCGTCGGCCGGCGCGGCGAAGCGCCCGCCGATCCAATGTGACTGCTCGGGAAACACGGTGCGCGGCCCGCCGAGGAGATCCCCGCCACTCGCATCCACGAGCGCTGCGCCACGAATCGCGTCGCCTGGACCAGAACCGCCGGCGGCCGCGTCGAGTACGGCCTCAGCGAAGCCGTCGCCCTGGCGAATCTCGGCGACGCCGGCGTTCGATCGCAGCTCGATGAGGTCGGCGTGCTTGCCGCGCGCGAGTTCACGAAGCGCGTTTTCGAGGTCGCCAATCCCCACCTTCGACCAGCGCCGGGTATCGGCATCGGGCGCTGCCGGGGAGCCTGCTGCACGAGTCAGTGCCTCCATGCTTCCGCGCGACCTGGACGCATCCAGCTGGATCGGCTGGTCAAACCGTCGCTCGCCCACCTTGCCGGTGGTCTCGTCGCGGCTCACCATCTTCTCGGTGGGAACGAGCAGCTTCGTCAGCGAGCCGTCCGGGTCGAGCGCTGCGAGGCGATCCGCGAGCGGCGGCGTGACGTTGAACAGGTTCTCGCGCGTCGCGACACCGCCGCGCTTCTCGAGCACGACACTGGCAATGCCGCGCTGGGCGAGTTCGATCGCGGTCGCCATTCCCGCAGGGCCGGCGCCGACCACGACGACCCGATCGGTCGGTGGGGGAGCCGTGGCTGCGGTCGGTACGGCGCGAGGAATCTGGGCTGCGATGGAAACGTTCACGCCCCCACCTCGCCGAGACCTACTCCGGTGCGTCGCCCCCGACCTCACCTCGGGCGAAAGCGGCCGCCGCATCGGCCTTACGGATCCGGCTGTCCGGCTTGGCCCGTCCGTACACGACGTCTTCCTCGGCGGGCGGCGTGAACCCCTCGATCGGCTCGAAGCGTGCCACGAGCTCGCAATGCGGCGTGAACGGGAATTGGTCGACCGGCTCCACGTAGGTGAGCTGGTACCCGTGTTCCTGGAACATCGGCAGGTTGCCCGCGAACGTCGTCGGGTTGCAGCTGACGTAGATGATGCGCTCGGGGCCGGCTTCACAGATGCGGCGCACGACCTTCGGCACGAGCCCGGCTCGAGGCGGATCGACGACGATGAGCGTCGGATCGGGCCAGACCCCCTTCGCGAACTTGAGGATCGGGCGGACGTTCCCCACCTGCCACTCGACGTTCTCGATGCCGTTGAGCTCGGCGTTCTCCTTGGCGCAGTCGATCGCCTCCTCGACGACCTCCACGCCCACCACTTCCTTCACGTGCGGTGCGATCGCGAGCGTGATGGAGCCGAGGCCGCAGTACAGGTCGTAGGCGACGTCGTCGGGGCGGGGCTCGGCGATGGCGATGACCCGCTCGTAGAGCTTGTTCGCCATCGGGGTGTTGGTCTGCAGGAACGACTGCGAGCGCACCTTGAGTCGATGGCCGCCGAGCACCTCCTCGAACCAGTCTCGGCCGCCGATCACGACCGGCGGCTCCTGGCCGAACGACACCTCGGCCGGGCTGTCGGTCTCCGAGTGCAGCAGGCCGGTGAAGCCGGGCACGCCCACCTCGAGGTCGTCGAGCAGCTCGGCTGCCTTGAACATGCCCTTCTTGGTGGGGCCGGTGACCACGTGCACCTGCACCTCGCCCGTGGCGTGACCCACGCGGATCACGACGGTGCGCAGCAGGCCGGCGCCGGTCTCGCGGTCGTACACCTGGAGGCCGTGCTGGTTGGCCCACGCGTCGACGACACGCTTCGCGGCGTTGCCGCGCCTGTCGGCGATCAGGCACTCGTCCACGGTGATGATCTGGTCCCACGCGCCGAACTTGTGGTACCCGCTCGTGATCAGGCCCGTCTCGGCGTCCTGCGCGAACGTGTACTCGACCTTGTTGCGGTAGTGCGTGGGTTGGTCGGCAGCCACGATCGGCAGCATGTTGGGCTCGGCGACGTGCCCGAGCCGCACGATGGCGTCCTCGACCAGCTCCTCCTTGAGGCGCAGCTGTGCCTCGTAGGAGAGGCGCTGCCACGTGCACGCGCCACACTCACCGGCGGGATCGCACTGCGGGTCGACGGTGTCGGGGCCCGCGGTG
>JBBQUY010000089.1:0-12156 GCA_038212015.1 Gaiellales bacterium | reverse complement strand
CGAGACGAGCTGTGCCGGCTCGACGTCGACGTAGTCGACGTCCTTGGGGAGCACCGAGACGATCTCGCCCTTGCGTCCACGGGCGACGACGAAGTCGCCGATCTCGGGCTTGATGTTGCCCTTGGAATCGACGTCGGTCGCCTCGGCGACGACCATGTCCTCCTCCTGGGAGGCGTCGAGGTAGTGGATCTCGCCGGTGACCTTGCCGTTCGTGACCTCGCGGTACGGCGTCGCGATGAAGCCGTGCTCGGAGACGGTGGCGTGCGAGGCGAGCGAGCCGATCAGGCCGATGTTCGGCCCCTCCGGCGTCTCGATCGGGCACATGCGTCCGTAGTGGGTCGGGTGGACGTCTCGCACCTCGATCGGTGCGCGCTCGCGGGTCAGGCCACCGGTACCGAGCGCAGAGAGCGTTCGGCGGTGCTTGAGGCCCGCGAGCGAGTTGGTCTGGTCCATGAACTGCGAGAGCGCCGAGGAGCCGAAGAACTCCTTGAGCGCCGCCACGACCGGACGGATGTTGATGATCGACTGCGGGGTAATCGTGTCGGGATCCTCGGTCGTCATGCGCTCGCGCACGACACGCTCCATGCGGTACAGGCCGACGCGGAACGCCTCCTGGATGAGCTCGCCGACGGTGCGCAGGCGGCGGTTGCCGAAGTCCTCGTACTCGTCGAGGTCGGCCGCAATGCCCTCCTTGGGCATCATCATGGTGATGTCGGCGTAGTCCTTGGTGGGGTTGCCCTCGGCGTCCTCGTGCGGCGCGCCCAGGCCCTCGGGCAGTGCGAGCAGCTTGCGCATGAGCTCGACCAGGTCGTCACGATCGCCGGTGATGTCCTCGCCCAGGCGGACGGAGCCGAGCGAGTCGTCGCTCCAGCCGGTGATGTCGTTGTGCACCATCGAGCCGGTGAAGATCGGGGAGGCGAGCGTTCGCAGCTCACCGTCGATCTCGTGCGTCAGTCGGGTGTTGAGCTTGTAGCGACCCACGCGGGTGAGGTCGTAGCGCTTCGGGTCGAAGAAGAGCGTGCGAAGGAGCGTCCGCGAGTTCTCGAGCGTCGGCGGCTCGCCCGGGCGCTGCTTCTTGAAGAGCTCGATGAGCCCTTCTTCCAGCGTGGTGACGGTGTCCTTGGCCAGCGTGTTGGCGATGTACTGCGAACCGTCGAACAGGTCGAGGATGCGCTGCGCGCCGTTGACGCGCTCGTCCTCGATGCGCTCGTCGAGCGCTCGCTTCTCCGCCTCGGGCGTGTTGTCGGCCGGGAGGATGTTGTGGTCGCGACCGTAGCCGAGCACGCGCAGGATCACCGTGACCGGCAGCTTTCGCTTGCGGTCGATGCGGGCGAAGACGATGCCCTTCTTGTCGATCTCGAGCTCGAGCCACGAGCCGCGCGACGGCATCAGGTTGGCGGTGAACAGCGCCTTGGTCGGGTCCTTGGCACGCATGAGGTAGGCGCCCGGCGAACGGACGAGCTGCGTGACGATGACGCGCTCGGTGCCGTTGATGATGAAGGTGCCGGCCGGCGTCATGAGCGGGAAGTCGCCCATGAACACGCGCTGCTCGCGGATCTCGCCCGTGTCGCGGTTGACGAAGCGAACCGTCATCGACAGCGGCGCGGAGAAGGTCTTCTCCGTCTCGCGGCACTCGTCGATGTCGATCGTCGGCGCGTCGAACTCGAACTCGCCGAACTCGACGGCGAGGTTGCCGGTGTAGTCGACGATCGGCGAGATGTCCTGGATGGTCTCGGCAAGCCCATCCGTCAGGAAGCGCTCGTAGCTGCGCTTCTGGATCTCGATGAGGTCGGGGAGCTCGAGGGGTCGCTCGAGGGATCCAAAGGAAAACCGCTGGCGGACCGGGGTCTGCGTAGCCACGTGGAATTGCTCCTGCGTCGTCGTTCGCGCGCGAGCACACACATGCCCGCTGCGTCATTACCGTGCACATCCTGCGAGTGAGGGCTGCGGGCCCCCGCACATGCAGGCCCCGGCATCTTGCCGGCAGCCTCCGCGCGACGGCGTTCCTACACACGTGGCTGAGCCGCTCCTCGCCGCTGCGCGGTGCAGCGAGAGCCATACTGCTCACGTGTGCGTGCACGAGCGTCGAGGGCGGCTGGGAGGCCTGCTCGAACGCTGATCCGGAACCCGTCCTGGCATGCGATCGCACTCCGCCCGAAGGCGGAATGCCAGAAGCTATCACTACCTGCTGTCGCGCGCAAACGGGGTGCGTCCGACTGGCCCGTTCCGTCGGCAAACCGACGCAGCCACGCAGAAGGCCTGCGTCATCGCGCATGAGGGCCCGAGCCGCACCCCCGGGCGCACGCCCCGCTGGCCGATGGCACAGGCGTTGCGCTCAGGGCAACGCTGGTGACATCGGCACCGCGTGGGGTGGCGTGGGGTGGGGCGGCGGGACGGTGAGACCCGGCCACAACCTGCCGAGCCGAAACGCCGAATGCGTCAGGAAGTCGTGAATGTGAGGCACCTCACAAGGCGCGGCTGTCCGGCGTGGTTCGCTGAATGTGTCGACATGGACGTCGGCACGAGCGAACGAGGGGGAACGCGCGTGGCACAGACCGAGGCATATTCGAGCAGCTATCCGTGGAGCGGGCACTGGTGGCCGCAGGCGCCGAGCGGCCGGAACCTGTATGACCCGGGCGAGGCGCTCGCCCAGTACGACCAGTACGTGCTCGCCACGCGGGGCTACGATCCCGGAGCACGTGCCTGGCAGCAGGCGAACAAGTCCAACGAGGCCTCCTGGGCGGGACACTGCCAGGCGTGGGCAGCGGCATCGATCCTCACGCGCGAACCTCCGAAGGACGGCGTCGTGCGCGCTGGCGTCAGTTTCGGCCACGATGCGCTCGAAGGTCTCATCACGTCCGTGTACGAGGTGCCGTCGATCGCGGGCTTCTGGGGCCAGCGCAACAACGGGCCAGCTGCAGGTACGGGGATCGCGACCGACGACTTCGACCCTGCATGGATGGACTATCTGCTGCGCTATTACGTCCAGGAGCACGGATCGTCGTTCGTCATGGACACCGATCCCGGATCACCTGTCTGGAACTTCCCGGTCGCCGGCTTCGAGCGGTCGACGAACCAGAACACGGACGGGTCCGTGCGCGTGAAGACCGACGTCTGGTTCCGCAAGCCGACGGCGGGTGTCGCGGGCTACGACCCGGACTCGTTCTTCAAGCGAACCTACGAATACGACCTGTGGAACACCGCAGACGGTCGCAGCTCCACCGGTCGATGGGTGAGCAGCGATCGTCCCGACTTCGCGTGGGCCCCGGACGGACACAGGAAGACGGACGGGGAGACGCAGCGCAACCCGAGGCTCGACCCGAAGATCGTCGAAGAGATCCTGGGCTACGCGATCTGAACATCGTGCGTGGTCCCGCTTGACGATTCGGCGCGCCAGTCGTTCACTGGACCTCGCAGGCACTGCCCCATGCCGTGGCTGCGCGCACCTCGTCGTCCCCACAACGACCCACGCCCCGGCTGAAGCCGACCACGGGCTCGTGCGGACGGGCCCCGGGACGGAGGACGAACACCGATGCTCGGCGTACAGGCACGGGTTGGCATGGGACCTTCGGGATGCTGTGGCGCGGCCACGGCCACCGCCTCGGTCGCTGGGACGGCGATCGATGCGCCCGCTGCACCCATCTACACCACGCAGGCGCAGGGGGCGAACGCGGCGGGAACGACCGCGATCGCGACTGCGAACGCGACCCCGGCGACGCCTGCCACGGCTGCGGCAGGCACGGGCTCGCTGCTCGTGCGACGCGCCGCGGCCGGCCTGCAGGGGTCGGCGGTCGCGCAGCAGGTGCTCCAGACGATCGAGGCCGCAGGTGCGAAGGTCGAGACTCTGCCGGACGAAGCATTCGCACAGGAGTTCGGCGCACGCACGCAGGGCGCGTTCGATCCAAGGTCGAACGTGATCTCGCTTCCGAAGTCGGTCGCTGACAATCCGGAGAAGCTGCGCCTCGTGATGCTGCACGAAGGCATCCACTGGCTGCAGGACAACGTCGCAGGGGGCGCGGAAGCGCTCGGCGGCCCGATCGGCGACGCGCTTCGGTCGGCCGGTGCGATCCGCGAGACGAGTTCGGGCAAGGCAGACATGCAGCACGACGAGGCGCAGGCCTACCTGCTCGAGGCGCTCGTCGCGAACGAACTCGGCATCGGCGACACGGGCATGGGCGTCGACGCGACCGGCCGCGCGCTCACATACGACGCGATCATGCAGAAGATCCGCCGAACCGCAGAGTACGCGTAGCCGATCGGAGCAAGTTCCGGTCGATTCCATGGTTGTCAGCGGCTCGAATGGGTACACGATCCCGCAGATGGACGAGCTGGCCCAGGCTGCACTCAACTCGCTGACCACCGGTTCGATCTATGCGCTCGCCGCGGTCGGGCTCACGCTCGTGTACGGCGTCCTGCGCCTGACGAACTTCGCGCACGGCGACATGCTCACGCTCGGTGCATACGTCGGGTATGCGATCAACGTCCAGTGGAACCTGCCGATCGCGCTGGCATTCCTCGTCGCCCCCCTCGTCGTCGGTGCGTTCGCCGTATCGACCGAGTTCGTCGTCTGGCGGCCCCTGCGTCGCACAGGCGCCGGGCTGCTGCAGAAGCTGCTCATGGCGATCGGGCTGGCGCTCGTGCTGCGCTACGCGATCCAGTTCGTGTGGGGTGGTGATCGCAGCTTCTACGACATCGACAACACGGGGACGGTCGACTGGATGCGGTCGGCACTGGGCCTGACGCTCGGCTACTACGACCTGCTCGCGCTCGTGCTCGGTGTCGTGGTGCTCGTCGCCGTGGGGCTGCTGCTCGCGCGCACGTTGCTCGGCACCTCGATGCGGGCGCTGAGCGATGACGTCGACCTCGCCGAGAGCTCCGGCGTCGACAGCAATCGCACGATCGTCTGGACGTGGGCGCTGTCCGGTGCGCTCGTCGGCATTGGCGGCGTGCTGTTTGCCGCAACCAGCAACGTCTACCCGACGCTCGGCTGGGACCTGCTGCTGACGATCTTCGCGTGCGTCATCGTGGGCGGCATCGGTTCTGCCTACGGCGCGCTCGCGGGCTCGTACGTGATCGCGTTCAGCCAGGAGTTCCTCGTGCTCTGGGTCGACGGCTCGTACAAGACCACGATCGGATTCGTGATCATGATCATCGTGCTGCTCGTGCGACCCAACGGGATCCTGGGCAAGGGACGGGCGGTGAACTGATGGAGCTGCTCGCCGAGATCGGACCCTGGGGCGCGGCGCTCACCGTCGCAGGCATCTACGCCATCTTCGCGATCGGGCTCCAGGTCCAGGTCGGGCACGGCGGCGTCGACAACTTCGGCCAGGTCGCGTTCTTCCTCATCGGCGCATATGCGTCGGCGATCCTGATCGAGCGCCACGACGCCGGCCTCGTCGTCGGCACGCTCGCTGCGATGGCGATTGCGGCAGTCGCCGCGGTGATCGTGTCCATACCCGCGCTGCGCCTGCGAGGTGACTTCCTGGCGATCAGCGTGCTCGCGTTCGGCGAGATCCTGCGCAACGTCGCGATCAACGAGCGCGAGCTGACGAACGGGTCCGCAGGCATCGACTCGCTCGAGTTCCGCGTCACGTTCGTACGCGAACTCCGACGAACCCTGCGCGAGGACGGCATCGAGATCGACCGCGTCGCGCCGTTGCTGATCCTGACGTGGATCATCGTCGTGGTCGTTGCGCTCGCCTCATGGCTGCTGCTGCGCACGCCCTGGGGGCGGGTGCTGCGCGCCGTCCGCGAGGACGACGCCGCCGTCCGCGCGCTTGGCAAGAACGCGTTCGCCTACAAGGCGCAGGCAATGGCGATCGGTGCAGCATGGGGTGCGCTGGCTGGCGTCCTGTACTCGTGGCACCAGGTGCACTTCTCGCCGACCAGCTTCGAGCCCATCGTCACGTTCACCGGGTTCATCATCATCATCGCGGCAGGCCTCGGATCGATCTGGGGAACCGTGCTCATGGCGGTGCTCGTGCAGGGAGTGCTCATCCAGGGCTCGCGATACATCGACACGCCCCTGACGAACGCGCAGGAGGCGTCACTGCGGTACATGCTCATCGGCGTCGCGCTCATGCTCATGATGCGCTTCCGACCACAAGGGCTGTTCGGCAGCCGTGAGGAACTGGCGGCCGCCGATGAATGACGAGCTGCTGCAGGTGTCGGGAATCACGAAGCGCTTTGGGGGGCTCGTAGCGGTCGACGACGTCGACTTCAGTGTCGAGCAGGGCTCGATCACGGCGCTCATAGGCCCCAATGGCGCCGGAAAATCCACGCTGTTCCACTGCGTCAGCGGCTTCATCCGCCCCGATGCGGGAACGGTCCGCTTCGCCGGACGAAACGTCACTCGTCGCTCGGCGCACGCACGAGCGCAGCGGGGAATGGTTCGCACGTTCCAGATCCCGACCGCGTTCAACCGGCTGACGGTGCGAGACAACGTCGAGCTGGCGGCGCGCGATCAGGTCGCCGACCGACTGCCGGGGGCATTCGTGCCGGGGCTGGGTCGGCGCCGACGCGCCTCGATCACGAGCCGCGCCGAAGCGCTGCTCGACACCTTCGGGCTGTCGGACAAGGCGGATGATCTCGCCGGTACGCTCTCGGGCGGACAGCGCAAGCTGCTCGAGTTCGCACGCACTCTCATGACCGAACCGAAGCTGCTGCTGCTCGACGAGCCGTTGGCCGGCGTCAACCCGACGCTCGGCGATCGGCTGTTCGAGCACGTGGCACGCCTGCGCGAGGAGCAGGGCATGACGTTCCTGTTCGTCGAGCACGACATCCGAACCGTGATGGGACACAGCGACCGCGTGATCGTGCTCGCGCAGGGAGCGCTCATCGGCGACGGCGCGCCCGACGACGTGCGCAACGACGCGCGGGTGATCGAGGCGTACCTGGGCGGAGGTGCCGCATGAGCGCACCGGCGTTGTCCATCGAACAGCTCGTCGGCGGATACGTGCGTGGCGTCGATATCCTCAATGGCATCGACGTGCATGTCGACTCCTGCGAGATCGTGGCGATCATCGGCCCCAACGGCTCGGGCAAGTCGACGCTCGTGAAGGCCTCGTTCGGGCTCGCGAAGGTGTGGTCCGGGCGCGTGCTGCTCGACGGGGTCGACATCACCGGCCGACGTCCGAACGAGCTCGTGCGGCTCGGGATCGGCTACGTCCCGCAGCGAGAGAACGTGTTCCCGAGCATGAGCGTGCGCGACAACCTCGCGATGGGCGGCATCACCGTTCCCGACCGCATCCAGGCGCGGACCGAGGAGATGTTCGAGCTGTTCCCGCGGCTCCGGGAGCGCGCGCGCCAGGCGGCTGGCACGTTGAGCGGTGGCGAGCGGCAGATGGTCGCGTTCGCGCGGGCGCTCATGCCCGAGCCGAAGGTGCTGCTGCTCGACGAGCCGAGTGCCGGACTGGCACCGATGATCGTCGGCGAGGTCTTCGACATGGTCCAGCGCGTCCGTGACGAGGCCGACGTCAGCGTGCTGCTCGTCGAGCAGAACGCGCGCCGCGCGCTCGCGATCAGCGACCGCGGCTACGTGCTCGACCAGGGAACCGCCGCATACGAGGGCACCGGAGCGGAGCTCCTGTCCGACCCCAAGGTCGGCGACCTCTACCTCGGCGGCGCCTGAGCGCGACAGGACCATCACCCTCGTCCCACCGACGTTTGTTGCTCATGCGGTCACATTCGTTCGATCGAGCGAGGAATCGGACGAACGGGACCGCCGCCCGGCAGCTGTGCCGAGAAACACGCCGAGGGCGCCGGTCCCGGATGGAACCGACGCCCTCGAGCGAATCGCTGTGACCTATCGGTCAGACCGCGAGGTGGCTGATCAGCCTTCCTCGGTGGTCGTCTCCTCGGTCGCGGCCTCGTCTGTCGCGGCCTCGTCCTCTTCCATCGCATCGTCTTCGGCCGGGGCGGCGTCGCCCTCGGCGCTGAACGGGATGGTCTCGAGCGTGGCGAGCTTGCCGCCGGTGTACGACCAGATCTCGTAGAACGCCGACGCGGGGTCGCCATTCTCGTCCCAGTCGAGCGGGCTGGCAGCGCCCTCGTAGTCGACGTCGTCGCCGTCCTGAGCCGCAGTGAACGCGTCACCGAGGTTCTCGAACGTGTACTTCTCGCCACCGCCACTGACGTCGGCCAGCTGCTCGGCAACGTCGGCCGGATCGGACGAGTCCGCGGCAACTGCCGCGAGCACGCACGCGATGAGCGCGTCGAAGTTGTCGGCGTCGTAGGTCTGGCGATCAGGACGATCGTCGCTCTCGTTCCACAGCGTGTCGAACGCCTCGGCTGCAGGGGCCTCGGCCGAGGTCGGCGCGGTGCCGCGCATGCCCTCGGTGAGCTCCTTGCCACCCGTGTCGGGGAGCGTCGTGTCCTTCATGCCGTCGGAGCCCCACGTCTTGGCGGGATCCCACTTGCCGGTCTTGACGAGCTCCGGACCGAGCTTGAGGAACGCGTCCGGATAGTCGATCAGCAGGTATGCGTCCGGCGCTGCGCCCGACGTGATCTCACCCGCTTCCGATGCCGCACGCGGCGCATCCGGATCCATGAGGATCGGCTCGCGAACCTCCAGACCAGCCTCGGTGCCGGCCTCGACGAACGCGGTCGCAAGTCCCGAACCGTACGCGTTGTTGCGTGCGGCCACGACGACGGATCCGCCCTCACCGATCTCCTCGGAGATTGCGTTGGCGAGCACCTGCGCCTGCAGGTTGTCGCTCGGAACCGTGCGGAACACGGTGCCGTCATCCTCGAGCGTGGTGATCGAGCCAGCGGTCGATGCCGGCGAGATGAGCGGGATGCCCTCGTCGATCGTCACGCTCTGCGCGACGGCCTCCGTGCTGGACGATGCCCAGTCGCCGATGATGCACGACACGTCCTCGCCGGCGAGCTTCTCGGCTGCGGCGGTGGCTGCTGCCTCGGCCGTCTCGCCGTCCTCGACGAGCAGTTCGACTTCGCCGTCGAAGCCAGCATCGGCCAGCGCCTCGTTCGCGACCTCGGTCGCGAGTTCGAGCGCCGCGTTGCCTGCGCCACCGAACGACTGCAGGTCACCGGTGAGCGGCACGATCGCGCCGACCTTCATCGACCCGTCGAAGCCGCCGCCGTCGCCGCCGGATCCTCCATCGTCATCGCTGCCACACCCGGCAGCAATGAGCGCAGCTGCGGCAACGGTGCCCACAACGGCAAATGCTCGTCGTTTCATCACTCGATTCACCCCTCGAAATTCGAGCCTCCGGCGCGCACACGGACTGTCGCACCATTCAGGCTGTTCACGTTCCGGGGGAACCTACCCATGCGAGGCGACGCGGAACAAGTCGAAGCATGAGAAAAACGACGATCCTGAACAACGACGAGGGCCCCGACCGCAGATTTCGGTCGGGGCCCTCGAACGAAGTTCGTGCGTGAATTACTTGAGGGTGACGGTTGCGCCAGCCTCTTCCAGGGTCGCGACCATCTTGTCGGCCTCGTCCTTGGCAACGCCTTCCTTGATGTTCTTCGGCGCGCCGTCGACGAGCTCCTTGGCCTCCTTGAGACCAAGACCCGTCAGCTCACGCACGGCCTTGATGACCTGGATCTTCTTGTCGCCCGTTGCGGTCAGCTCGACGTCGAAGTCGGTCTTCTCCGCAGCGCCGCCGGCGTCGCCGCCCGCGCCACCAGCCGGGCCCGCCATCATGGCGACGGGGGCTGCAGCGGAGACGTCCCAGCGCTCTTCGAGCAGCTTGCGCAGCTCGACGGCCTCGAGGACGGTCAGCTTGTCGAGGGACTCGGCGATGGTGTCGATGGTGGTGCTCATTGTGGTGTCTCCTGTGGGGTTACTGTGGTGCGGGGCTCTCGCCGCGCGGGCTTCGAAGAAATCCGACCTGACCGATCACTCGGTCTCGCCGGCCTCCTTGCGCTTCTCGACCCAATTGCCGAGGAGCGAGACGATGTCGCGTGCAGGTGCGTTGATGGCTCCGACCAGCGAACGGGCGGGAGCATCCACCGTGCTCAGCAGCATTGCGAGGATGACCTCGCGCGGCGGAAGCTCGGCGATGTCCTTGACCTGGGCGGCAGTCACGAGATTGCCGTCCATGAGGCCGCCACGAAGCTCGAGGATGCCTTCGCGAGTCTTCGCGAACTCCTTGAGCGCCTTGGCGACCGCGGCGGCGTCGCCTTGCACGAAGGCAACGGCGGTGGGGCCGGTGAAGAGCTCGGCCACCTCCTCCATGCCTGCGTCCTTGGCTGCCCGCCGGGCAAGGGTGTTCTTCACGACGCTGAACTGCGCGTCCGCCTCTCGAAGCTTCGAGCGGAGCTCCGTGATCTCGGGCATGTCGAGCCCGCGGTAGTCGGCGACGAAGAGCGTCGTGGTCTCGCCGAATCGCTCGGTGAGGTCCTTGACGACGGTCGCCTTCTGGTCCTTGTTCACGGTATGTACCTCGCGGTAGTGGAAGACCGGGCGAGGCAGGAGTGACGTGAAGCTCGACGCGCACGAGCCGAGGAGTGCGCGGAGCGGCCGGCACCTGCGGGCACCCGGGGGCCGGGGGCAGGGCGGTCCAGTCTCTCGTTCACGGCCTCGGCTGGCGGTCGGGATTCCCGACGCTTCTGACCCACAGGTCACCAGCTGTCTTCAGCGGCTCGGGGAGAATAGCAGGATTCGCGAGTCGCTCGCGGCAGGTACGGGTCGGCCGACCCGGGTCAGCTGACCGCGGCGAGGCGGCGTGCCACGTCGTAGCGCTCGCCACTGCGGGCGATGTGCACGGGGCCGCCATGGAACGCAGCGGCAGCGGCGGCTCGTGAGCGGTCGATGCCGAGCTCTTCGGGCACATGCGTCAGCAGGAGGCTGTGCGCGCCTGATTCCTGGGCGATTCGACCGGCTTCGGTTGCGGTGATGTGTCCGCGGCCGGGCGTGTCCAGGTCGCCGTCCTCGGAGAAGGCGGCCTCGGCGAGCAGCAGGTCGACACCCCGCATGAACGGCGCGATGTCGGGCGTCGGACCGAGATCGGAGCTGTATCCGAAGCTCGTTCCGTCAAGTTCGAATCGCAGCGCCTTGCTCTCGATGTAGTGCGGCACGTCGAGGGCGGTGACGCTGAACGGACCGACCGTGAATGCGGCGTCGACGTCGAACTCACGCACGTCGTACGTCTCCTCGAAGTATGAGAAGTCCTCGTCCCACGCCGTCACCAGTCGGGTCAGGCGATCGCGTGCGCCCGGCGGCAGCCACAGTTCGGGGCTCCATGCGCCGAGCGTGCCGAAGTCGATGCCGTACTTGAGGGGGACCAGGTCGAAGCAGTGGTCGGCATGTACGTGGCTGATCACGATTGCGTCGATCGGGGCGTCGGCACCGAAGAGGGCGAGGTAGCGTGACACCACGCCGGAGCCGCAGTCGACGAGCACGCGCCTGCCGTTGCCCTCGAGCAGGAAGCCACTGCTGGGCTCACCCGGGTTGTACCAGGCGGGACTCGTGCCGATCGGTGTGAGCTGGAATGCGGTCATGGGTGCGTGTGCGGTGCGTCGGCCCGTCTGAAGTGGACCTACCGCGTCGATGCCCGAACGAAACGAAAGAACCCGTCCGGCACGCATCCACGCGGTTGCGACACCTTCGGCACGTGCCTGCCGGCGTTCAAGTTCGGGTTTCGTGAAGTCTTCCGAAACGGCACCCTCGCGTGCGCGCCTACGCGCGTGGGAACGACGAAGGACCGGCACCGCACGTGGCGGGCCGGTCCTTCGTGAACTGGATGTCGCGTCGGCTCAGCCCTCGGGCGGAGTTGCGAAGTCGGCCTGCACGCCCGAGTCCACCGGAATTCCGGGGCTCTGGGTGCTCGACACGCTGATCGACTGCACGTAGCGGCCCTTGGAGCTGGACGGCTTGGCGCGGAGGATCTCGTCGTACATCGCGCCGTAGTTGTCGGCGAGCTGCTCGGCGGAGAAGCTCTTGCGGCCGATCACGACGTGCACGATTCCGTAGCGGTCGGTGCGGTACTCGAACTTGCCGCCCTTGGTGGCCTCGACGGCCTGGCCGACATCGAACGTCACGGTGCCGGTCTTGGGGTTCGGCATCTTGCCGCGCGGGCCGAGGACCTTGCCGAGCTTGCCGACGGTGGCCATCATGTCCGGCGTCGCGATGACGACGTCGAAGTCGAACCAGCCGCCCTCGATCTTCTTGGCGAGGTCGTCGCCACC
>JBBQUY010000088.1:0-12337 GCA_038212015.1 Gaiellales bacterium | reverse complement strand
CCCGTCTGGGCGTTGAACGCCTTGCAGAACTCCATGATGTTGACGCCGGCCTGGCCGAGCGCGGGACCGACCGGCGGGGCGGGGTTCGCCTGGCCGCCGGGGATCTGCAGCTTGACTTCCTTGAGGACCTTCTTGGCCATGGTGATCGTTCCTTGGGGGCGTTCGTCTTGGGCGCGTGGCGGGCCGCCACGCGAGGGGTTGTCGTTCTAGACCTTCTGCACCTGGTCGTACGGCAGCTCGACGGGCACCTGCCGCTCGAAGATCGAGACGAGGACCTTGAGCTTCTGCTGCTCGACGTTGATCTCGGTGATCTCGCCGTCGAAGTCGCTGAGCGGGCCGCTCATGACCTTGACGATCTCGCCGAGCTCGAAGAGGACGGTCGGGGCGACCTTCTCCTCCGTGGCGGCAGCAGCAGCGGGCGTGACCTGATCGCTCGTGGGCGAGGAGACCAGTTTCGCGACTTCCGCGCGGCTCAGCGGCACGGGCTCGCCGAGCGGACCGACGAAGTTCGTGATCCCCGGCGTGTCGCGCACGAGCAGTCGCGCGTTCTTGTTGTCCATGTTCATGTGGACGAGCAGGTAGCCGGGCAGCTTGCGCTGCTCCTTCTGGACCTTCTTGCCGTCCTTGTCGGTCTCCGTGACCATCTCGGTCGGAACGATGACCTCGCGGAACGCGTAGCGCACGTCTTCAGGAGCCGACTTGAAGCGCTGGTGGAGGTTGGCCTCCACCTTCTTCTCATGACCCGAATACGTGTTGATGACGTACCAGTTGAACACGGTCTTCCCTATCCGAGGAATTCGTTGAGCTGACGCACCACGCGCACGGCAACCTGGTCGACGAGGCTGATGTACGCGGCGATGACCGCGGTCACCACGCCGACGACGAGCGTGCCCTGTGCGACCTGCTGCTTGGTCGGCCACTGCACCTTGCGCAGTTCCGCCCATGACTCGCGCACGAAACGACGCGCGCTCGTCCGCTGGCCACCCGACGGCGGAAGGGGGCTGCTGCCCCGACCCGGCGTACCACTGTTCGCGGCTTTTGCCACGGTCAGCGGGTTTCCTTGTGCGCAGTGTGCTTGCCGCACCAGCGGCAGTACTTGGAGAACTCAACGCGATCTGGATCGTTGCGCTTGTTCTTCTGCGTTTCGTAGTTCCGTCGCTTGCACTCGGGGCAGGCGAGGGTGATCTTCTGGCGTACTGTGTTCTTGGCCATGCTCGCGCACGTCTCCTGTGGAGGGAAATTCGGGGGAAGGCTAGCAGATTGCCGACTTCGATGCGCCGGAACGCGACGAAGCCATCAATATTCGGAGTCGGATCTCAGCTCGCGAACGCTGCGCTGACGATGCGCGCAGGGACGAAGAGCTTGCAGTGCGGACACTTGGCTCCCTGCAGCCGCGGCGGCTGCGTCGCGTCGACGGCCGGCGCGAACTGCTTCTTGCAGTGGGGACAGGCCAGCGTCGCGCCACTCTTCTCGACGGGTCGTTCCAGTGTGGCGGTGCTCAACTCATGCCTCCAGGCGTCTCGACGGCGGGGTCGGTCGACCCATGCCCTCGCCCCGGATGCTAGTGCGATCTGCGCCATACCGCAAGGCGGCATGGGCGTGTAACGAATCGACGACGTCCGAGGTGCTGCACGACGTGTTCGGTGACACGCGCGCGAGTCCTGCCAAACGGGCCAGGCAGAACTCCTGGATCAATAGACCTCGACGTCGACCGGTGCGCCGGTCATGTTCGCGAGATTCTGCGCCTGCCCGAACGCGGCGACGACGTCGCCACCGGAGTAGCCACCGTAGCGCGGCGCGCGGTAGCCGCCACCGTAGCCGGAGTAGCGCGGTGCACGGTACTTGCTGCCGGCATTCATGCCGCGGCGGTAGGACGCGTTGAACGCCTGCTCGCGAGCGGTGGCGATGCGCAGGCGCGACATCGTGGACGCATTGGCGACGGACTGCTCGAGACCAGCCTGCACGCCGCGGTCGCGACCGGCGCGGAAACCCTCGCGCATGGCGATTCCCTGAGTCAGGGAAGCTTCGCCGAGCGTCGGCGACGCGTTCGTGGTCGCGAAGTAGGTGCCGATGAGCGCGACGGCGCCCAGCAGGATGACGACCAGGCCGAGCATGATCGACGTGGCGGCGCTGCCACCACCGGCGGGCTGGGCGTAGACGACCTGCGGCTGCGGCTGCGGCGCGTAGGGCGCCTGCTGCGGCGCAGCGACGACTCGCGTCACGTGGGTCGAATGCTGCACCGGGCGGGGTGCGGCATGCTCGGTCGTGTCGACGCTCTGCTGAAGCAGGTTGGAGCTATACGGGCTGTTCACGGCGCAGGCTTCCTTTCAAAAGGTCCACCGCCGATGGTGACGATCCGGCGAGCGCTGCGGTGCGGATTGGCCCGCTCGTGGCCGTCGCAGGTCGCTGCGATGGCCGACACGGGCGCGTGCGGCAGCGGCCGGACGGTGGCCGGTTTCGTCATGCCAGGACGCCGTCCACGCATGGATGCGCGGTTCGTGCGGCGGGGCGACATCGTGCAGGGGTGGGACAGATCGTGGCCGGTTCCCGATAGATCGGTGAGGAGCGAACGTATCCGGGAGGGATACGTGGGTGACCGGGAGGCGAGGCCAATGTCGTATCCACACCAGAATGAGCCGCAGCAGATGCCGCGTGCGGATGAACCGCGCAGCGCGTTTGCAGGCCCACGCCTGGACCTGCCGCGGTTCCAGTTCGCGCCGAGCGCTTCGCTGGCGCGTCCCACGGCCGAACCAGCTCCCGTCACGCATCGATCGACGGAGCCCGCGCCCGACTGGCTGCGCCCGAGCGCAGACCGACGGCCCGCTCCGGCGCCTGCCTGGCAGGCCGCACCCACCGCGATGCCGACACCGATCCCGCAGCACGCTCCGCGGCACCCCGCACCGCAGTACTCCGCCCCGCAGTACGCCGCCCCGCAGTACGCCGCCCCGCAGTACGCCGCTCCGCAGCAGCACGCGCCGCAGGCCCAGCTTGCGTACGCCGCCGCTCCGGCTCCCGAATCTGCGTCGATGCCCGTCGCCGCCCAGGCCGCGCCGCGCCGCGTGCACTCGCCCGTGCCCGTGATGCAGAACACCACGACCCGCGCGAGCGTGTCCTGGGACCGAGTTCCCGTCCCCGCCGAGCGCACGCTGCTGCAGCGCGTCAGCCCAGTGCACATGGGCGTGCTCATGGTGATGGTGATGATCGTGATGGTCATGTCGAGCGGTCCCGCCGCGATGTCGGCCAAGCCGACGAAGCTGCCCGCACTCGCATCGGGTGGCGGAGCCACCCCCGGGGACGTGCCGATGCCGGTGCGTGCCGGAGCGACTGCGGTCGATGCCGTGACGGCAACGCCCGCAACGGCCGCCGCGAAGACTCCGGCAGCGAAGGCACCCGCCGCGAAGGCGCCGACGGGCCGCACGGCCGCACCTGGAGCTCGCACTCGCGCACGAATGCTCGTCGTCGGCAGCGCCCGACTGCGCGCCAACGTCCGGTCGGGCGGAATCCCGTCGCCCGCTGCCGCCGCGAATCTCGCGATCGCCGGTGGGGGTCGCGTGTCGGCCGCCGACACCGGCTCGGTGCGCATGGGTGGCATTCCGTCTGCGGCGGCAAGCGAGCAGCTCGGTCCGCAGAAGCTGCCGTTCCGCCCCAGCGATGGCGTCACGCTGCCGCGCATGGCAGGCGAGCGCGACAACCACGCAGTGGATCGCCACTACGGCAACGACACGCTGCCGATGGAGGAGCCCGCCCTGCCTGCGATGACTCCGGGCGCCGCAGCCGAACGGGCAGAGCGCCAGGTGCAGGTCAGCAACCTGACCGGCGGATCGTCCACGCCCGCGCCGGTGTCCGGCGGCCTCGTCGTCGCGCACTGATCGTCGCGCATCGCGCAGCGGCGCGGGTTTCAGGCTCTGCGATACTTCGCAGCGTCGTGGACGTGCTCTACCTACACCAGCATTTCGCCACGCGCGCAGGCGCGGGCGGCACCAGATCGTGGGAGTTCTCGCGACGGCTGCTCGCGCGCGGGCACACCGTGACGATGGTCGCCCAGGTGCGACGCGGCGGCGGCATCGAACAGCGCGGCCGCCACGAGCTCGAGGGCGGCATGCAGCTGATCCTGCTCGGCGGCTACTACACCAACCACCTGCCCGACTGGCGCCGCGCATGGCAGTTCCTGCGCGTGATGCTGCGCGCAAGCCTGCTGCGACGCCTCCCGCACGGCCGTCCCGACGTGGTCGTCGCCACCAGCACGCCGCTGACGATCGGCGTACCCGGCTGGATCCTCGCGCGCCGCTACGGCGTGCCGTTCGTGTTCGAGGTGCGTGACCTGTGGCCGGAGGCACCGATCCAGCTCGGCGTGCTTCGCAACCCGCTCCTGCAGCGCATCGCGCGCCGCATGGAACGCTTCCTGTACCGGCGCGCGGACGCGATCATTCCGCTGTCGCCCGGCATGGAACGAGGCGTGATCGCGGCGGGTGCCGACCCGGCGAAGGTCGTCACCATTCCCAATGCGAGCGACACGGACCTGTTCGACCCCGCGCTGCGCGACCACGCGCTGCTCGATCGCTACGAGCTCGGCGATCGGTTCGTGGCGGTGCACGCCGGGATGATGGGCGAGGCCAACGGGCTCGACTACGTGCTCGAGGCGGCCCGCGTCCTGCATGACCGTGGCGACGATTCGATCGCGATCCTCGTGATCGGCGAGGGCGGTACGCGCCAGCGGCTCATCGCACGCGCCGCCGAGTTCGGCCTGACCAACATCCATTTCCCGGGATCGGTCGTGAAGTCCGAGCTCGGCGCGATCGTGTCGAGCTGCGACGCCGGCATCGTGAGCTTCGCCGACTACCCGGTGCTCGCCACGAATTCCCCCAACAAGTTGTTCGACGCGCTCGCGGCAGGCCTGCCGTGCGTGGTCAACAGCGATGGGTGGACGCGCCCCCTGGTCGAGCAGCACGATGCGGGCAGCTACGCCGACGTGCGAGATCCGGCGCAGCTCGCCGATGCGCTCCAGCTCCTGCAGCGCGACGAAGCGCTGCGCACGCGCCAGGGGGCGAACGCGCGGAAATTGGCCGAGAACGTGTTCGCGCGCGATCGCCTTGCGGGACGGTTCTGCGACCTGCTCGAGCACCTCGCCGGCACGCCACGCAACGCGAACCGGTCGCTGCCGGAGGCGCTGCGCGAGCCACTCGTGCCGGCCGTCGCAGCGCATGAACTCGCCTCGCCGCCGGAGCCCGTGCAGCAGTGATGCGCGTCGCGATCGTCGACCCGGCCTCCTGGTCGCTGGCCTATGACGCACCGCTCGGCGCCGCGCTCGCGCGCGCGGGCTGCGACGTGACGCTGCACTGCACCCGCTCGCCGCACGGCGCCCAGGCGATGACCGGTGCCGACGCGCCCGGATTGCGCATCGAGGAGAGCTTCTACCGCTCCGGCTACGGGCTCGGATTCCTGCCGCGCCGCGTGGGGCGCGTGGTGCAGCACCCGCTCGACCTGGCAAAGCTGACGAGGCGCCTGCGCAGCGAAGCCGACGTCGTGATGGTGCAGTGGCTGCCCGGCAAGCGCATCGATGCCCGCGCGTGGGCGCGGCTCGCGACCGAGACGCCCGTGACGTACACCGCGCACAACGCACAGGAGCGCGACAACGCCGTCGACCCCGACCTGCTCGACGGCTTCTCCGCGGTCATCGCCCACTCCGACGGTGGCGCGCGAGCGCTGCGCGAAGCAGGCATCGCCGACGTGTGGCGCATGCGCCTCGGTGCGTACACGCAGTACGCCGAAGCTGCCGAGCCCGAGTCTCCACCGGTCGACCTTCCCGCGGACGCGCCCGTCGTGGTGCTCGCGGGCCTGCTGCGCGACTACAAGGGCGTGGACGTGCTGCTCGAGGCGTGGCCGGCCGTCCTCGCGCGCGTGCCGGACGCGCAGCTCGTGATCGCCGGTCGCCCGATGGGCATCGAGCTGCCGACGACCCCACCCGCGGGTGCGACGATGATCCCGCGCTTCGTGAGCGAGGAAGAGCTCGGGTGGCTGCTGCGCCGCGCGAGCGTGTGCTGCCTGCCGTACCGGCGCATCGACATGAGCGGCATCGCCGCATCCGCGCTCGCGTGCGGGACGCCGCTCGTGCTGAGCGACGTCGGCGGCTTCAGCGAGTTCGTCGGCCGCGGCGGGGTGACCGTGCCGCCGGGTGACAGCGCAGCACTGGCCGATGCGCTCGTGTCGGTGCTCGGCGATCCGGCGCGTCAGTCGCAGCTCGCGGCCGAGGCGCTCGCAGCGGTCGACGACCACTTCTCGTGGGACGCGATCGCGCACGAGTACGTCGAGCGCCTGCGCGGCCTCGTGACGGGTGCGACAGGCGGCTGAACCGCGCGGCGAGCGCGTTCTCCCCTGTGTGGTTGTCTTGACTCCGATCGAATCGCAGTCAGGACAACCAGTCTGCCTACCGGCGCAGCAGGCGCTTGATGCGGCGCTTGCGGTCGACGACCTTCGCCCACGCTGGTGAGCTGCGTCGCACGACGGAGTAGGCGACGGGCTCGCCACCGAAGCCGCGCACGAAGCGCTCCACCGGCTCGAGCATCGAGCCTTCGAAATCGAAGCCGGTGCCGCGCTGGAGTGCGCGACCGATCGCGTGCCACAGCAGCGCGGTCGGCGCGCCCGTGGCGCCGGATGATGCGATGCGCCCGTTGGCGAGGTTGTAGGTGAGGCGGTCGTCCCAGACGAACAGGCCCGCGCTCGCAAGCTCGCCGTCGGCTGTGCGCACGGCCAGGATCTCGCCGCGCTCGCGCTGGAGCGCCGCGCGCGCGACTCGCTCGAGCACGGTGCGGGCCGGCACGTCGGCGATGTCCTGCGCGGCGAACGTTGCCTCGCACGCGGTGAGCAGCTCGTCGATCGCGCCGGTGTCGACGACGAGCCCGTCACGCTCGGCGGCGGTGAGCGCGCTGCGCGTGCCCTTGCGCATCCCGGCGCGCACCGCGTCGGGCGTCGCGCCGGCGGCGATGCGCCACGTGGTGCGGGTCGTCTGCTCGAAGCCGTGCCAGGCGAGCGGGGTCCAGTAGTCGAGCTCGGGCATGCACGCAGCTTCCACATGCGCGTAGGTCTCGAGCATGGTCGCGAGCTCGCGCAGCAGGTCGATGTCGGCGCTCACGCGCGCGACGCCCGGTTCGCGATCCGGCAGCTGCGGCCCCACAAACGGCGTGTACGGGGCACCGGTCGCGACGGCGCCCTGGCCGGTCGAGCGCGTGGGCAGCGGCCAGGCTGCGCGAGCGTCGCCGTTGGCGTCGAGCAGCAGGTTGGGACGCCATCCGTCGGGTGATCCGGTGCTCGCGTCGAGCCACCACGATTCGGCAAACACCGATCGCTGGCGCGATCGCTCGAGCAGCGACTCGTAGGCGATGCGTTCACCTTCGAGGCCGGACGCGATGTCTGGTGCGATGCCCATCAGGTGGCATCCTCGCTGACCGCCCGGTCGAGGGCGACCGCAAGCTCCGGTGCGAGTTCGCCACCGCCGCGTCGCTCGAAGTGGTCGGGAAGCTGCGCGCCGGCTCGGCGTTCGATCGCCGCGCCAGATGCGGTCAGCCACGTCGCGACGCGCTCGACCAGGTCCGCGGGCGCCGAGCACAGCTCGTCATACGTCACGTGCAGCGAGCGCTCCGGCGCGAGCTGCGCCAGCTCGAGGCGGGCGACCGAATGCACGGCACGCGCTTGCCACACCACCTGCGTGGCGGGGTCGAGGTGCTCGATCTGTTCGACGCCGTTGGGGCGCGCGCCCCACCAGTCGGTGAGCTCGCCGCGCTTGGCGCGTCCCACCAGCAGCGAGCGGGCGTTGTCGGTCAGGTCGCGCTCGATGAGCAGAAAGCGCGCTTCGGGCAGCGCCGCGGCGAGCGCCGGCACGCGCAGGGAGTTGATCGTGTTCTTGAACACGACGGGCGCACCACAGGCATCCGCGAACGCACGCACCGCGGCGCGCAGCTGCACGACGGTGCGATCCTCCGGTGCGGCATCACCTACCTGGTGCTGGTCGCGGTCGAAGAAGCGGTACCAGAACTCCCCTGCCTCGCTCGGCCCCCACGGCTGGCGAGTCGCGCCATGCGTGGACTCGAAGTCAGATCTGCTGCGTGCGGCGCGCGGGCGCTGTTCGCGCTCGATTCGCGCGACGTCGGTGGGCTGTTCGGCGTGGACGTTGGCGAGGTAGCCGACGTCGAAGGCTTCCACGAGCAATTGGTACAGCAGCGTCGTGCCTGATCGCGGTGCGCCGAGGATGAAGATCGGCGTGCGATCGGCGCGCGCGGGCAGCTCGCGCCCGGCACCCACTTCGCGGCGGTGCCGCGCGAGTCCGCGCAGCCACTTCGCGCGTGCGCGCACGACTCGGAGCGGTCGTGTCAGCTGGCGTCGTGTCAGTCGGCCGCGCTCGCTCATGCCGGCGCCGAATCGCTCGCGTGTCCATGGTCGCGTTCGAGCTCCAGCTCACGCTCGGACCCGTCGAGCCGCCACAGCTCAAGGTCGCACGCGGCGACCTCCTCCGGCGCGGCGTCAGCCGGGAAGCGCCCCATGCCCGCCGCAACGAGTTCTGCGCCGAGCGTGCCGGAGTCGAGCACCTCGCGCAGGCCCGCGGCGTCGTAGGGGCCGAGCTCGGACCCGAGCGGCGGCTCCACCTCGCCGCGCGACACGAGCAGATACTCGACGTCGAAGTCGATCGCCAGCCGCGCCAGCCCCGCCCCCGCACGCTCGGTCACCTTCGAGTCGAACGTGGCGCGCAGCAGCTTCTGGCGCCGCTCGATGCGATCGGCGTCGGTGGATCCGTTCCAGACCTTGTAGTCGCCCACCACGCGCATCGGTGCGAGCGCCTGCGCGCCGTAGGCGGTCACGGGATCGGTCAGCAGCACCCCGCCCGCGGGCAGCTCGCGCAGCGCGGACTGGACGCCGTCGTAGCAGCGCAGGTCGTCTGCGCGGTAGGCGGCCACGACCTCTCGCGACTGCCACGCCGCGCGACGCAGGCTCTTGTAGCCCGACGGCAGCATAGCCACCGCGATGAGCAGGATTGCGATTCCGAACACCTTCGTCGTGAGCACGTAGTCGACGCCGACGCTGCCCGGCGGCAGCGGCCGCGGCGACCTGCCCCGCAACGGTTCCTCCGTCGCGGCGTCCGCGCGCGGCGTGCTCGCATGGTGGGGGGCGGCAGCGTTCGGGTCGCGGCGCATGCGAAGTGCCGGCGCGCCGGCCGCGGCCTCGGCGTTGGTCGCACTGCGCTGGCGAATAGCTGAGAGGAGCACCACGAGCAGCCCGACGAGCGCGACGATCGTCGGCCAGTCCCAGCCGTACTGCGGGGGTTCGCGGCGCACGAGCGGGTAGCCGTACGCGGCGCTGAGCGCGGCGATCATCGCGAGTGGTGCAAGGCGCACGATCCACCCAACGACGTGGCCGCGAGCGACCCCTGCGCGGGATGCGAGGCCGGCGGATCGGCGCACGAGGTCGGGGAGCGCGACGGCTGCGGCGGCGACGAGCAGCACGCCGAGCGGGCGCGGGAGCCGCAGCGACAGCGTCAGGCTGCCGGTCTGGCCGAGCAGGTCTACGAGCGCTGGCACGAGCGCGAAGCAGAGCACGGCGAGGCTGCCGCCACCGACGAGCGCGCGCGCAATGCCACGTGCGCGCCACGCGGCCCACGGCAGGATCAGCATGCCGAGCAGGCCCGCGGCGGCGAACCAGTCGTACATGTGGCCGGGGCGGATGATCTCGACGCCGCCGAGTTCGGTGAGGTGGTAGTCGATGCGTGCCTCGAGCGGCGAGCCGAAGTGCTCGAGCAGCATGAGCAGCGGCAGCAGCGCGGCGAGCGCGACGAGCGCGGGCACGGCGAACGTGGTGGCGACGAGCCCCAGCCGGCGCGCGATGGCGCGGCTCCACGGACCAGCGGCGAGCAGCCACAGCGCGGTGCCGACGCCGATTACGGCGAGGTACACTACGTAGTTGGCGTGCAGCACGATGAGCAGCACGACCGTGGTCGCGCCGAGCGCCACGAGCGCACCGTCGCGCCTGGCGCGGCCGCGCATGAGCTCGACCGCGACGACGAGCGCGAGCACGAGCATCACGTCGATCGCGATGTTGCCGGGGAGCGCGGCGTAGGCGACGCCGTCACCTTCCAGCTCGCGGCGCGGGTTGAACACGCGCAGCCAGGCGTAGGCGCTGACGCCGGCGATCTCGCCGTAGACGGTGCCGGTGACCGCGCGCCCGAGCGCACCGGCAGCGCACGCGGCGAGCAGCACGCCGACGACGGCCATCGCCTCGACGACCGTTGCCGCATCAAGACCGGTGACGCGCACGATCGCGGCCATCCCGGCCTGCCAGGTGGGCAGCGCATAGGCGGGGTTGATGCCGCTGCCGATCACGCGGTCGAGGTTGTCGAACGTCGGGGAGTCGAGCTCGGCGATGCGGCGCACCATCCCGACGTGAAAGAGCGTGTCGAACGCCATGCGCGTGCGCAGCGCGAGCGCCGCCAGACATGACAGCGCGATCGCGGCGATCGTCCAGCCGGCGAACGCGTCGCGGCCGCGCTTGGCGTGTCCGCGCCTGGCTTCGCGCACGCGCATGAGCGTGATCACGGCGGCTGACGCGACGCCGTAGGCGACGAGCGTCCAGCCGATCGACAGGCCAAGCGCGAGCGCGGGCAGCAGCAGGATGGTCCAGATCCCGAGCCCGAGCGCGAACGTGACGGCCGGCATCGACACCGTCGGCATGCGCAGGTGCAGCTCGAGCACGCGCGAGAGTGCCCAGCCGGGGATGCAGAACAGCACGAGCGCGGCGGCGATCGCGAACAGTTGTGCGGCGAGCAGTCCGATCATGCGGTGGCCTCCGGTTCCGTGGCTGCTGCCGAGTCCGACTTGGGTCCCCCGCCATCGCGGGGCCGTCGAACGAGCCGAAGGATCCGCTCGCGCTCGGGCGGAGTGATGAACCCGCTCGCGACGAGCAGTATGGGCCACGCCAACGCCAGCGCCAGACGCGAGCTCCACGAATCCAGGCCTGTGCCGGTCGGCAGCGAGTAGGCGGCGACGATCGCCAGGCCGGTCAGCACGATCGGGCGCGCCAGTCGCAGCAGTTCGTAGTCGACTCGGAAGACGCGCTGCGAGCGCAGCAGCATGAATCCGGCGAGGGCCGTGTTGGCGAGCACCGCGGCGATCGCCGCGCCCGTCGCGCCGTATTCGGGCACGAGGATGAGGTTGGCGACGAGGCTCACCACGACCGCGCCGCCGGCGACCGCGGCGTGCCAGCCGGTGCGCTTGACGCGGCTCGCGCCGATGCCGACGAGAAAGTACGTGCCGTAGATGCCGGCGGCGAGCGCGAGCAGCGGCACGAGCCCGGTCGCGTCGTAGTACGCCGGCACGGTGAGCGCGCGCACGACCGGGTCGGCGAGCAGCGCCATGCCGCTCACGATCCAGCCCATGCCGGCTGCGAACCACGTGGTGACGATCGCGTAGGAGCGCTTGGCCTCGTCGTCGTCCTTGATCGAGTAGGCGAACGGCTGCCAGCTCAGCTGCAGCGCGGTGACGACGATCAGCACGACGCCTGCGAAGCGCGCGGCGAGGCCGTAGATGCCGAGCTCGTCGAGGCCGGCGGTGCGGCTGATGATCGTGCGGTCGATCATCGTGAGGGCCTGGAACGCGACGGCGATCGGGATCGTGGGGATCGCAAATCGCAGCATCGGCCGTACGAGCGAACGGTCGATCTTCGGCAGCAGGAACTTGCGCTGCATCCAGCCGGCGATCGGCACCATCGCGAGGTAGCCGAGGAAGTTGCCGAGCAGCAGGCCCTCCACGCCCCAGCCGAGCTCGGTGATGAACCACAGCGACAGGAACGACGACATGAACACGTTGCCGAGCGAGATGCGCAGGAACGCGCCGGGTCGCTTCTCGAGGCGGAAGGTCGCGGTGATCGTGGAGTAGATGACGCTCGTCCACAGACCGAGTGCGGCGAGCCAGATGAACTCGTCGCGGCGCGAGTCGTTGAGGAAGAACTCGGCGAGCGGGTGAGCGAACAGCCCGAGCAGCGCCACGCCGACGGCGAGTGACACGAGCGTCAGCGCGAGCGTCGTGCGCACAACGCGAACGCCGACGTCGTCACGCTCGATGCCCTCGGGCGCGTCGTAGTAGAAGCGCATCATCGCGTTCTGCAGTCCGAGCCGGAAGAGCGCCGCAGCGAACAGGTCGATCATGAGCGTCGCCTCGGCGAGCCCGTACGACTGCGGCGGCAGGTAGCGGATGATGATCGGCAGCAGCACGATCGCGATCAGCTTGGACGCCACGGATCCGAACCCGTAGATCACGCCGTGCCCGGCCAGCTGCAGGATGCGCGCGTACATCAGCCG
>JBBQUY010000087.1:0-12427 GCA_038212015.1 Gaiellales bacterium | reverse complement strand
CTGCAGCAGCGGCGCGGTGAGCACGCCGACGACGACGTCGCCGATCGCTTCGGCATGCAGCGAGTCGGCGCCGTGTCCGAGCGCGAGCGACTCGCCGACGACGTCGCCGGCATCGAGCAGGTCGATCGTCATGCGTCGGCCATCAGCAGCCTTCGCGACGAGCCGCACCTGCCCGGACCGAATCACGAACGCTGCGGGTTCGCGCTCCACGTCCGGGCCGGCGAGCGCGTCGCCCGCCTCGAAGCGTCGCACCCCGAAGCTTGCGAGCACGTCCTCGCGATCGCGCCGACCGAGGTCGAACAACAGCGCGCTCGTTGCCATGTCGGCCTGCTCGGTATCGTCGTCGCCACCTCCGGCGACGTGGCAGCCCATCTCGAGCAGCTCTCGTCGAGCCTGGTCGATCGTCGAGCGTGCCGTGCGGTCGTCGCGGCGTGCAAGCAGCGCACCGAGTGACAGTCGAGCACGAGCGGCGTTGTACAGGTGACCGACGCGTGTCCAGTCATCGATCACGGCGCGGAGGACATCGAGTGACGCTGCTGCATCCAGGCCCGCCCTGCAGGTCGCGGCGACCTCGCGGTTGCTCGGATCGACGCCGAGGTCGCGCGCCGCGTCCGGACCGGCGAGCTCGAGTGCGTACGCAAGAAAATCATCACGGCCATGCTGGGCGCCGAGGCGCGCGACGAGCAGCGACACGCGCCGGCGCTTGACGTCATCGGTGATCTCGATCGACCGCACCAGCTCGAGCGCGCCATCCAGGTCGCCTTCGTCGGCGGCGAGCGCTGCGCGGACCTCGTTGGATTCGGAGGTGACATATGCGGACCCGGTCCCGTCGATGTCGCGCAGGGCCAGGTCGAGCAGCTGTTCGATCCGCGGTCGCCTGCCGCCCGCCATCGCCAGCGTCACCGCGTGCTGCAGGTAGGCGAGCGATCGCGAGTACGCCGGGGCGACGTCGATGTCTGCGCGCGCACGATCTGCAGTTGCGAGGGCGTCGTCGATCCGACCGAGCTGGGCCAGCGCGGTCGAGCGAAGCGCCAGGGCCTCTGCGCGCCAGCCGCGCATGCCCGTGCGAGCAATCCACGACAGGAGTGCGTCTGCCTGCTCCAGCGCCCGAGCAGGGCGCATGTCGTCGACGAGCATCGAAACGAGGTTGAGCTGGCCGAGCACGCTTGCGCGGTAGTCGTCGATCTCGTCTGCGATCGCGATCGCCTGACGCTGCAGCTCCATGCCGCGCTGCATCTGCCCGATCATCGACAGTGACGCGGCGAGACCGAGCAGCGTCAAGGCTTCCAGGCGACGGTCGCCGTTCGATCGCGCGAGCTGCAGCGTGACGCGATCGAACTCGATGGCTTCCTCGTAGCGCTCGTCGAGGATCGAGATGAGCGCCGCGGCGCGCGTCGCCCAGGCTCCGGTCCCGGCAGCATGGGCGCACTCGACGAGCAGCGATCGCGCGTCCTGTTCATCGCCCGAGGCCCAGAACAGGAAGTAGCGGGCGCGTGCGGCGTCGTCTGCATCCCCGTGCGCGTCGTACAGGAGCACGAGCTCAAGCCACGCTTCACGCGCGGTCGGCGCATCGAGCTCCGTGGCGAGACGGGCGCGTCGCTCGCGCAGGTCGTGCCGGTCATGGCCGCGCTCATCGGCGAGGGACACGCTCAGGTCGAGCAGTTCGAGTGCGCGGGTACCGTTCCCCATCGTCCGCGCCGTGCCGGCCGCGTCGAGCACCCGCTCGATCGCTCGATCACGATCACCGGCTGCTGCCAGGTGGATCGCCTCGTCGCGCGCCCCGTCGAGCATGTCGATCGACGTCGCGTGGATGGAATGCGCGAGCAGGCGATGCAGTCGTGCACGCTCTTCATCCGGGACGCTCGCCGCGATGTTGGATGCCGCGATCGGATCGTCGATCTGGATTCGGCCACAAACGGTGCTCGCGGCGATTCCGTCGATCGAGCCGAGGTCGATCCCCTCCGCACGCAGTGCGACATGGAGCGCGTGCGTGTCGATACCGTCTGCGCAGAGCGCCAGCATTCGACGCACGATCGTCGCGTCGTCGCTGGCGTCGACGGTCGAATCGGGAACTGTCGCCTGGTGTCGAGGGGAGGTCGTCATGTCCGTCGGTCAGTCGCTGGTCAGCCGCCGCGTCGAGGGGCCTGCCCCACGCCGGCTTCGTCCTTGTCCACAGGCTGTCCGCCGCCACCGGTGGTGTTCATCGTCTGGATGGCGGTGACGAGTTGCTGGAGCACGGTGACGAGTTGCTGCAGCACGGGTGCGAGGGCGTCGAGGTTGGCGGCGCCTGCCACGGCGGTCGCTGCGGGTGCGGTTTCGCCGCCGCCCGTCGCGCCGGCGACTGCGCCGGTGGTTGCTGCGGTGGTCTGGCTCGGAAGCTGGGTCGGCGCGGGCGGCGTGGTGGGCGTGGTGCCCTTCGCCTGCGTCGGATCAGCCGGGGGCGTCGCGCCTCCGCCGATCGGTGGTGTCGGAGTGATGCCGCACATGTCAGCCACCCCTCCGGCCTGCGACCTCGTAGCCACCCAGGCCCTTGATTGGCGGCTGTCCGCCGCCGCCGGTGACGTTCATTGCCTGGATGGCGGTGACGAGTTGCTGGAGCACGGTGACGAGTTGCTGCAGCACGGGTGCGAGTGCGTCGAGGTTCGCGGCGCCTGCGACGGCGGTCGCGGCGGGTGCGGTTTCGCCGCCGCCCTTCGCGCCGGCGACTGCGCCGGTCGTTGCTGCGGTGGTCTGTCCCGGAAGCTGTGTCGGCGCGGGCGGCGTGGTGGGCGTGGTGCCCTTCGCCTGCGTCGGATCAGCTGGGGGCGTTGCGCCTCCGCCGATCGGTGGTGTCGGATTGATTCCACACATGGTGCGAGCGTCCCTTCTCGTCTGCATGCCGCGTCCCTGCGACAGACGTCCCTGTCTCCAGTAGAACCGACATTCCGATTTCTGACCAGAGGTAGTGCTGGTGGAGGGCAGCCGGCACTGTTGCCGACTTCCCTCCACCGTTGGTGCCGAACGGTGTCCGCGCCTGGGACTGGCGAGGACGGTGGGTGAACTCCGCCGCCTCAGTGCGAGTGCGGCGACGGAGCGGGTGCGGGAACAGGTGCAGGCGCGTGCTGACCGGGGACCAGCGGTCCCCCCATCGGCATGGGCGGGGTGAAGGCAACGGGGATGCGCCTTGCGGTGGTGGCGGAGAACGCGATCGTGTCGAGTGACCAGCCTCCTTCGTTCCTGGCGTACAGCGATCCCATGTCCTGCGGCGAAAGCGGCACTCGGCTCGACAGCCCGATCACGGAGTAGCGCCGCTGACCGTTGGGCCCGGAGCTCACCGCGACGCCGAACAGCGCATCGCCCGAGATGCCCGACAGGTGCTTCGCAGCGGCCACGGCCTTGTCACGGTCGTGGTAGCCGCCGTGCACCGACCGCACCTTGATGTCGGACGGGGTCCCGGCTGCGCCGCTGAGGCTCGACCCGATCACGTCGCCGACCTGGAGCTGCTTCTTGGTGACGGGCGGCTTGGGCGGCAGCGGCGCGATCGGCGGCATGTTCCACATGTGTGGGCAACCGGGAGGCGTCGGGTCGTACGGCATGTACGGATCGAACGGTGGCTCGAACGGCGGTGTGAACGGCGGGTACTGGCCGACCGGCGACCGCAGATGCTGGACGGCCATCAGCAGGTCGCGTAGCAGTGACTGGATTCGATCGAACGGGTCGTACATCGGCGGCATTCGAAGATCGTGCTTCGCACCGTGGTCGCCTCCGAGGGCGGGTGCGGCAGCTGCTCGAACCGTCGTCGCGTTTGTCGACGGCAGCGCCGTCGTGGTCTGCATTCCTGAGATCGTCATGATCCGTCCCCCGTGTCCCGTGTTCGTGGCCGTCCTGGCCTGTAGCTCCACGGAACCACGAGGGTCAGTGCCAGAATGTGAGGCGTCTCACATTCGGAACGGCGCGCGCGAAAACCCCTGCTCATCGAGGTTTTCGTGGTGCGCATCGCGCTCAGGAATCAGGTGACTGCAGCGTGTCGGGGTCCGTCTCCGCCGCCGCGCCGTCGTCATCGGCGACATTGGCGGGGAGCCGTGGATTGAGCCGACGCGCCGCCTGGAAGGCCTCGAGCCCCTCCGCGGTATCGGACAGCCCGATCAGACCCGACGAGCGAAACTGCACCGACCAGCTGCGCGGCTCGAGCCGGACTGCACGCCGCCCCGCCTCCGCCGCCAGCTCACGCTCGCCAGCCGCGAACTGGAGCGTGCCCTCGGTGATCGCGGCATCGGCCCAGGTCGGATCGTACGCCTGGGCATCGCGCGCGGCCTCGATGGCTGCAGCACGGTTCTTCGCCTGCAGGTCCGGATCTCGTGCGCGTCGCAGCGCCGAGTCCGCCATCGTCACCGGGAGCACCAGCGCGATGCACGCGAGCAGCGCGGCTGCCGCAAACGGTGCAGCGGTCGACGCTCGAATGCGCCGTTGCTGCGCGCTGACGCACGCTACGAGCCCGCCGCCCAGCGCGAGTGCCGGCAGCGACACGGCGGGCAGCTGCCACAGCCAGTCGATCGACGCGTGCGCAGTCCAGTACCCGAGCGCTCCGATCGCGCCGGCGAACGTCGCATCGCGCGAGATGCCACTGCGCACGAACCGGCTCGCCGCCAGCACCACGCATCCGAGCACGGTCGCGCCCAGCGCCGCTCCCACGATGCCCAGCTCTGCGAGCAGCTGCAGGGGCAGCGAGTGAACGACGCGCGGCTCCTCCGCCGTGGTGCGCTCGCGCACGTACTCGCCGCGGAAGTTGCCCGCGCCCAGCCCGAGCACGGGATGCTTGGGAACCGACTCGACTGCCACGCGGTAGTAGTCACAGCGACCCGTGCCGGAGTTGGCGAAGTATGAGCTTCCACTCCCGGGATCGTTCACCCGCTCGGGTGGATCGACGCAGCCGCGCCATTGATCCGCCACCCACGTTCGTCCCCCGCTCAACAGCAGTATGGTCGCGGCAAGTGCCACGATCGCGATTGTCAGCGGCAGCGCGAGCGTCACGCCCGAACGATCCTCCAGTGCCACGATCCGGTGTGTCAGCCAGCCCCCCAGCGGCACGAGCGCCGCGCCGAGCGCCACGAGCACGACCGCCATCACCAGTGTGGACTGTGCGGCAGCACGTGCGGCTTCCTCGGCTGCGACGAGCAGGGCGTCGGCATCCGCGCCCTCGGTGAAGGGAGCCTGACGAAGGTCGAACTGGGTCTGAAACGGCGCGGTCAGCTTCGGCAGCAGGACCGCGAGCGCGCCGACGATCGCGCCCAGGCGCAGCAGCCAGGTGGCACGACGTGGCGTGGCGACGAGCGCCACGACGATCCCCACCGTCAATGCCGGCACGGTTCCGCGGCTCTGCGCGAGCAGCGCCGTGCTGGCGCACAGCCCTGCCCCGCCGAGCGCCAGGCCGGAGGCGACGAGATCCAGCCCATGTCGTCGCGCAAGCCAGCGCTGCTCGCTCGCCACCGACACGCCGAGCAGCAGGAACACTGCGAACAGGCACATCCCCGCCATGCCGGGCGCATAGCCCACGGGCCAGTCGAGCCGCCCGGCGACATACCCCAGCAGCGGCGATTCGCCGAGCATGCGCACGAGCGACATCGCCGCCAGCGCCGTGATGCCGATTCCCACCAGCGTGGCGAACCGCGCGTACGACCGCGCATTGGCGAGCACGACGCCGCCGAGCAGGAACGCAGCCGCGTAGCCGGTCGCGCGCATCGCCTCGACCCACGCGTCATGTCGTGATGCGTCCACCCACATGATGGACGCGGTCGTCCATGCCGCGAGCGCGACCATCGCGACCGACGCGATCCCACCCACGCTGCGCAGCGCGCTGAAGCGCCCGCGCGTCAGCTCCACGCACGCCCATGCGCACAGCAGCAGCACTGCCCAGCCCGCATGGCGCGGGTGGTAGCCACCGAATCGAAGCGCAAGCAGCGTCGGCACGAGCGCCAACGCGAGCGGCGCGATCCACGGACGCACGAGGTACGCGTCGATCACGCGCGAACCGTACCGCCGAGCCACTCGATCGTCGCGAGCAACCCTTCCTCGAGCGGCGTGTCAAAGGTGACCCCGAGCCGCTGACGCGCGAAGCTGGCGTCGAGCACGCTGTTGAGGATCTCGCCGTCGCGCTTGGGCTCGAACTCGCGCCCGTTCTGAGACCCGTACGCGCGTTCCATCGCATCCCACAGCTCGAGCACGCTCGTCATGCGACCCGTGCCGACGTTGTAGATCGGGACCGTTGCCCCGCCGTCGCGCAGGTCGGCGTCGGTGCCGAGCGCCGCGGCATCTGCGGCCGCGATCGTGGCGGCCACCACGTCGCCGACGTAGACGTAGTCGCGCGTCTGTTCACCGTCGCCGAAGATGCGCGCCGGACGCCCGTCGAGCACGCGTCCGGCAAAGATGGCGACGACCCCCGCCTCGCCGTGCGGATCCTGGCGCGGGCCGTACACGTTCGCGTAGCGCACGACCGTGTGCGCCGCACCATTGAGGCGGGAATCCTGGGCCAGGAACACTTCGCCGGCAAGCTTGGCCGCGCCGTACGGGCTCGGGGGATGTTCGGGCGTCGATTCGTCGGCCGGTGACTCCACCTCGCCGTAGATTGCGCCGCCGGTGGAGGCGAACGCGACGAGCGCGCCGTGCTTGCGCGCGGCAGCGAGCACGGAGATCGTGCCGATCACGTTCACCCGAGCGTCGAACGCAGGATCGGCCACCGACACGCGCACGTCTGCCTGCGCGGCGAGGTGATACCACCGCGCGATCGATCCGATGCGCTCCGCGAGCTCGCCCAGGGCATCCACGTCCGAGACGTCGAGAACGTGGAACGTCGCACCGTCGGGGACCTGCTCGCGCCGTCCTGTGGCGAGGTTGTCGACGACGTGCACCTCGTCGCCGCGAGCCACCAGCGCATCCGCCAGATGCGATCCGATGAACCCGGCGCCGCCGGTGACCACTACGCGTTCGCCCACTCCGGGACCCCTTGGTTCGACCTGCTGCTCGCGCGCGCGTGAACGCTGCGTGCCTGCCGCGGACCCTACCCATAACCCGGGAATTCCGCGCACGAACGTCAATTGGGCGTGGATGAGGCCACCGAATGGCCCGATCCAACGTGTGTAACCAGTTTTTGCATCAAGTCGTGCTTGACACACACCGATGGCGTCGTACATTGGAGCGGAACTGCCCCCGCAGAGAGGTTTCCACCATGTCCGCCCGCAGCATTCGAATCATCCTTCTCGTCGCACTCACGGCCTTCGCCGCCGCGGCGATTCCGGCCAGCGCGTTCGCAGGTGGCGTCAGTGCCGTCGATGCGCTCTCGGCTGACGCTGCAGACGACGGCAAGACGAACTCATCGTCAGCCACCACGTCGTCCACCGCGAAGGACAGCCCGACGGTCGACACCTACAGCGGTGGCGGCGACCAGGTTCCGCCGCCCGTCGACTGTGGGTCGCCCAGCACGACGTCATCGTCGAGCACGACGTCGGACAGCACCTCTACGAAGGCTCCGGTCAACACCTGCACGATCGTCGAGTGTGGCCCGAGCGACACCGACGGCAAGGACCAGAACGGCAAGCCCTGCGTCGAGTGCTCGAAGTTCGACACCGACGGCAAGGACGCGTCCGGCCAGGCCTGCGTGGCGACGACCACCACGGTCGTGACCGAGACCCCGTGCACCGCTTCCACGTCGGGTGGCGGTTCGCCGTCCACGTCGAGCTCGTCGACCAGCTCCACGGTCTGTGGCGGCGGTGGCGTCGAAGAGCCCATGGAAGAGCCGATCGAAGGTCCCGCTCCCGCTCCGGTCGAGGGTGGCGGCAGCCCCGGCCCCGCGCCCGCCCAGGCACTCGGCGGCGGCGCACCGGAGCTTCCGTTCACCGGCCTGCCCCTGTGGTACGCCATCTACGGCGGTCTCGGCCTGATGGTCGTCGGCGGTGGCCTCTGGTTCCGCGGTCGCCGCAACGGCGCCGAGGGCTGATTCGCCCTCGGGCCTCGCGCCCGACACACGCAACGCTTCCCGACGGGGCGGCACCGGCACTCACGCCGGTGTCGCCCCGTCGGCGTTGCTGGTCCGTGGTGCTGCGCCGCAACGTGTACCCCGCTGGTGTCGCCAGCGTTGCGCTGAGCGCTACGCCTGTGCCATCGGTGGGTGCGAGCGGGCCGGTATGCGCCGCTGGCGTCACCAGCGTTGCGCTGAGCGCTACGCCAGTGCCATCGGCAGCCCGCGGCAGGCGTTGCGGTGGACCTGGGGGTCGCGCCGCACGGGGATGCGCCGCTGATGTCACCAGCGTTGCGCTGAGCGCTACGCCTGTGCCTTCAGTGGGTGAGCAGGCAAAGAGGTGAGCAGGCCCGCCTCCGGCCCGCCTCAAGCCCCACGGCGGCCACACGCCCCGACGCGATAGCATCCGGGCGTGGAGAAGGGCCTGCTCATCAGCTTCGAAGGCGTCGACGGCAGCGGCAAGTCGACGCAGCTCGCGCGACTCGCCGACCGGCTGCGCGCCGTCGGCCATGAGCCGATCCTCGTGCGCGAGCCCGGCGGCACCGCCCTGGGCGAGCGCATCCGCGAGATCCTGCTCGACCCGGCCACCGGCGACATCGACCCCGCCGCCGAAGCGCTGCTGTACGCCGCGTCGCGCGCGGAGCTCGTCGCGACGACCATCGAGCCCGCCCTCGCCGACGGCCGCGTCGTGCTCGTCGACCGTTACGTGGATTCCTCGCTCGCCTATCAGGGCGCGGGCCGCCAGCTCGGCATCGAGCGCGTGTTGGAAGCCAACCTGCTCGCCACACGCGGGCGCCTGCCGCACCTGACGGTGCTCGTCGCGCTCGATCCCGCCGCCGCACGGGAACGACTCGAAGCTACCGGCGCCGACGAGGATCGCCTCGAACAGGCCGGCAACGAGTTCTTCGCGCGCGTGCACGAGGCCTACGGCGAGCTCGCCGAGCGCTGGCCCGACCGCATCGCCCACATCGACGGCGCCGGCCCTCCCGACGAGGTCGAACGCCTCGTCGACGCCGCCGTGCAGCCGCTGCTCGAGCGCGCCGGCATCACCATCAAGCCGCTGGAGGCGCACGCATGATTACTGGTGACATGAACGATCCGGTGCTCGTCGCGCAGCCCCGCGCACTGCGAACGATCGAGCGCCTGCTCGCCGAAGGCCGCGCCCACGCACTGTTGCTGTCAGGCGCGCCGGGCTCCGGCCCCGTCGCTGCCGCGCAGCGTGTCGCGCAGCGCGTGCTGTGCCCACATGGCGGCGACGATGACTGCGACGTGTGCGGCCGCGTCGCGCGCCGCGTGCACCCCGACCTCATGTGGATCGCGCCGGAAGGCAGCGACCTGGTGAAGTCCCAGATCGACCTCATCGTCGAGACCACCTCGCGCATGCCGTTCGAAGGGGTCGCCCAGGTCGTCGTGCTCGAGAGCGCCGACAGCCTCTCGTTCGACAACCGCTCCGCCGGCAACACGCTGCTCAAGTCGCTCGAGGAGCCCGAAGGGCGCGTCGTGTTCGTGCTGCTGGCGACGAGCCCCGCACGCGTGCTGCCGACGATTCGCTCGCGCTGCGTGGAGGTCGTGTTCCCGGCCGTCACCGACGCACTGCTCGTGGAGGCGCTCAAGGCCGACGGCATCGACGAAGGCATGGTCGCCGCCGCCACCGGCATGACGCTGCAGGACATCGCCCGCGCCGCCCGCGGCGACCTGTCGCGCGCACGCGAGATCGCCGCCGGCGACACCGCCGCGCAGCGACGCGGCGACCTGCTCGTCGGCATGCACCAGGTCGCGTCGGGTTCGATGGCGCCGTCGCAGCTCGCCAATCGGATCATGTCGCGCGCGAGCGCTGCCAGCGACGCCGCCGCCGCGCTCGCCGCCGCCGAGTTCGACGAGATGGAACTCGTGATGAGCGATCGCGAGAAGAAGACCTTCAACGGCAAGACCAACGACGAGGGCCGCGAAAAGCGCACCGCGCGTCGCGCACGCAAGGCGCGCGTGGCGGAGCTTCACGCCTGCCTGGCCGAGCTGGCGAGCTGGTGGCGCGACGTGCTCGCGCTGTCGGTCGAGGCCGAGGAGGCCGTCTCCAACGTCGACAGGCTCGACCAGACCCGCGCCGCCGCGGCCGGCCCCGGCGGCTCGCGCGCGGTGGCCGCGCTCGACGCGATCGACGATTCCGCCTCGCGCCTGCACTTCAACAACGCCGACGAAGGCGTCACCGTCGGTGCGCTCGTGGCAGAGCTCGCAGCCCTGTCGGCCGGGCGAATTCGCGCTCGCCGCACGCTTGCGGCCGGCGCCCGCACCCCGCAGGGCTACGAAGTCTCGCTGGGCTGAGGCCGACGTCCGTACGCCGGTTTCAGGACCGCGCCTTACACGGTCCTGACACAAACCGTGCGAAACCTTTGGTGGACCCCGCGCGACCCCGAGCCGATCCATGTCCTGCCGATTGCCGCAGGTGTGGGGCCAGCGACCGGTGATCGGGTGCATCACTCAGGGGGACGAATCATGGAAGACTTCTTTTCGACGACGGACGACGAGCAGCCCGCAACGGCGCTGCTGTCCGGAGGCCGCACCGAGCAGGAGCCGGTGCACATCCACGAGCGCGAGGAGGTCGAACTCGGCCTCCAGATCGACTACTCCAACCCGGAGCGGGCGATCGAGGTGCTGCACCGCGAGTTCTCGAGCCGCCTGTTCGCGTACTCGCTCTCGATGCTGCGCAACCGCGAGGACGCCGAGGACGCCGTGCAGACGACGTTCATGAACGCGTACAACTCGCTCAATGACGGACGGGTGCCTCGTCAGGAGGCGTCGTGGCTGTTCCGCATCGCTCGCAACGTGTGCCTCAACCGCATTCGTACGCACACCCGCAAGCCGGCGGGTTCGCTCGACGGCATCGACGTCGCCTCCAGCCGCGGCGTCGAGGACCAGCTCGATCAGCACCTGCACGCCGTCGCGCTGCGCACGGCGCTCGAGCGGCTGCCCGAGCAGCAGCGCAAGGCCATCGTGCTGCGCGAGCTGCAGGGCGCGTCGTACGCCGAGATCGCCGACGCACTGGAGACCACGCAGGGCGCGGTGGAGAGCCTCATCTTCCGGGCACGTCGCCAGCTGGCGTCGAGCATCCGCACCGTGGGAGCAGGCATGGACGCCGGCATCTCCCGCGCTGCCGCCTGACACGGCGACACGAACCGAATCCCGAGCGGGAGCGTCATCGGCCAGGACCGCGGCCGTCGGCGCTTCCGGTCGCGGACGTTTTCGGCCGACCAGCTATCCGCGCGAATCGTCGAGCAGGCGCAGCTGCGTGATGACCTCGTGGCCGGTCGCGTACAGCGCTGCGAGCGGCGACTCGCCTGACATGAGTTCCGCCTCGGGCACGGTGCGTGCGAATCGGTCGTCGCCGATGCGCAGCCAGATGGTGACGTTGCCTGCGCCGGGCAGGCCGGTGTCGTCGCGACGAACGACGTCGACGACGTGGCCGGCCGCCGCAGCCACCAGACCGCGGCTCGCGGTCGCGACGGACTCGTGGTCGCCGCCGCCGAGGATCCCGCCGCCAGTGGTGGTGTACAGGCTCGTCGTTCCGTCCTGGAGCGAGATCACCGTCGCGGCGGTCGCCTCGTCGAAGCCGATGTCGATCGCCACGCCCCACGGCTGGTCGCCCGAGTCGGCGAAGCCCAGCTCGTCGGCCCGGGACGTGAGCATCAGGTGGCGCGCACCCACGAGCCCTGACTGGTCGGTGTCGGACATCGTCACACCACCTGCGCGCTCGGACGAACGGTGACCGTGGTGAGCGTCACGCGCGCGGGGCGCGAGGCCGCATACAGCGCGGCATCGGCGATGTCGGAATCACGCAGCACCCAGTCCGGCACGCCGTCGTCGAAGAAGGGCGTGTCGACCATCCCGGGCTCGATGCTCGTCACGCGCACCCCCTGCTCGGCGACCTCCAGGCGCACCGCTTCGGCCATCGCCGTGACCGCATGCTTGCTAGCCGAATACAGCGACCCCGGCAGCACGCGCCGGCCCGCGACCGAGCTCATCACGAGCACGTCGCCACGCGACTGCTGCAGCGCCGGCAGTGCCGCACGGATCGTGATCGCCGCACCGTAGACGTTGGTGAGGATCATGTCGCGCCAGTGCTCCGGATCCGATTCGAGCCATCCGCGCGGCGCCCCGAATCCTGCGTTCACCACGACCACGTCGAGCTTGCCGAACGCATCCGTGGCTGCCTCGACCGCGCCCTGGCACGAGGCCCAGTCCGTGACGTCGAGCTGCACCGCGCGGGCAACGTCGTCGCCACCAAGCTTCGCCGCCAGTGCCTCGAGCCGATCGAGCCGGCGAGCGCCGAGCACGACCCGCATGCCCGCGGCCGCGAACGCCTCGGCGATCGCGGCCCCGATGCCGCTGCTTGCTCCCGTGATGAGCGCCACGCGCCCGTCCTGTGATTCCTCGTGCATGTCG
>JBBQUY010000086.1:0-12787 GCA_038212015.1 Gaiellales bacterium | reverse complement strand
GTCAGCTCGACGCTGAACGCCCCGCTCGTGCAGACGCCGTCGGTGGCGTCGCCCCAGACGACGAGCTGCTGGTCGGTGGCCCAGTTCGCGGTCGTGAAGGTCGCCGTCAGTCCGGAGTTCGGCGCAGCCCATGCGACGTGCATGCCAGCGTTGCCGGTCAGCGCCGCGGTCACCGCCACCGTCGACGAGGGCGCCTTCGACAGGCGCACGCCGCGGGACACACCGGGACCGGAGGTATCGGCGGCCGCCGTCGAGTCGAACACGAGGCTGGCGACCACGTCGTCGTCGGTGACCGTCACCGCATAGGGCGACGCGAGTCGTCCTGCGGCGTAGGAGCCGTTGGCGGACGACGATGTCGCGACGATGCTGCCGGCGATGCTCGGAGCTGCGCCGAGGTCGTCAAAGGCGGCAACGCTGACAATGTGCGCGACGTTCCAGTTCGCGGACGTGAACGTGTGCGAACTGCCGCTCGTCACCGTCACTTCGGCATTGCCGGCGAACGCCACGTCGACGTCAGTCCCGGGATCAGTGGCCAGCCGCACGGTGAACGCGTCGGTCACGCCGGCTTCGCTCACCACGAGCGAGTCCTGGCCGACGAGCACGAACCCAGCCGCACAGTCGGGATCGGTGAACGTGCCCTGGATCGTCTGCGTGACGCCGTCGAAGCCGCTGCCCGACGCCGTCAGCAGGATCGTGAACGCGCCGCTCGTGCAGATGCCGTCGGTGCCGGCGCCGGAGATCGCGAGTTGCCGGTCCGTCGCCCAGCTGCTGGCATGGAACGTGGCCGGCGCGCCGTCGTGGCCCGCGAAGCCCACTGCGACTCCGGCGTTTCCGGAGACGGTCGCAGCGACGGTCACCGGTCCGATCGGCTCCCTCGACAGGCTCACGCCACGGTACTGCGCCGAGCCGGCGATGGCGACGGCGCTCACGTCGTCGAGGTCGATGGCGGCCGGCACCTGCGTGCTGAGGACGACGAGGTGGTCGAAATGGCGTTCGTTGCCCGCCACGTCCGTGGCGGTGGCGCGCAGCGTGTACGTTCCCGCGACGAGGGAGCCGGAGGCCCACGCGCAGCTCCAGATCGTCATGCTGGTCGTGAGCGTGCAGATCTCGCCGCTGCCGCCGGGGCCGGTGAAGCCGAGGGTGACCCGCGCGAGGCCGCTGTGCCAGTCGCTCGAAGTTCCGGAGATCGTGTGGATGCGCTGGGCTACCGCGTGTGTCGTGCTCGTCACGTGCACGGACGGTGCGGTCGGATCGATCCGCAGGTCGGCGACGGTCCAGCGGCCCTGGTTGTTGGCGTTGTCGACTGCGCGGAAGCGTACCTTCGAGATGCCGCGGGTCGTGATCGTGCGTCCGCCACCCCGCTCGACGCCGGACCAGGTCGTACCTGCGTTCGTGGAGATCTGCGATTCGTAGTGATCGAGACCGCTTGCGCGATCGATGCTTCCTCGTGCGGCGACCCTCGCCGTCGAGCGCCATGCGTCGGAGGGCGCGACCAGCGTGGGCGCGCTGGGATCGACGTTGTCGACTCGCCAGGCGACGACCGCTGACTGCTTCACCGCGGCACGGCCCCAGCCTTTGGTGGCGACGATCACCAGCACGTGACGGCCCTCGCGCAGTCCGATGCGGCGCGTTCGCGATGAGCACCGGAAGGGAGTTCCGTCGAACCGGCACGTGACCCGCACGCCTGCGGCGGGCCTGCCGCCCTGCGTGACGTGCCACGCGATGTCGGCTGTTCTGGACTGCGTTGCCTGCGCGGGCTGCTTGGTGACGCTCACCACGAGTGGAGCGGCGGCGGCGCTCGTGGGGATGGCGAGGGCGAGCAGCGTCGTGGTCGCCACGAGGGCGAAACAGCGGAGCCTGACGAACATCATCGAAATCCTGGTTCGTGTGTCGTGGCTCACCGCTCCACCGTGTGACACACACGGTATCGACGCACATCAGAATTTATCAAGTTCCGTTAGATAAACACAGGGAACGGTTGTGGTATCAGTCGTGCGTGTAGCTGACCGTCACGCTCGCGCGGACCTGCTCGGTCTCGCCGGGATTCACGGCGATCTCCGCGCTGCCGGCTGCATCGGCGGACGCCATCGTCGCTCGTGCGATGGCGGGCATTCCGCGCTCGGCTTCCTGGACAGCATGCACGGCGTCGACGCTGGTGCCGGAGGTCTTCGCGATCGCGTCGGCTTTCTCGCGCGCCTGGTCCATTGCCTTGGTGAGCGCCTGCTCGTAGGCGGCGTCCGGATCGCGCACGCTGTAGTTCGGGCCGCTGACCTGCTGTGCGCCGGCGTCGCTGACCGCGGCGAGCACGCCGCCCACGAGATCGAGGTCGTCCAGCTCGATCCGCAGCGCGATCGTCGCGACCCAGTCGCCGGGCTCGTCGCGGTCGGCATCCGGCCGGAAATCGCGCTCGCGGTGGGTGCGCACCGCCTCCGTGGAGATGTCGTCGTCGCTGATGCCGAGCGCACGCACCGCCGCAATCACGCGCTCCATGCGCTCGTTGGCCTGTCGCAACGCGGTCTTCGAATCCGCATCGCGCCCCTCCGCAGTCGCGGTGATCGTCGCGTGGTCGGGTGCCACGAGCACCACCGCTTCGCCCCCGACGCGTATCAACCGGTCGGCGTCGCTTCGATCACCCACGCGCAGCAGCACCGCCGCGGCAATCAGCGCGATCGCGACGGCCATGATCGCGGTGACGATCGCGGCAATGGTGAGAACGGTCCGGTGCATGGTGGCTCCAGTCGGGATTCGTGGCCGTGTACGACTGTGACGCGGCTCACGATGTGCCGGTTCCCGCGGTCGTGCGCTGCAACCAATCACACACGCGTGTCGATATCGAGGCGAGGAGGGGATCCATGACGATCGGCATGCGACCCATTGCGGTCGGAGTGCTGGCGGGTGGCGTGCTGGGGGGCATGCTCGCCGGGCCAGTGATCAAGGACAAGTTCGATGCACCGGACAACGTCGAGATGGCTCGCGAGAGCCTGACATCGACGCTTCCGCGCAGGATCGCCGGCCTCGCCGCGAACTTCGCGCTCCCGGCCATCCTGCTCGTCGCCAGCCACCATCCCGGCGCAAGCCAGGCCACGCGCGGTGCCCTGATGGCGTCCGCGGCCGCGCTGCCCGGAGCGTTCTGGGGCGCGCGCCACCTGTTCGACGTGTAGCGAATCGCGGGCGACCGAGCCATCACGACCCGGCCGCCCGCTGCATCGAGCGCGCGATGGTCGCGCGTCAGACGTCGCCGCGCCAGGCGCCGGTCGCCTGACCGCGCTCCTCGATGAACTCCTTGAACCGCTTGAGGTCACCCTTCACGCGGCGGTCGGTGAAGCCGAGCATGTCGCCGACGCCCTCGACGACGCCGTCGGGCTCCAGGTCCATGCGCAGGCGAACCTCGGAGTGATCCGCGTCCAGTTCGCGGAACGTGACCACACCCTTGTTGCCGGCCCCGTCGTAGTTGCGCCATGCGATCTGCTGGTCAGGGACCTGATCGACGATCTCCGCGTCCCATTCCTTCTCCTTGCCCGCGATCTTCGCGACCCAGTGCAGGTGTGTGTCGTCGAGCTGCACGACCCGCTCGACGCCTTCCATGAATCGCGGGAACTCCTCGAACTGCGTCCACTGGTCGTAGGCGGTGCGGACGGGAACGTCCACCTCGATGGTCTCTTCGACGGTCGACATGTGTCGGCCTCCTCGGTCGTTGTCCATTCCGAGTCCGTCCTGCCACCGCCAGCATCTGCGAAACGCGCGACGACTCAGGCAGTGGTGAGCTGCTCGAGTGCGCGCGGGAACAGGATGTGGTTTTCCTGGTGCACGTGCAGGTGCAGGTCTCGTTCGAGGCGGATCAGCCCGTCAAGCATCGCACGATGGCTGGTGCAGGCATCCTCGGGGGTCGCGAAGTCGTCGAGCAGCTCATGCAGGCGCTCGAACAGCGCCGTGACCTCGTCGTGATCGTCGGTCATGCGACCGACCAGCTCGCGCAGCGATTCGCGCTCGGCCGCGCCTTCGGGAAGCGGGTCCAGGAGCGGGAACACGTCGCGCTCTTCCGCATCGGTGTGCTCGCGAAGCGCTGCAGCCATCTGGTCGAACACGACGCGCGCCTCGACCAGGCCCTCGCGCCGCGCACCGTGTGCGCGCGCAACCTTGGCGACGAGCATCTGCACGTGCGGCAGCTCCTCGGCCAGGCGAGCGTGGTGCGTGTCGACGATGTGACGCGCGAGCTCGCCCAGCGGCGCGCTCGACCAGTCGCGCTCGTCGCCGGCGATCTTGTCGATGCCCTCGAGCAGCTCCACGACGTCAGCCACGTCGACCTGCTTGTCCGCGCACGCCTCGGCGAGTGACACCCCGCCACCGCAGCAGAAGTCCATGCCGAGCGTCTCGAACACGCGAGAACGTGCGGGCACGTCGATCACGAGCTGTGACAGCGTCGACGTCGCGTCGATCGGTCGGCTGGAATCGGCAAGCGGGGGAGCGTCAGAGGTGATCGTCATGTGGACAGCTTTCCAGCCCGCGTCGGCCGTGGGGGCGGGAGAAACCCGATGGTTCGCTGCGGACGCGCCGCACGTTGCTGCGGCATGCCCGCACGCTGCGAAGAACGCACAGTCCGGGTACCTGTCGATCAGTGCAGATCGACGCCTTCGAGCGTGAGCGCGAAGCGTGCGCCCAGCGCCTGCGACGGCGTGTGTGCTCCGGCCTGCACGTCGCCGGCGAGGATCGCCTGCACCACGCGCAGTACCGAGTCCGCGGTCAACGCATAGCCGTTGGGAGTCGTCATCCGTCGCTCGACCGAGGCCCCGTCCGCACCGCGAACGCGCACCCACAGCTCGCATCCGGCGTCGCGCAGCGCGCCCGCGTCCGGACCGGGGAGGCGCCGCGCACCGCGGTCGAACAGCGATCTCGCGAGCGCTCGCGCGCCCGGGATCACGAACGCCGCATCGAGGGCGCGCATCCCGACGTAGGCCGCGCGCGGCATCGCCACGTGCACGATCACGTCGCGTGCACCCGTCGAGCGTGGCGCCGTCACCAGGTCCCCCCAGCTGATCGCCGTGGATCCCGCAGCGCGTGTCACGTAGTCGACGGTGCGGCGGCGCTCGTCGCCGGGCACCGGCACGAGCCGCCCGTTCAGTCGTCGCAGCGGAGATTCGCCGAGCCCTTCGACTCCCGTGCGCGCCGTGCCCGGGCTCAGCCCGCCGCGCGCGAGGAACGCGAGCTCCACGGACTCGACCTGGCCGCCGAGCTGTTCGGCGGCGATCGCGGCGAGACAGTCGCTGGGAACGACGTCGAAGCCCGCGCCGGGCAGCAGCACCACGCCGGCCGTGCGCGCATCCGCATCGCGCGCGAGCACCGCTTCCAGCACCGAGATCTCGCCGGTGATGTCGATGTAGTGCACGCCCGCATCCAGGCAGGCCTGCACCATCGGCGCGGACGTGCGCGAGAACGGACCGGCGCAGTGCGCGACGAGCTTCACGCCGTCGAGCGCCGCAACCAGCGCGGCGTGGTCGTCGAGGCCGAATGCGCGGTGCTCCATGTCGAGCTCGGCCGCGAACGCCGCGAGCCTGCGCTCGTCGCGACCGCCCAGCACGGGGCGCAGCCCAGCCGCGTGCGCGCGGCGAGCAACCAGCCGGCCGGTGTAGCCATAGGCACCGTAGAGGAGCCATCCGTCATGCGGTCGCGAGGTGCTCATGTCGCCCGAGGTGCCCGACATGCGGCCTGACGGAACCGCCATAAAGGTACGCGAACCATTCGCTCCGCTCTTCGGATGAATGTCGCTAGCAATATCAGCGATAGGAACGTATGTTCCCGTCGGACACCGGTCGCCGAAGCGCCCGCACGCGCAGTGCTCGCCCGCGCGTGCTGCGCGTGGCGATCGCATTCGGCCTGCTCGGCATCGGATCGGCCGCCGGCACGTACGGCCTCGCCCACGCAGGCCCGCCCGTCGAGGACGCAACCGTCCAGATTGCACGGCCCACGACGGAGCGCCACGCACGATCAGCGCCGGCCAGCGCGCCGCTCGTCACGGTTGCCCGACCTGCGATCGATGTGGTCGAGCCGGCCGGCCCACCACCCCGTCCGGTCGGTCCACGCCAACTGCTCGAGCGCGACCGTCATTCCGCGACGTGGCAGAACCCCGACGGCAGCCGGACCATCGAGACGCATACCCGCGCGATCTCCTTCAAGGACGCTCGCGGGGCCTGGATGCCGTTCGATCGTCGCGTGCGAGTCGTGGACGGCGAACCGTCGAGCGTCGGGATGCCCTTCCTGGCCCGCTTCGTGGAGCGCGGCTACACCTGGGCTCCGGACCGCGAGCGACCCGACACGCGCGTCGCGCTCGGGTTCGACTGGTTGCCGCATGGCGCCCGGTGGACCATCGACGACGCGGCGAGCGGCCGCATGTCGTATCGTCACGAATCGACGACCACCGTGCTGGAGGTCGTCGATGACGGGGTCAAGGCATCGATGCTGATGCGCGACGCGTCGGCACCCAGCTCATGGACGATGCGCGTCACGGTCGCCGCGCCACTGCAGCTGCGACGCGAGGATCTCATGGTCCTGGACGGCGACGAGCCCGTCGCGCGCATCGTGCCGCCGAGCGCCGTCGACGCGAACGGGATCGCGCGCGATCTCGACTGGTCGTGGTCGGGCGACCGTCTCATGATGACGCTCGACGTCGACGGGCTCGCATACCCGATCGACGTCGACCCGACGGTCAGCTACGTGGGCACCGGAGCCAACGACGTCGCCGTCACCGGCAGCGTCGGCACCACCATCAGCTGTTCGATCGGTGACGTCACAGCCCCGACTGCACGGTACGGGTTCACGTCGCCCAACCAGAACATGTTCTGGATGCGATTTCCAGGCGTGATGGTGCCGCGCGGCGCGATCATCGGATCCGCCACGCTGGACGTGTGGGACTACGGCAGCCCGAAGCAGGGCGACGTCAACGGCGCGATGCACTACAACACCGCGATGCGGTCGGAGCAGTCCAATGACGCGGCGGCATGGCCAGGCTGCGGATCGATCGGATCGCGTCAGTACCTGATCGGCGAACCACGCGCGGTCACGTACGGTCCGGCGCCAGGGAACGTGCGCTGGACGGTGGACGGCTCGACGACGCTCGTCACGGACCGGTTCGGGTGGGCGACGGGCAACGCGATGGCGTTCATCGCCTCGATCCCGAACATGAACACGGGCGATTTCTGGTCGACCTTCGCGATGGCCGAGGATCCGGCCGCGGATCCGACGCTGACCGTCACCTACACGCCGGATACCACGCCACCCACCTCGCCGGTGCCGCGTGACTTCCTGCTGTACACGTGGGGCGTCGACCAGGACTACATGACGAGCGCCACCTCGCTGTACGGCGACTGGGACACCGGCACTGACAACTACAAGGTGCGAGGCACGCAGGTCTGCTTCACGCGAAGCTCGACCGGCGCCGACTGCGCAGGCACCGCCACGCCGGAGCTTGCGCCCTGGGGAAACATCTTCGCCAACCCCGCCGTCGGCAACACCGGTCTGGCGCTCGTCGACCAGGCTCGCTACTACACATGCGCGCGCACCTGGGACTACGCGGGCAACCTCTCGCCGGTGGCGTGCTCCGACGGCATCGTCTCGGATCGGTCGACGCCGGCCACGACGAGCGTGCGTGACGGCAGCGGCATCGATGCCGAGCTGCAGACGTCGCTCACCACGATGAGCGCGAATTGGGACGCGGTAGTGGACGGCGCGAGCGGCCTGAGCCACTACGCATACTGCATCTCCACGGCCCCGGCCTGTGGCGGCACGACCATCAAGGCGCTCACGACGACCGGCACGACAGCCTCGATGACGTCGACGGGGCTGTCGCTGTCGAGCGGCACTCGCTACTACGTGGCGGTCTACGCCCATGACGTGCTCGGAAACGTGTCTGCGGTCACCTCGTCCAACGGCGTACTCGTCGACGCCGTCGCTCCGACGCCCAACCCCGCCACGGGATCCGCAGTCGCTAACTCCACGAGCCAGATCACGTGGACGATCACGCCGGCCATCGACGAAGCGGGCGGCTCGGGGCTGCACGCAAGCGCGTACTCCTTCGACGGCGGCAGCGCCTGGGCATCGTCGAACGTGCTCGTCAGCACGGGCCTCGCGGCCAATACCTCGTTCACCCGCACGGTTCGAACGCGCGACGCGGCGGGCAACGCCACCGGCTCGACGACGATCGTTCGCCACACGCTCGCGGCCGCGCCGTCGACCCCGACCGCGGTGAGTGGATGGCAGTCGGGCGACGGACACTACGTCGACCTGGCGTGGACCGCGCCCGCGGGCGGGGCCTCGGCGTACCGCGTGCGCTCAAGCGTCGATGGCTACGCTGCACCGATCGCGAGCCCGACCACGACCACGTGGCGTGCCCAGCTGCTCGCGCCGATGACGTCGTACGGCTTCCGGATCTGCTCGGTCAACGGCGACGGCATCGAGGAGACGACGTGCGCGAGCGTCGCTGCCACGACCCCGCCGGATGCGCCGACCGCGCTCACCACGACCTCGATCACCGACACGAGCGCACGGTTCAGCTGGACCAGCCCGGCCGGCGCGGACGCGCACCGGCTCGAGGTCTTCACCGACGCGACCTGCACTGCCGCCTTCGTCGTCGCCCCCGATGCCACCGCGCCGCATCTCGAGGAAGGCATGTCACGCGACCGTGCGTACCACTATCGGGTCACGTCATACGCCGCCACCAGCTCGAGCTGGGGAGCACCGAGCGCGTGCACGGCACTGTCCAGCAGCAGCGGGCGCACGGAACTGTCGATCGAGGTCGACACCTCCTCGGTCGAACTCGGAAGCGTCCTGGTCGGCGGGACCGCGCTCGGCTCGACGACGGTCACGGTGGGCAGCTTCGGATCGACGGGCTATGCGCTCCTCGCACACGTCGACGGGCCGCTTCGCACGGGGGCGAACACCATTCCCGACACGGCGTCCGGCACGGTCGGATCGCCACCCGGCTCCGGGGCGGGGGACTGGACCGGCGCGGGGTTCGGGTTCACCGTCGCGTCGGCCACGAACCTGGAGACGGGATGGTCCTCCGGAACGAGATGGGCGGCGTTCCCGACCTCCGCGACGGTGATCCACGCCACCGGGACCGCACTCACTCCCGGCACTGACGTGTCCACGACGACGCGCATCGACTACCGCGTGCAGATACCGGCGGCGCAGCCGCCCGGGAACTACTCGACGACGGCCACCTATACCGCCGTCGCTGCGCCGTAAGCGTCGCCGACGGTCGTTCCGTTTCAGCAGGCTTTTCAGGCGGCCCCCGAGCCTGTCGCGTTACGCTGGGAGGTACCAACGCGGCAACGTCGGGAGCGAGCGTGTCGCAGCAGACAACAGCCATCGCCAGAGCCGCCCTGCGCGGATGGCTCGACAGCATCCGCCGACTCCGCGAGCACCCGCTCGTGGACCCCACCTCGCCGCCGTTCACCTCGATCGCGGTGCCGATGTTCGTCGGCATCCTCTCGGCGTCGGTCGGGCTGCTTGCGTACGTCGCCGACGGCGGATCGATCGCGCGCCCGGAAGTGTGGCTGCTGCTCGCGGCGATCATCGTGACCGAGAACGCGGAGATCCACGTCGCGCCACACCGCAACCTCGTCCTCAACGACCTGTTCTACCTCGTGCCGTTTGCCGTGTTCCCTGCAGCGGACGCCGCAGCACTCGTGCTGCTGGCGCTCGGCGCGGACACGCTCATCCACCCGCGCCCGCTCGTCCGCTGGCTGGCGCGCCAGTCATCGGGGGCCCTCATGCGGCTCCTGGGCCTGCTCGCGGTGCTGGCGACACGCGAGCTGCTGGCAGGTGCCGACCTGGGACAGGTGGCGGAAACGACGCTCCTGGTGATCGCGGGGATGCTGGGCACGAGGTTCAACGACTACGTGGTCTTCCCGGTCACGGTCCGGCTCGCCGTAGGACCGGAATTCTCCTACCGCGAGTTCGTGACCAGCTCCGCGATGCTCGACCGCTTCGTCATTGCGCTCGAGGTACCGATGGCGCTCGTCGCCGCCTACGCCTACGACATCGCGCCTGCCTCGTCCGTGCTGCTCGTGGCGCCCTATCTCGCGCTGTGGCGGCTCGGGCGGCTGCGACCCCGCGTCGCGCAGCTCGAGGCCGCAGACCGCGTCAAGTCGGAGTTCCTGGCCATGGCATCGCACGAGCTGCGCACGCCGCTCACCTCGATCCAGGGTTTCGCCACGACGCTGCAGATGCGTTGGCCGCACCTGTCGGAACAGGACAAGCTCGACTTCATCGACGTGATCGCGGAGCAGGGCGAGCGACTGGGCCGGCTCGTCGACGACCTGCTGACGATGTCGCGCATCGAGGCCGGCAACCTCGCCACGCACGTCCAGCCCACGCCGCTGCACGACCTGGCGTCCCGCACCGTGGACCAGTTCGGTGGACGTGCGTCGGCGCGGATCCCCGATGACCTGCACGTGCTCGCCGACCCCGACCACGTCGAGCAGATCATCGTCAACTACGTCGGCAACGCCATCAAGTACGGCGAAGAGCCGATCACGGTCGAGGCAGAAGCCGTCGGCGAATGGGTCGAGCTGCGCGTGCGTGACTCCGGCGCCGGGGTGCCAAAGGAATTCGTGCCGCAGCTGTTCGAGCGCTTCACGCAGGCGAGCGATCCCACTCGACGGCGCTCCAGCGGCACCGGTCTGGGCTTGTCGATCGTGCGGGCCCTCGCCGCGGCGCAGGAGGGCGAGGCCTGGTATGAGCCGAACGAGCCCACCGGTGCGGTCTTCGCCGTGCGGCTGCGACGGGCGTGAGATCGGCCGCCACCGCTCAGGCGAGCAGCAGCGTCACACGGCGACCGTGCAGCTCCTGCAGCGAGCAGATCGGCGCGTCGGCGCGTCGACCCGCGAGGATCGCGCGCTGCGCGGCGCTGGCGCCCGTCATCGTGGTGATCACCGGGATGCCGCGGCGGATCGCGGCGCGGCGAATCGCCCATCCGTCGGCACGGGCGCCCGATCCGGTCGGCGTGTTGATCACCAGGTCGACGCGGCCCGAGCGGATCAGGTCGAGCACGTTGGGCGACCCCTCCGACAGCTTGGATATGCGCTCGACCGGCACGCCCATTCGGCGGATCGCCGACGCCGTGCCGCCCGTGGCAAGGATCCCGAAGCCCATGTCGTGGAGCGACGCCGCGAGCTGCGTCGCGGCGGCCTTGTCAGCACCAGCGACGGAGATGAACACCGTACCGGAGCTCGGCAGCGTCGCGCCGGCGGCTTCCTGCGCCTTGCCGAACGCGGCGGGAAAGTTGTCGGCGACGCCCATCACCTCGCCGGTCGACTTCATCTCCGGACCGAGCACCGCGTCGGCTGCGGGGAAGCGCCCGAACGGCAGCACGGCGGCCTTCACCGAGACGTGCTCGTGATCGGTGTCGACGATCAGCTCGTCGGCCATGTCGGCAAGGCGCTCGCCGAGCATCACGCGCGTCGCGAGCTTCGCCATCGGCAGGCCGACCGCCTTGGACACGAACGGCACCGTGCGCGACGCGCGCGGGTTCGCCTCGATCACGAGCAGGTCGTCGCCGACCACCGCGAACTGGATGTTGATGAGCCCCACCACGCCCAGCGCGAGCGCGATGCGTCGCGTGGCGTCCTCGACCTCGCGCTGCATGCTCGTGCCGAGTGACATCGCCGGGATCACGCACGCGGAGTCGCCCGAGTGGATCCCGGCCTCCTCCACATGCTGCATGACCGCGCCGACGTGCACGTCGGTGCCGTCGCACAAGGCGTCGACGTCGATCTCGATCGCGTTCTCGAGGAATCGGTCGAGGTAGATCGCAGTGTCGTCGCCGGCGCCCGTGCGGCGCAGGTAGCTCTCCAGGCCTGCCGTGTCGTAGCAGATCTCCATCGCGCGGCCACCGAGCACGTACGACGGTCGCACGAGCAGCGGAAAGCCCACGTCACCCGCGCGCTCCAGCGCCTGCTGCGGCCCCACGGCGGTGGTGAACGGCGGCGCGGCGAGCTGCAGCTGCTGCAGCAGTCCCTGAAAGCGCGAGCGATCCTCCGCCAGGTCGATCGCGTCGACAGCGGTGCCGAGCAGCGGCACGCCGGCCGCGGCGAGCTCACGCGCGAGGCGCAGCGGCGTCTGGCCGCCGAAGGAGACGATGACGCCCTCGGGCTGTTCCAGCTCGATCACGCCGAGCACGTCGTCGAGCGTGAGCGGCTCGAAGTAGAGGCGGTCGGAGGTGTCGTAATCGGTCGACACGGTCTCCGGGTTGCAGTTGATCATCACCGCATCGCGCCCGGAGGCGCGCACGGTCATCGCCGCGTGCACGCAGCAGTAGTCGAACTCGATGCCCTGCCCGATGCGGTTGGGACCGCTGCCGAGGATCACGATGCTCGGGCGATCGCCGCGCTCGACCTCGTGGCGCGGACCGTCCGGGCCGGGTCGCTCCCAGCCGGAATAGAAGTAGGGCGTGGCGGCCTCGAACTCCGCGCCGCAGGTGTCGACGGCCTTGAAGGTGCGAACCAGCCCGGCCAGCGGATCGAAGCCGCGGGCGATCGGTTCGAGCTCGCGCAGGAACCAGGCATCGATGCCGGTGCGGCGATGCAGCTCCTCGCGACTGACACCGCGCGCCATCGCGTCGAGCAGCAGCTCGTATCGATCCGCCGACGGGGCCTCGAGCCGCGCGAGCAGCTCGTCGGTGTCGGTCGGCACCTCGACGTCGACGTCGAGCTCGCGCGAGCGCATCGCCTTGACGAACGCCTGCTGGAACGTGCGGCCGATCGCCATCGATTCGCCGACCGACTGCATGTAC
>JBBQUY010000085.1:0-13391 GCA_038212015.1 Gaiellales bacterium | reverse complement strand
GTCTCGAAGGCCAGGGCTCAGCGGATCGTTCATAGGAATGAACCTTTCACGCGGCCACGCTCGAGCACAACGCGAGACATCGCTCAGAGCGAGATTCAGTCGCCGTATTCGCTCCGCTCGACGGAAGCGATCGCTGCCTCGCAGGCGGCGAAGGTTGCGAAGGCCTCGTCGAGCCATTCCTGTTGGGCGCAGTCACGGACAGCGAAACCGTCCTTGTCCTCGCTCACGAGCCATCGCCAATCGTCGGATTCCCATGCGCCGCGCAGCCCACGGGCTCGGGGGTCTGCGGTATCCAGCTGTGCCCAGGCGCGCGAATCCACTTGAGCACCATCCTGCCCAGGATTCTGGGCACGCGCAACACCGACGCGGTCCGGATGCGACGCACGCGTTTCGTGACGCCGACGCGACGAACTCGTCACGAAGCGCGCACGTTTCGTGACGATCGCTCTTTCAGGCTATAGGCAGTCGGCGTGGCGACGCCGACAGACGCGGGGCCCGTGGTGTAACGGGCGCATGTCGCCTTCGTCAAGGTGATGGTGCCGGTTCGATTCCGGCCGGGTCCACGCATCGCAACGCGCTACGATGTGGACACCTTGGCGAAGGCGAGCGGGCGGCGATCCACATCGGGTCGCCGTTTCCGTCTTCGCGCCCGCGCGACCACTTCAGTCCCACTGAAGGGGTCAATGGCACCGACACCCATCGCGTACCTGCTCGCCGCCACACGTCGCTCACTCATGCGACGCGGCGCGGCCAGCCCCGCGCGCCTTTTGTGACACACCCGTGACGAAGTCGTCACGAAGCGCGCGCATCTCGTGACATTCACTGCTCGATGATGAGTTTCCGGCCACGCCGTGAGCACTTTCGAGGTATCATCAGGTGGATGTCACGTTCCATGACGCAGGCGAGTTCGAGAAGTGGCTGCGCAGGCTCGATCGACATGCTGCCGATCGCGTGGCAGCGAAGCTGCGGTACGCGGCCAAGCTCGGCGGGCCGGCGCTCGGCATGCCGCTCGTTCGGCCGCTCGGCGATGGACTGCACGAAGTGCGAGTCAGCACGTACCGCGTGTACTTCGTCGTACGCGCGGATGCGATGCACGTCCTCACATGCGGAAACAAAGACACCCAGGCTCGCGACATCGAGCGCGCGAGACGGAGGCTCACATGAGCGATGAACTCAATCGAATCGTAATGCGCATGCGAGCGGATGACCCGGATTTCGGCACCGAGTACGATCGGCACGTGGAGCGCGCCGAGCTGGTGCTGCCGATCATCCACGCGCGCCGCGCTCGAGGCTGGAGCCAACGTGACCTCGCACGCGAAGCCGGGATCCAGCAGCCCGTCCTCGCCCGCCTGGAACTCGGCGACACCGACCCACGCGCGAGCACCCTGCTCAAGCTCGCTCGGGCGCTCGACCTCCAGCTCACCTGGCGCAACCAACCGCGACGCAGCGCGTAGCTCGCCCCACCATTCAGCCGCGCTGAAGGCCATGCAGCTGCGCGCCGCGCGTCGTGTACAAATGCGCGTCGGCGCTCATCAGGCCCTTCACCATATGTCGATTTGAGTTGCAAATTTGTACATGTTGGGCAGGATATGTACACATGACCGCCTCGAATGAACATGTCACCGATCCGAGCGTGCCGTTCAACGACCTGCCGCCGATGCCCGGCGCCGACGTGCTCGAGACAGCTCGAACGCTCCGCGCCAGCATCCGGGCGCGGGACGCGATCGCACAGCTCGTACGAGCGGCGGAACGGATCCCGAATCCCGGAATCGTCATCAACGCGATCCCCATCCTCGAGGCACGAGACAGCTCGCACATCGAGAACATCGTCACGACATCGGACTCGCTGTTTCAGTACCAGTCGCTCCCCGAAGACGCCGACCCGTCGACGAAGGAGGCGCTGCGCTACCGCTCTGCCCTCCTCACCGGGGTGACGTCGATCGCGACCCGCCCCCTGAGCACGAGGACGGCAGTCGACATCGTCACGACGCTGCTGGGAACGAACGTCGGCGTGCGCAAGACGACGGGGACGGCGCTCAGAAACTCCCGTACCGGTGCCGTGATCTACACACCTCCGGAGGGCGAGACGGTCATCCGCGATCATCTTGCGGCGTGGGAGCGCTCAGTCCACGACGAGACGATCGAACCGCTCATTCGCATGGCGGCGTGTCACTACCAGTTCGAGGCGATCCACCCATTCATCGACGGCAACGGACGAACGGGGAGGATCCTCAACACGCTCATGCTCGTCGAAGCAGGATTCATGGACACGCCGATCCTGTACCTGAGCCGCTACATCCTGAGTCACAGCGCCGACTACTACTCGCTCCTGGCTGGCGTGACGTTCCGCGGCGACTGGGAACCATGGATCGAGTTCATGCTCGAAGGTCTTCGTGAGACCGCCGGATGGACCGCCGAGCTCATCGGACGCATCGACGCGCTCATGGGTGAGGTCTACGCAACGGTCGACGCAGCTGACGGGCCGCCCATCCCGCACGAGGCGCTCGAGGTCATCTTCACGTATCCGTATGCGCGTATCAGCACGATCGTCGACCGTGGTATCGCCCGGCGTCAGACCGCGTCCCGCTATCTCCAGCGCCTCGCTGCGCTCGGGGTGGTGGAACAGGTCACCGCAGGACGCGAGAAGCTGTACGTGAACCGTCGGCTGCTCGAGGTGCTCGAAGGAGCGACGACCTGGCAGCCGCTGTGAGCTCGGTTCAGTGCAGGCGTTCGGTTACTTCGCGTCAGGGTGATGCTGGACGCACTCAGCATTGAGGTCGTCGCCATCGTCGGCGTGGACATGGGCACTGGGCAACTTTCGACGTGAAGATGGGACAGCGGCAAGTCGATGTAGCTGCCGCGTCCCTGCTGGCATTTCGCGACCGCGTCGACACTGCCACGGTCCAGCACCTCGTGCCGATCTCGGACCTCATTCCGATTCACGGCTCCGGCAGCTCGTTGTAGAAGAGCGCAGACCAGGCGAACGCGTCGGCGCGACGCGGCACGTCGACGCCATGGCGCGCCGCCTGCTCGTCCAGGATCGGATCCACCGTGCCGAGCGCCACCCCGACATCGAACGCGAAGTTGAAATCGGGAAGCGCGCCGAGGCGACGCTCCTGGACACGCACGTCGTCGCGAATCGAGCGAAGGGCATCGTGGCGAGCGCGCTCGTAACTTGACCGAGCAGACGCAGTGAGATCGTCGCGCAACGCGATGCGCGTGAAGTTCCAGAGCGCGGCAGCCGTCGGCGACGCCCGACGCAGGTGCAGGAACGGGTCGTCCGGTTCGATCCGCCCGTGCAGCTTGATCGTCTTCATCAGCAGCTCGTCGATGCGGTGCGCGACGTCGATGCTCGTCACGGGCGTCGCACGCCCCCGCAGCACGCCGGCGGCGATCGCTCGCATGAGCGCGTGCATGAGTGGAACGTCGACTCGCTGCTCGACGGCTGCGAGGCGCTCGTAGTTACGCAGCTCGTTGAACGCGAAGGCCATGAATCCGCTGCCTGCAAGCTCGCCGACCGCCAGTGCTCGATCCTCGACCTGCTCCCACGAGGCGAGGTCGCGCTCGAACGCGACGCGAAGGTCCGAACTCATGAAGACGTGGTCGCCCTCTTCGATCGCCGCGTGCAGGGCAGCCAGCGTCTCCAGCAGCGCGAGCTCATCGTCATGCTCGCGTTCGACGAGCCCGCGCGCCACGTTGCGAAGCGCGCGAATTCCCGTCGAGGTATCGGCCGCCCGATCGCGCAGGCATGCCGGAACCGACGTCAGGTGCAGCTTCTTGGTCACCTCGGTGGCCTCGCGCGCGGCGGCCTGCAGGCGAGCACGCACGTGATCGGCTGGGTCGACGCCGTCGGGCGTGGTGGGCAGGGGAAGGATCAGGTCGGACATGGTGCGCCGTTTCGGTCGGGGACGTTGTCCCTCCAATCGTGCAGGCACAGCTGTCACGGAACATGCGCGCTTCGTGACAACTTCGTCACGACGGTGTCACGAAATCGCGACACTCGGGCCACCGTGGTCGAACCCCTGATTACGTGGATGAAATACACATAATCAGGTGATATATCGTGTACTGAGTACACGTTATCTGGACTTACGCCGGTGTAGCCGCCCGATATGCCGCCGCCGCGAGCTCCTGGCGCTGCGAGTTGGTCACCGCCACGTGGCAGGGGCGGCACAGCGTCTCGAGCAGGTCGACGTGGTGGTGGCAGCCCGCTCGGTAGCCGCGGCCGCGGCGTGGCTCGATGTGATTGACCTCGAGCTTCGCGGTGCGCGCGCCGCAGTGCTGGCAGGCCTTGCGATCTCGCTGGAGCGCGCGCTTGCGCGCGTGACCCCAGAAGTGGTTGTCGACGAAGTCCGCGCGGCAGCTGTCGCTGCACCAGCGCCGGCGCCCTGCCGGCAGCGAGCGACCACACCACGGGCACTCGCCGACCACGTCGGCGGCAGCTTCACGGCACTCGGCGAGCAGGCGGTCGATCTCGGACACCTTGTCCACACTAGCGGCGCCTCGGCGCTGCGCAAGGGGGCGCAAGGGGGCGCCACGTCGCGGCTCGCGACCCGCCACGTCGCTTCCGCGTCATATCTGCGGGTTCCCGCACGATGCGCACGGATGCCTCAGGGCGTGGTGTCGCTCGTCGACAGAGCAGCCAATGCGACATCTCCTTCTCGCCACCGTCCTCGCCCTGAGCGCCGCCCTCGCCGCGCCCGCCACCTCCTCCGCAGCGCAGCTGCTGGTCGGGTTCGATCCCGGCGCATCGAACGCGGCGCGCACCGCCGCGCTGCGCGCGGCCGGCGCCACCGGCAGCGCCGAGCTCCCACGCCTCGACGCGCGCGTCGTGCGCGTTGCCGACGCCGCCGCACCCGCGCTGCGCCGCACGCTCGCCCGCCAGGGTGCGGTGCGCTACGTCGAGACCGACGCCGTCGCCCGCATCGCGTGGACGCCCAACGATCCGCACTTCGGATCGCAGTGGGCGCTCGCGAAGGTCGGCGCGACGAGCGCGTGGAACACCTCGCTCGGCGCAAGCGTGGTCATCGCCGACCTCGACACGGGCGTGGACTATCGCCACCCCGACCTGGCGGGCAAGGTCACGCTCGGCCCCGACTACGTCGCCAATGACTCCGACCCCGCCGACGAGAACGGACACGGCACGCACGTGGCCGGCATCGCGGCAGCCGTCACCAACAACGGCACCGGCATCGCGGGAATGGCCCCCTCGGCGCGGATCCTCGCCGTGCGCGTGCTCGACGCCAACGGCAGCGGCTATCACTCCAACATCGCCCAGGGCATCACCTACGCCACCGACCACGGCGCCAAGGTGATCAACCTCAGCCTCGGCGGCTCGAGCGGGTCCACCACGCTGCTGAACGCGGTCAACTACGCGGCGTCCAAGGGCGCGATCGTCACCTGCGCCGCTGGCAACGACTCCGCATCCACGATCGGATATCCCGCCCGCTACGACGCCTGCACCTCGATCGCGGCGTCGACCTCCACCGACGCGCGCGCGAGCTACTCCAACTGGGGCACCGGACTCGACCTCACCGCCCCCGGCTCGAGCATCCTCAGCACCGTGCGCGGCGGCGGCTATCAGTCCTGGAGCGGTACCTCGATGGCCACCCCGATGGCGTCCGGCCTGGCGGCGCTGCTGTTCGCGCAGGGTCTCGATCGCGCCGCCGTGCTCTCCCGGATGACGTCGACCGCGAAGGACGTGGGCGCCGCCGGCTACGACACCGGCTTCGGCTTCGGACGCATCGACGCGGCAGCCGCGCTCGCCGCACCCGCTCCGGCGCCGGAGCCCGCACCGGAGCCCTCCCCGGAACCGACTCCGACACCCACGCCGGAGCCGACTCCGACCACCAACCAGGCCCCCGCCTGCTCGAACCTCGCCATCAGCGTGCGGCGCAAGACGTCGCAGACGATTGCGCTGCGCTGCACGGACGCCGATGGCGACACGCTCACCTACGCGCTGACCCGCCAGCCGCGCTACGGCACGCTGTCGAACTTCAACGCCACAACCGGCACCGTCACCTACACGCCGCGCTGGTACTTCCGAGGCAGCGACTCGTTCACCTACACCGCCGCGGACGCCACGACCACCGCGACGAGCGCCACCGTCAGCGTCACGGTGAGCTGACAAGCTGCCCGCCACGGTGGGTACCGTGGGGCCATGGCGGATTCGCTGGAACGGTTTCTCGAGGCCCAGGACGCGAACGGCACCTACGAGCGTGCGCTCGCGGAGCTGCGCGCTGGTCGCAAGCAGTCGCACTGGATGTGGTTCGTGTTTCCGCAGCTCGTCGGGCTCGGGCGCAGCGAGACCGCGCGCCACTTCGGGATCGCCGACCTCGCCGAGGCGCGCGCCTACGCACGACACCCGGTGCTGGGCGCACGGCTCATCGAATGCGCACGCGCGCTGCTCGAGCAGGGGAGCGACGACCCCGTCTCGATCCTTGGCCCGATCGACGCACGCAAGCTGCGAAGCTCGATGACGCTCTTCGAGCTCGCCCGACCCGACGCTCACGTCTTCGACGCAGTGCTGGACCGCTTCCACGCCGGCATCCGCGACGAAGCGACGCTCGACCTGCTCGGCGACTCCACGTGAGCGCGGGGTTTTCGACGTCCGCGATCCCGGTATAGATCGCCGCATGGTTTCGAACCGTCACATCACTCGCATCGTCTGCCTCGCTGCAACCATCCTCGCCAGCCTCGCATCGACCGCGTCGGCAGGACCGGCGAGCATCCTGCCGTCGTCGCTCGTCAAGCGCCCGATCGGCACGCGCACGATCGCAGTCGACGTCGCGTTCCGCGACAACCGACCGTGCGTGCTGCTCTCGATCGAGTCGACGAACACGCGGGGCATCGCCGTATCCTGCTCCCGCGGCTTCGGCACGCGCAGCGCACTCGACGTCGCCACCCACGAGGAATATCCCGAGGCGATGGACATCGCCGGCGATCGTGCCTACGTCGCCGGCTGGACCCGCGCGCGACGCGGCACCCTCGACTCACCGCTGCTCGTTCGGACCGATGCCTCGCTCGCACCCGACTCGACGTTCGGCACTGGCGGGCGCGCCGCGATCCAGGGGCTGCGTCCCGCGGGTGCGCGCGAGGCCTGGCTCATGGACGTCGAGGTCGCGCCGGACGGCAGCGTGTTCGTGGCCGGCACCGCCAAGCGTGGCGACGGCGCGACGCGCAGGCACTCGGCGTTCATCGCCAAGGTGACGCCCACGGGCGCGCTCGACACGACCTTCGGCGAGGGCGGCGTGCGTGTCATTCCGACCTCCTCGGTGCCGATCGCCGACGCCAGCTCGCTGCGCCTGCTCGCGGACGGCTCGCTGCTGCTGGTCGGCGAAACGGGTTCGCGCAACGGCCCCATGCGTGGTCTGGCCGCGCTCGTGGACGCCTCCGGCGCGCTCGTGCCGAGCTTCGGCGGCGACGGCGTCGTCGAGCACAAGCTCGCGCCGGGCACGTCATCGTTCTTCCAGCTGCCGCGGTCGGGATCGACGCTGCCGATGATCGCCAGCGCAAGCGGCAACGACGGTCGCGGCAAGGTGCGCCCGTTCCTGGTGAAGCTGCGCGCCGACGGCACGCTCGAGCCGAACTGGGGCGGCTACGCCTCGCACCGCGTCACGACCATGGAAGGCGATGCGCAGTCGCTGCAGGGCATGGACGTGGACGTCGCGCCCGACGGCACGATCTACGCGGCGGCCGAGACGACGCAGCTCGGCGACTGGGACGCCTTCGTTTCGCGATTCCAGGCCTCCAACGGGCGCCCCGACACGCGGTGGGCCGTCGGCGGCTTCGAGCCGATCGACGCGAACACCAACCACGTCGGCGCCGACAACGAGTACGTCATGTCGATGTCGGTGTCGCCGAGCGGTGCGCCGTGGGCGGTCGGCGGCTACATGCGCGGCAGCCGCACCGGCATGCTCGCCTTCCGCCCGATCGCGCGCGGAACCGCGCCTCGACAGCGCTCCGGCGGCATCGTCGCGCTCGACTCGCGCAACCGGCCGATGCGTTGCGGATCCACGGCCGCCCGCGCGTGCGTGGTGCGCCGCGGCTCCACCCTGCGCGTGGGCATGGTCTACCCGGGCGTCAATGCCCCGCACGCGCTGCTGCAGCCGATCCTGCGCTCCTGGCGCAAGACCCGGACCGGGTGGGACTACGCCGAGCGATCAGTGCGTCCTCGCGCGGCCGCCGGCAGGACCCTGAGCGTGTTCTCGCTGCGACCTGCCGTCGGCACCCACGAACTCGAGGGCTGGCGCAACGGCTCGGCGACCCTCGGGCCGGGCCGCACCAACACGCTCTACGTACGCGTCACGCGCTGACCGGCGAATCAGGATCCGAGCCTCACGCGCGCGCGTGAAGCTCGGATCCACTGCGCTCCAACGACCTCACACGTTCACGTTGTGATCGCGCGTGTCGCGCATGCGCACCTCCGGTCGCACGAAGCGGCGATCCTCGATGCGCAGCTCCTTCGACGCGCGTGGCTGCAGTGCCAGCCCGGCGATCCAGCCGACGACGCCCGCGACGTACGACGACAGGATGCCGACGAACAGCGCCCAGCCACCCCAGCCGATCTCGCTCACCGCACCGCCCTCGATGCCCGTGAACGCGATCCCGCCGCCGAGCAGCCCGACCACGCCGAATGCGCCGAGCAGCGCGCCGAGCACGATCGCGCCCGAGCAGGCTGCCAGGCCGTGCCCGACCGCCGACGAGAGCCCGTGCCGCGAGCTCATCAGCCCGCCCACCAGGCAGCCCAGGAGCGTGCCGAGCACCGCCGACACGAACGCCCATGTGCCGAACTCGGTGCCGAGCGCGCCGTCGGCGAGCCCGCCAGGCACGTCGATGCCGAGCGCACCGCCGAACGCGAGCAGCAGCATCGTCATGCCGAGGATCGCGAAGATGCTCGCCACCAACGCGGTCGTGTCCGGCAGGCGACGAACGTCCTCGCGTCGCTCCGGTCCGACGTACATGTCCATATCAGGTCCCCTCCCCATCAGGTGCGCGACCACACTGGCGCGGTCGCACCGTCCAGAGGATTCCCGGCGACGACTCCGAGATCGCGTACATGCGCGACGGGGTCGCGCAGCACCTGTGCCATCATGCCGTCACGATGACCCCGACGACCCCCACCGGCACCCAGTACGCCATCAGCTGCGGCGACGACCACGCCATCGTCGTCGAGCTCGGCGGCGGGCTGCGCTCGTGCGTGCTCGACGGTCGTGAGCTGCTCGACGGCTTCGGCGAGCACGAGGCCGTCTCCAACTCGCGCGGCCAGGTGCTCGCGCCCTGGCCCAACCGCATCGACGGTGGACGCTATGCGTGGGACGGCGCCGAGCAGCAGCTGGCGCTCACGGATCCGGCCGGGGGCAATGCGACGCACGGCCTGCTTCGCTTCATGCGCTGGGAGCGTGTCGACCAGCAGCCAGACGCGGTGGAACTGCGCCAGCTGTGCCTGCCGCAGCCGGGGTATCCGTTCTCGATCGACGTGCACGTTCGCTACGAGCTCGGCCCCGACGGGCTGTCCGTGACGACGACCGCCACCAACGTCGGCACGAGCGACGCACCCTGGGCGAGCGGCCAGCATCCGTATCTCGCGCCGCCGGGCGCGACGAGTCTCGACGAGTGCAGCGTGCAGCTGGAGGCGGCAACCGTCCTGCCCGCCGACAGCCGCGGCATTCCGCTCGAGCCGATCCCGGCGACTGACACTGACTTCGACCTGCACGCGCCACGCTCGCTCGACGGCCTGCGCCTCGATACGGCCTTCACCGACCTCGCACGGGATGGCGACGGCCGCGCACTCGCGCGTCTGGTCGGGCCCGACGGTCGCGGAACCGAGCTGTGGGTCGACGGCGCCTACCCATGGCTGCAGCTGTTCACCGGCGACACGCTGGCTCCCGAGCGCCGACGGCGCGGCCTGGCGGTCGAGCCGATGAGCGCGCCCGCCAACGCGTTCAATTCCGGAACCGACCTCGTGCGACTCGCCCCGGGCGCCAGCTGGAGCGCGACGTGGGGCATGCGGGCGCTGCAGGCCTCCACGTGATGTGCTGAAACCGCCACCGCGCACCGCTCGACACCCAGACGGACGGGACGAAGAGGGACGGATCATGCAGACAGCCGCCAAGGTCGGCGTAGGGCTCGGCGCCGCAGCGGTGACCGCCGGCACCCTGGCGTGGGCGAAGATCGCGCATGACGATGCAGCGCGCGATCGCAACAACGACCGCAACTCGATCGTCAACATGGGTCTGTGGGGCGGCACCGTCGGCACCGGAGCCGCAGGACTGATCGCGCGGCGCGTGGCGCCAGCCGCAGCTCCATGGCTGTTCGCCGCCTCGGCGCTGATGGGCGTCAATGCGTTCGCGAGTGCCGCGAGCGCCGAGCACGGCTGGGAGCAGGCAGGCGTCGCGTACTGCAACTACGGATTCTGCAATCGCACCGCCGGCACCGAGCACGGCGCTCCATCGATCTACCTGGGTCGGCCGAATCCGCTCGACGAGTGATCACGCTCTCCGCCCTTCGCTAGCATCTGGAACATGACCCCACGCACCTCGGCACCGAGCGACACCGAAATCAGCTGCACGGCGACGATCACGTCCGTCAGCGACCAGCTCATCGCACGACTTCCCGCGGACGCAAGCGCCGAACTGCCGTCGCGCGGACAGGTCGCCGTCACCGGAACGATCGACGATCACGCATTCGAGACGGTCGTCGAGCCCGACGGCCGGCGCGGCCACTGGCTCAAGCTCGCCAACCTGAAGCCGAAGCCGCGCGGTCCGGAAGCCGGCCAGCAGGTGACCATCACGCTCACGGCTTGCAGCGAGTGGCCCGAGCCGACGGTACCTGACGACCTGCAGGGCGCGCTCGACGCGGCGCCCGACCTTGCCGAGCTGTGGGAAACGATCACGCCGATGGCGCGCTGGGAATGGGTACGTTGGGTGCGCGCCACCCGCAACCCCGCGACTCGCGCCAAGCGCGTCGACGTCGGCATCTCGAAGATGCGAAGCGGCAAGCGACGGCCCTGCTGCTTCGACCTGGCTGGATGCACCGACCCCGAGCTGTCCCGAAGCGGGAAGCTCATCGAAACTGAGGACTGACGCGCCTCGCGGCGCTCACGGGATCAGACGCACGGCTGCGGGGAGGTGGCGCCGTCGGAGACCGAGCCCGACAGCTGGGCGTAGACGCCCCCGAAGTCGCTGCCGGATCCGGAGAAGTTCACGAAGCCCGTCGTGCCGCCTCCGCCACCGCCACAGTTCATGTAGACGGAGCCGGCCGTCACGGTGACCGCCTGGTCGACGTTCCAGTTGGCGGTGGTGAAGCTCAACGACGTGGTGCTGAGCGTGACGCCGTCGAAAGCCATCTCCGAGCCGAACGCGACCGCAACCGACACCGGACCGCTCGGCATGCGATTGAGCCGGACCTGCAGTGTCTCCGAACCGGGACGAACCAGGTGCACGCCCGCAGCTGCCGGATCCGTGATCACGAATTCCGGCGCCGCGACTTCGTTGTCGGTCACCGTGACCGCGTAAGGCGAGGGGATCTTCCCAGCGCCGTAGGAGCCGTTGAGCGACGTGGACGTCGCCGTGATGCTGCCGACATCGCCTGGATCGATGTCTGCATCGTCGACGGCGGCGATCGTCACCGTGTGCGGAATGTTCCAGTTGGAGCCGGTGAACTGATGCGTGGCGCCGCCGATGACCGTCACTTCGGCGTTGCCGGCGAACGACACGTCCACGCCGTGTGCGGGGTCGGTCAACAGCCGCACGGTGAACGTGTCGGTGGCGCCGCCTTCGGTGACGTTCAGGTCGTCCTCGCCAAGGATCTCGAATCCAGCGCTGCAGTCAGGATCCGTGAAGGTGCCGTTGATCGCGTTCGTGAGGCCGTCGAAGCCGCCTCCGCTCGCCGTCAGCGACACGGTAAAGGATCCGGAGGTGCACACGCCGTCGGTGTAGGCACCCCACATGACGTAGTCCTGGGGTGTTGCCCAGTCGGTGGTGGTGAATGTCGCGACCTGGGAGGAGGGCCACACGTTCCAGGACCCGTACATGCCGGCGTTGCCGGTCAGCGACGCGGTCACCGTCACCGTGTCCGTCGGCGCCTTCGACAGGCTCACGCCGCGGTACACGTTCGAACCTCCCGTATTCGCCGGCGCCGGATCGACCACGATCGCCGGATCGACGTCGTCGTTGGTGACCGTCACCGCGTACGGCGACGCGATCGTGCCGGCCTGGTAGGAGACGTTGAGCGAATCCGATGTCGCCGTGATGGTGCCGTGATCGCCGGGATCCACGTCCGCGTCGTCGATCGCGGCGATCGTCACGGTATGCGCGACATTCCAGTTGGTACCGGTGAAGGTGTGCGTGCCGCCGCCGGTCACCTCCACTTCGCCGTCGCCCACGAACGCGACGTCCACGCCGTGGCCTGGATTGGTCAGCAGCCGCACGGTGAACGTGTCAGTCGCGCCGCCCTCGGTCACGGCCAGTGCGTCGGCGCCGACGATCTCGTACCCGGCGCTGCAGTCGGGATCGGTGAACGTGCCGGATATCGTGTTCGTCACGCCATCGAAGCCGCCGCCGGTCGCGGTCAGCAGCACGCTGAACGCGCCGCTCGTGCAGACGCCGTCGGTGTAGTCGCCCCACACGACGATCTGCTTGTCCGTTGCCCAGTCGACGGCGGTGAACGTCGTCGTGTCGCCGGCCTCGGGCCACGCCCATCCGACGTTCATGCCGGCATTGCCCGACAGCGACGCGGTCACGGTCACCGTCGACGACGGCGCCTTGGACAGGCTGACGCCGCGATAGACGTTCGAGCCAGTCGTGTCGGCCGCTGCCGCCGAATCGAGCACGATGGCGGGATCGACATCGTCGTTGGCGACGGTCACCGCGTACGGAGACGCGATCGTGCCCGCTTCGTAGGAGACGTTGAGCGAGGAGGACGTCGCGGTGATGCTCGCGGGATCGCCCGGGTCCACGTCAGCGTCATCCACCGCTTCGATCGTCACGGTATGGGCGACGTTCCAGTTGTCGGACGTGAAGGTGTGGGTGGCGCCACCGGTCACGCTCACCTCCGTGTCCCCGGCGAACGTCACCTCGACGTCGAGGACAGGATCGGTCAGCAGCCGCACGGTGAACGTCTCGGTCGCGCCGCCTTCGGTCACGTTCAACTCGTCTTCGCCGATGATCTCGTATCCGGCGCTGCAGTCGGGATCGGTGAAGGTGCCGTTGATCGTGTTCGCCACGCCGGTGAAGCCGCCGCCGGTCGCGGTCAGCTCGACGCTGAACGCCCCGCTCGTGCAGACGCCGTCGGTGGCGTCGCCCCAGACGACGAGCTGCTGGTCGGTGGCCCAGTTCGCGGTCGTGAAGGTCGCCGTCAGTCCGGAGTTCGGCGCAGCCCATGCGACGTGC
>JBBQUY010000084.1:0-13714 GCA_038212015.1 Gaiellales bacterium | reverse complement strand
CTCGATGTGCCGAACGGAACACGACGACGCGTACGTCGGAGTCGGCGGCGAACTCCACGCACGCCGCCTTCAGCTCCCTGCCCACGTCGAGCGTGATGACTGGCAGCAACCAATGGAACACGCCCAGAGCGGCGGGTTGTCCAGCTCGACGATTGCGATCGCGCCGTCGCGAATGACGTTGATTGCGGCGTACGCCCTCGTCACGGAACGGTCACCATGCCCTGCGAGTAGTAGCGCGATGCGATGAGCCGCTGCACCTGGTTGGTGCCTTCGACGATCTGCAGGACCTTCGCGTCGCGCATCCACCGCTCGACCGGGTGATCGGTGGACAGGCCCGCGCCGCCCATCACCTGCACGGCGTCGGTCGTGACCTGCATCGCCACGTCGCTTGCGAACGCCTTGGCGTAGGAGCCGACGAGCCCGACGTCTTCGCCGCGATCGACGGCATCGCAGGCGCGCAGCACGAGCGCGCGGGCTGCTTCGATGCGCATGCCCATGTCGGCGAGCAGGAACGACACGCCCTGGCGGTTCATGATCGGCTTGCCGAACGCCTCGCGCTCGTTCGCGTATTCGACGGCGTGTTCGAACGCCGCGCGCGCGATGCCGAGCGCAGAGGCTGCGACCTGCGGGCGCGAGTGCGCGAAGAACCGCATCGCGACGAGGAATCCGGCGTCGACGCCGCCCACCACGTGGTCGGCCGGCACTCGTACGCCGTCGAGAAACACCTGTCCGGTGTAGGACGTGCGCAGCCCGAGCAGGTCGAGCTTCTGGAACGCCAGGCCTTCGGCGTCGCCCGGCACGATGAACGCGCTGATGCCGCCTGCGCCGTCTTCACCGGTTCGGGCGAACACCAGCATCGCGGTCGTGCCCGGCATCGCACCGGTGATCCAGGTCTTCTCGCCCGAGAGCACCCACTCGTCCCCGTCTCGCTCGGCTCGGGTACGGATGCTCGCCAGGTCGCTGCCGGCGTGCGGCTCGCTGAACGCGATTGCTGCGTAGGCGCCGTCGGGCGCGCAGACCTTGCCGAGCCAGTGGTCGCGGACCGCCGGATCCAGTCCGTCGCCTGCGGCGAGCAGGCCGCCCGCGAACAGCTGTGCACTTCCGAACAGCGAGGCGAGGCCCGGGTCGCCCCAGGTGAGCTCCTCCATGAGCATCGAGCAGGTGACCGAGTCGATGCCGCTGCCGTGCGGCTCGGGGATCGCATAGGTCAGCAGTCCGGCTCCGGCGGCTTCGGCGAGCAGCCCGTCCGGAACCTTCCACGCGCCGAATCCGTGCTCGGTCATCTCGCGCTGCATCTCGTCGGCCGCGGGGCGCAGCCGCTCCTTCGCGAATGCGTGGGCGACGGCAACCAACTCGCGCTGCTCGTCGGTGCGGGCGAAGGTGATGCGGTTGATGCCCTGCTCGGGCTCGGTGATGGTATCCACAGACGGTCGCTACCCGGTCGCGAGGAACCGAATGCACGACGCCGCCGATATTCGAGCGCGACCGAGCCTGACTACTCGAAGATCGCGCTGGACGCGGCCTTCTCGACGAGCGAGGCGGGCGGGTCGAAGCGATCGCCGTACGTCGCTGCAAGCTCCGTCGCACGCGCGGCGAACGCGGCCACGCCGAGCGAGCCGTCTGCGGCTTCGTAGCCGTTGACGTACTGAATCGCGCCGCCGTGCATGGGCGGGAAACCGATGCCGAATACGCTGCCGATGTTCGCGTCGGGTACCGTGCGCAGCACGCCCTCCTCGAACAGGCGGATCGTGTCGAGAGACATCGAGAACGTCAGTCGCTCCTGGATGTCCCGCACGCTCGGCTGATCAGCGGCCTGCGGGAACTTCGATGCCAGGCCGTCCCAGAGACCCAGGCGCGAGCCGCGCTCGTCGTACTCGTAGAAGCCGGCCCCGGCGAGCTTGCCGCCACGCCCCTGCTCGAGCATCCACTCGACGACCTCGTCAGCGGGCTCGGGCACGTACGTGCCACCCTCGGCCTCGACGGCCGCCTTCGTCGCGAGCCCGATCTTCTTCATGAGCTCGAGGTTGAGCTCGTCGCTCAGCTGCAGCACGCCCGTCGGGAAGCCGGCCATGACCGCAGCGCGCTCGAGCGCGACGGGATTGACTCCTTCGGAGAGCATGCGGATGCCCTCGTTGATGAACTTCCCGATCACGCGGCTCGTGAAGAAGCCGCGCGAGTCGTTCACCACGATCGGGATCTTGCGGATCTGCTGGACGTAGTCGAGCGCGTGGGCGATCGCCTCGTCGCCCGTGTCCTTGCCCGCGATGATCTCGACGAGCTGCATCTTGTCGACCGGCGAGAAGAAGTGGATGCCGATGAAGTCCTTCGTGCGCTCGACGCCCTGCTGCAGGTTGGTGATCGGCAGCGTCGAGGTGTTCGAGCCGAGCAGCGCATCGGGCAGCACCACCGACTCGAGTTCCGCGAACACGCCCTTCTTGAGCTCTTCGCTCTCGAAGACCGCCTCGATCACGATGTCGACGCCCTCGAGGTCGGCGTAGTCGGCCGTCGGCGTGATGCGTGCGAGCAGCTCGTCGCCCTTTTCCTGGGTGACCTTGCCGCGCTGCACGCCCTTCTTGACGAGCGATTCGCTGTAGGCCTTGCCCTTCTCGGCAGCTTCGACCGAGACGTCCTTGAGCACCACGTCGATGCCCGCCTTCGCGCTGACGTAGGCGATGCCGGCACCCATCATGCCGGCGCCGATCACGCCGACCTTGGTGAACGTCCGCTTCTCGATGCCCTCGGGGCGCGAGTTGCCGGAGCTGATCGCGGTGAGGTCGAAGAAGAACGCCTTGGTCATGTTCTTGGACTGCTGACCGACCGCGAGCTCCACGAAGTACCGCGACTCGATCCGTGACGCGGTGTCGAAGTCCACCTGCGCGCCTTCCACCGCGACGGCGAGAATCGCCTTCGGGGCGCGGTAGTCGGCGCCCTTCACCTGCTTGCGCAGGTTCGCGGGAAACGCCGGCAGCATCATCGCGAGCTTCGGGCTCTGCGGCGCACCGCCGGGAATGCGGTAGCCGTCGCGATCCCAGGGCTGGGTGCGCGCATCGCGGTCGCTCGCGTGCTCCTCGATCCAGGTGCGCGCGGCCGACAGCAGCTCGTCGGCCGGAACGACCTGGTCGACGAGCCCCTTCTCCAGCGCCTTGTCGGGCGAGAACTGCGGCCCCGGTCCCTTGACGAGGACCCCCATCAGCGCTTCCTGGATGCCGAACATGCGCACCGTGCGCGTCACGCCGCCGCCGCCCGGCAGCAGTCCGAGGTTCGCCTCGGGCAGGCCGATCTCGTAGCGACCGGCGGCGGCGATGCGGTGGTGCGTCGCGAGCGCGATCTCGTACCCGCCGCCGAGCGCCGCGCCGTTGATCGCCGCCACCACGGGCTTGCCGATCGTCTCGAGCCGACGCAGCGTCGCCTTGACGCGCTCGACCTCGCCGAACAGCCGCGGAGCGTCCGCCTTGGTTGCCTGCTGGAACAGCTTCAGGTCGCCGCCCGCGAAAAACGTCTTCTTGCCGGACGTGACGATGACGCCCTTGACTGCGTCCTTGTCCGCGGCGATCTCGTCGGCGAGACGGTTCACCGCGGCCTCGAACGACTCGATGTACGCGGCGTTCATCGTGTTCACGCTCTGGTTCGGATCGTCGATCGTGAGCGTGACGATGCCGTCGGCGATGTCGTAGCGGACTGCGTCGGCGGCGGGGCTCGGTGCGGTGGTGGTCATGGTGCTGGAAGCTCCTGTGTCGTATGCGGTGGTGACGGGCGGCGCGTGACGAGGCGCGTCAGACGCGTTCGACGATCGTGGCGACGCCCATGCCGCCACCGATGCACAGGGTGGCGAGGCCGAAGCGCTTCTGCGTGCGTTCGAGTTCGTCGACGAGCGTGCCGAGGATCATCGCGCCGGTCGCGCCGAGCGGGTGACCGAGCGCGATCGCGCCGCCATTGACGTTGGTGCGCTCGACCGGGAAGTCCCCCATGTCGCTCAGGAACTTGAGCACGACGGCCGCGAACGCTTCGTTCATCTCGACCAGGTCGATGTCTTCCATCGTCATTCCGGCCTTGGCGAGCGCCTTTTTCGCGGCGGGTGCCGGGCCGGTCAGCATGATCGTGGGGTTGGAGCCGGTCACTGCGACTGACACGATTCGTGCGCGCGGAGTCAGTCCGTGCCGGGTGCCGGCCGCTTCATTGCCGATGAGCACGAGACCTGCGCCGTCGACGATCCCGGAGCTGTTGCCGGCATGGTGGACGTGCTCGATCTTCTCGACCTCGACGAATTCCTGGAGCGCGACTGCATTGAAGCCGCCCATCTCGCCCATGGCCTCGAACGAGGGGTTGAGACTCGACAGGCTTTCCACCGTCGTACCGGGACGCATGTGCTCGTCGTGGTCCAGGACAGTCAGGCCGCTGTGGTCGACGACCGGTACCAGCGACTTCGCGAATCGTCCCTCGGCGACCGCGGTCGCTGCACGATCCTGGGAGAGCACCGCATACTCGTCGACCGCCTGGCGGTCATAGCCTTCGATGGTCGCGATGAGGTCGGCGCTGATGCCCTGGGGCACGAACGACGTGTTGAGCGAGGTCTCGGGATCCATCGCCCAGGCGCCACCGTCCGACGCCATCGGCACGCGGCTCATCGACTCGACGCCGCCAGCGACGATCAGGTCCTCCCAGCCGCTGCACACGCGCGCGGCCGCCTGGTTGACGGCTTCCAGGCCGGACGCGCAGAAGCGATTGAGCGACACGCCAGCGACCTGCTCGCCGAACCCGCTTGCGAGCACCGCGGTGCGGGCTATGTCAGCGCCCTGGTCACCGACCGGTGTGACGCAGCCGAGGATGACGTCATCGACCTCGTTGGTGATGAGGTTGGGATTTCGACTCGGAAGCTCCTGCAGCAGTCCGCCGACGAGCGAGACGGGCTTGACCTCGTACAGGGATCCGGACTTCTTGCCGCGTCCGCGTGGCGTGCGGATCGCGTCGTAGATGAAGGCCTCGGGCATCGGGAACCTCGCTCCTCGTGTGTGTCGTCACGGACGTGACGGCGACTCACGCGCGTGCGTGCGCGCGTGTATGGACCGAGACTAGCAGCCGACGACGCCCTGCGAGGAGAACTGGCGCGCGTCAGCCAACATGGTCCTCGGTCGGCGGCATCGGCGCCGAATCAGCCATGCCGATCGACCCCGCCGGAACAGCGACGGACGCGATCCCGGCCTCGGGTCCCGGCACGACCGGACCGGCGTTCGCGAAGCCACCCAACGTTGCCGCATTGGCTCCGAAGGAGAAGCAGCTGCCGTAGACGTCGTCGGGGTAGGTGACTGCGACCGCATCGTTCGGCAGCGGCCGTTCGGTTGTCTCGATGCCCGCTTCGTGCGTTCGATGGCACCTGCGATAGGCGGCGAGGCGAGACCTGGGCACGAGCAGCGAGCTCGAGATCCGGGAGTACTCGTCGAACCGCCTGGCGCAGGCCGGCTCCTGGAAGCTGCTCGCGCGGACCCGGTACTCGCTGCCGCTCGGAAGGTCGAGCGGCTCGACGCACTCCTCGACGAAGCTCGCCGCGCCCAGCTGGGCAAGCACGATGCCGGAACTCGTGAGCAGCTGCAGGCAACGCGTGGGCGCGAGCGGCCGCTCGGTGCCGACGACGATACTCAGCTGGTCGCCCAGGCGCAGGTCCTCGACCGTGATCGACAGGTCACGTTCGACGTATTCGGTGCCCTTCGGGATGTCGAATCCCGCAAGCACCTTCGCATCGCCAGCGGTCTGGCAGCTGCCGCTGCGCAGCGATCCGATCACTCGCTCGTCGATGCCGTCTGCGACCGCCTGCGTGACGACGAGCCGAATTGCTCCGTCGGACTGCACGAGCAGCTGCGCCCAGTCGCTCTGCAGGTTCGGACCGGATGCCGACGAGTCCCCGACGGGTGCGGGATCCGCGATCGGTTCGCCGGTTGCGGGATCGAACGTCTCGCCGGTTGCGGGATCCATCGGCACGACCGATTCCGCGTAGATGCTTCCCCCGGCGAGCGCCATGTCGTCGAAATACCCGGTCGCGAGGGACGAGACGCCGTATCGGAGCGAGACGTCGTCGATCCGGAACCCGTCATCGGTGGCACGCGCGATGACCTCGCCGGCGGACACGGCGTAGACACCGGGCAACGTGTCACGTTCCAGCCAGTCGAGCGTAGCCGGCACGGCAATGCCCACGATCATGCACACGACGACGACCCCGCCGAGCCAGGCGCGTGCTCGTCGACGACCAGCGACGAGCTGCTGCATGAACGCGAGCAGCAGCGCGGCAATGACGCCGAACGTGAACGCGATCGCCATCCGGTCGCCGAGCATGTCCACCTCGCGTCCCTGCGTGGCGGCGGCAAGCACGACGGCCCCGACGACGAGCCCGCCTTCGAAGGGAAGCAGCGCTCGACGCAGTGCAGGGAACTTCAGCGAGAGGAGCCAAGCGCCGGTGACGACCCCCAGCACGATCGCGGCGGTCGTCGTCGCCCAGTTGAACAACTGCTCGTCGCTCGAGTTCCACTGGGAGACGACGACGAGCCACGCAACGACGATCGCCGCGGGCGTGGCGAGCAGTCGAGCGCCGCGCGCCAGCGCCGACACGAGCAGACGCCTGGTCACGTCCGCATCGTCCGGCGTGTCGGTTGCGTCGTCCTGGCCGGCGTCAGTTCGCATCTGGTCATCCCTCGTCGTTGACGCCGTCGACATCGGCACGCGGACCGAGAGCTGCCCGAGACGAATCCGAGAGTTTCCCGTGAAAGCACACGCCGACCACGGCGGGCACGTGCTGCTCGATCCATGCGTCGCCGCCATGGGCGCGGGCGACGTGGCGCACGAACGCGAGTCCGAGGCCGGATCCGTCGCCGCCGCTGCTGAACGGGCGGAACGCGTCGTCGTCGTCACCCGAGAACCCAGGACCGTCGTCGCTGACGAAGCAGCACCTGTCGCGCACCTCGACCCGGACCACGCCGCCCCCATGGACGACCGCGTTGTCGAGCACGTTGCCGAGCGCTCGCACGACGAGCTCTCCGTCGACCTCCTCGCGCGAACCGTCGCCGGTGATCGTGAACGTCGCATCGGGCCAGCGTGCGGCGGCGCGAGCGATCGCATCGGACGCGAGCGCGTCGAGCTGCGTGGCGGCGCGCTCCCCCGACCACGCCGTGATGGCGGTGTAGTCGACGATTCCCGAGACGAGGTCCGACACGGCCGCCGCCTGGCGTGCGATGCGTTCGGCGAGATCGCGCGCCTCCGGATCGAGCCCTGCCTGTCGTTCGAGCAGCTGCGCGTTGGTGCGCAGGCTCGTGATCGGAGTGCGAAGCTGGTGTGCGGCGTCGGAGACGAGTCGGCGCTGGGCGACGTCCGCCAGCCGCACGTCGGCGAGCAGCTCGTCAAACGATGCTGCGGCTGCGTCCAGGTCGCGACCGCCGATCCGGCCGACCGTCGCCGTCCCGGACCGGTCGCGGCCGGCTGCACGGATGCGGTCCAGCAGCCGCGCGATCTTGCGGCGCGCCGGAATCGCTGCGATCGCACCCCCGGCCGCGGCGAGCAGCGTGCCCAGGACCATCGCGACGATGATCGCGCGCCGCGCATCGGCTCGCGCGAGCTCATGCGCCTCGATGCGTTCGGCCACGAGCACGTGACCGCCGGTCGTCGGAGATGTCTGCGCGTACGTTCGCCAGCGTGCACCGTCGACGACGCGCGTCGCGAACCCGTCCGCGTCGAGACCGAGCGCGCGAGGACTTGGCGCGACGGGCGACGAGCGGCAGGTCTCGCGATCGAGCGAGTCGAGGATCGACACGACCCGATCGTCTGCGGTCGCGTCGCCCGCGGCACGGATCGATGCGCAGGTCGTGACGTCCTCGACCGTCGAAAGCAGTCGATCGTCGACGACCGTGTCGAGCGTGCTGTCCACGACCACGAGCGCGACGGCGCCTGCGAGCAGCACGGCGAGCGAACCGGCGATCGTCGCCCAGAGCGCGAAACGAATGCCGGTCGTCACGAATCGGACCGCATCACGTAGCCGACGCCGCGAACGGTGTGCACCAGTCGCGATTCGCCGTTGGCTTCCAGCTTGCGGCGCAGGTACGACACGTATACGTCGAGGTTCGACGACGACGTTCCGAAGTCGTAGTCCCAGACCGCGTGCATGAGCTCCGCGCGACCGATCACGGAGCCGGCTCGCTCGGCGAGCGTCACGAGCAGCCGGAACTCGGTGCGTGTCAGCTCGAGCAGTCGGTCGCCGCGGCGCGCGGTCCAGCTGGTTTCGTCGACGACCAGGCCACCGACCCGCAGCACGCGCGCTGGTGCGGGTGCCCCGTCCGCAGGAGCCGCGGTGGCGCGCCGCCGCGCCACCGCGCGAACGCGCGCGAGAAACTCGTCGATGTCGAAGGGCTTGACGACGTAGTCGTCGGCGCCGGCGTCGAGGCCGTCGACGCGGTCGCGGACCGCGCCGAGCGCGGTGAGCATGAGCACCGCGATGTCGAGCTCCGCGGCGCGGATGCGTCGGCAGGCTTCCACGCCGTCGATGCCGGGCAGTCCGCGATCGAGCACGACCACGTCGAAGCGCTCGCCGCCGCGAAGTCGTTCCAGGGCGGCTTCCGCGTCGGCCTCGAGGGTCGCGTCATGGCCGTCGAGCGCGAGCGCTCGCCGCAGCGACACTCGAATCTCCTCATCGTCATCGACCACCAGCACGCGCATGTGCTGGTGCTACCCGCGGATCGCCCGATCGGATCAGGCGAGGCGCAGGTATTCCATGACGAAGGGGGCCCGGCGAACCGGACCCCCTCCATCACGTGATTCTGGTGTCGAGCCGAGGCTCAGCTGCGCGGCATCATCAGTTCCTTGGCGATGACGAGGCGCTGGATCTGCGAGGTGCCTTCGTAGATCTGGAAGATCTTGGCATCGCGCATGAGCTTCTCGACCGGGTACTCCTTCGTGTAGCCGTACCCACCGAAGATCTGTACCGCGTCGGTCGTGGCCGACATGCAGCTGTCGGCCGCGAAGCGCTTCGCATGCGACGACTGGAGCGTCGCGCGCTTGCCCTGGTCGTGCAGCCACGCGCCCTGCCACGTCAGCAGTCGAGCCGCCTCGATGTTGGTCGCCATGTCGGCGATCAGGAAGTTGACGCCCTGGTTCATCGCGATCGGCATGCCGAACTGAACGCGCTCGACCGCGTACGCCATGGCGTACTCGAGCGCGGCGCGAGCGACGCCCGTTGCCATGCCGCCGACACCCGGACGCGTCGCGTCGAGCGTCTTCATGGCGATCTTGAAGCCCTCGCCCTCCTCGCCGAGGCGATTCTCGACGGGGATCTTCATGTCCATGAACGCGATGGCGTTGGTCGGGCTGGCGCGCTGGCCGAGCTTGTCCATGTGCCCTTCGCACGTGAAGCCCTCGGCCGGGGTGCCGTCCGCCTGCTTCACGTCCATGATGAACGCGGTCAGGCCGCGGTGGCCCGCGCTCTTGTCGGTCATCGCGAAGATCGTGATCCAGTCGGCGATCTCGGCGTTCGTGATGAACGTCTTTGAGCCGTTGATGACGTAGTGCGTGCCATCCTCGCTCAGCGTCGCCGTGGTCTGGATGCCGGACACGTCGGAGCCGGCGCCCGGCTCGGTGAGGCCGAATGCCGCGAACTTGAAGTCCTCGGTCAGCATGCCGAGGTACTTCTCCTTCTGCGCCTCGGTGCCGGCGATGATGACGGGCGCGGCGCCCAGGCCGTTCGCCTCCATCGACGTCGCGATGCCGGAGCAGCCCCATGCGAGCTCCTCCATGACGAGCACGCCGTCGAGCGAGCCGAGGCCCGCGCCGCCGTACTGCTCGGGCACGTGCAGGTTCATGAGGCCGGTCTCCCAGCCCTTGCGAAGGACCTCGATCGGCAGCTTGGACTGCTGGTCGGCCTCGGCTGCGACGGGGCGAATCTCACCCTCGGCGAAGTCGTGGGCGAGCGTGCGGTATTCCTTCTGGTCGTCGGTCAGTTCAAACGACACACCGGTGCTGGTAGCCACTGCCACTGTGGGTCCTCTCGTGCGGAAGCCGCGACAGCCGCCGCGGCGCGTTGGGGTGGTGATGATTCCGATCCGACCGGCGGGCGAGGCGACCTCGTGGTCGCCCCGCCCTTCCGGCGGTGAATCGGTTCCGGGTGCGTCCTAGAGGAACAGCGACCCGAGCTTGGTGGCGAGGCCGATATTGCCCTTCACCTTGATCTTGCCCGTCATGAATGCCATCTGCGGGTTGAGCTGGCCGTTCACGATGCGGATCCAGTCGTCGGCGCCGGCGGTGATCGTCACCGAGGGGTCGTCGGCGACGCCCTCGTTGAAGCTCGCCTCGCCGTCGTTGATGACTGCGTTCCACTGGCCACCACCGTCGCCGGTGATGTCGAACTGGAACGTCTCGTTCATGCCGGCTGCCTTCTCCGACTTGAACTTGCCCTGCATCTCCTGCATGACGTCGGCAACGGTCTGCGTGTCGGTCATCTTGGCGGATCCCTCTCCATCGGGGCCCCGACCGGATGCCGGCGCCCGTTCCTCCATCAGTGCGGACCATTGATTGACCCGTCAGTCAATATTCGCAGGCGGGCCGGATTCGTGCGAGTCCGCGGCTTCGCAAGGGAGCTTTCCACGCCCTGCCGTATCGAAACGCCTGCACGTGGCCCCCAGCGGTGTGGGCTCCTGGATCTGGCGCCGCCCGAGGCCTCGGGCGGCCGCGGTCGCGGACCGGCACGGCCGCCGGTACGGTTCAGCCCGCAGGAACCCGCCGTGGTCGGGGAGCATGACGTATGCAGTTTTCTCCCCTCACCGCCTCAGCCCCCAAGCCCCCGACCTCCGCCGCGACGCTGCTGCCGCGTGAGCTGCAGGTCGCCCGCATCGGCAAGGGCTCGGTCGCATCCGAGATCGATCGCTCGATTCGGCTCCGCTTCGAGGGTTCCGGCCCGATCGCCGGACGCACGGTGGTTCCGGACAGCGCCGCAGCGATCGCGCTGTTCAAGACCAAGGACGGCGCCACGCTCGAGCGCGCCGTCCGCAGCTTCGCGTCGATCGTCGACGCCCATCAGGGCAACGAGGACCTCAAGACGATCACGCTGCTGCCCGACGAGCACGCGTCCAAGGGCGTCTCGATCCTCAACTGGGCAGACAGCGCCACGCGACAGGGCCATTCGATCGACCAGATGCTCGAACCGACCCGCAAGGACCTGGACAAGGCTGCCGAGCAGTTCCCTGACCTCACGCGCGATCAGCTGCGCACGGAGCTGCGCAAGGTCTTCGCATCCGAGGGCGCCAAGCAGCTCGCGGCGGGCGAAGCTGAGAACGTCGCGTTCGCCGCGGCGTGGAACGGCCAGGGCCACATCGTGCTCATGCCCGATGTCTCGCGCGACTTCCTGGCATCCGTCGGCCTGTACCGCATCCAGCCGGGCGACCAGACCCAGCTGCGACCCGTCGAAAAGCGGGAGCGCGCCGCCAAGTGGGCGTGGGACACCGCGCTGCACGAAACGCACCACTCGATCTCGCCGATGGGTCCGCGCGGCCCCGAGTGGACGTCCGTCATGGAAGAGGCCGTTCCGGAAGTGCTCTCCCCCGGCGACATCAAGGGCGCCGTTGCGAAGGCCGGGGCGGACTTCTCGCTCGTCGCACGCCCCGCGCGCGACACGAAGAACGAGCCCGTCGACTGGCCGTCCTGGAACCGCACGCACCTGCCGCAGCCGCCGAAGGATCAGGTCGAGACGGCCAAGGGTCGCTACACCGATGGTCCGGCGCTGCTGCGCGAGCTGCTGCAGATGGCCGGCATCGATCGCCGGACCACCGAGGGCAAGGCAACGGCGCTCGAGCTGCTGCAGGGCAAGTCGGCGTCGTTCGTGCCGCGCCGCGTCGCGGACGCGATCGCAGCCGAGCACGGCCTCTCCGTCGACAAGGCGCGCGACCTGGCCGACCTGATCCGCCAGGCGGCGATCGGCAAGGCGACCCTCGGCGAGATCAAGTCGTTCGTCGGTCGTTGATTCGCGGAATCAAGGACCAGCGAACCTGATCCGCATCCACTGGTCCACTGGCCTGCATGCAGGCGCGCTGATGTCACAGGCGTTGCGGTGAGCGCGACGCTGGTGACATCGGCGGCACGCACGCTGGTCTGAGCGCCGGCTGATGTCACAGGCGTTGCGGTGAGCGCGACGCTGGTGACATCGGCAGGATCGGAGCCGCCGCCCGCCGGTTCTGTGGGGGGCCCGATCGACCTCGTACCCGCATGCCCGCACGTAGTCGCACGCCCGCCTGCTCGCGCGCGATAGGCTCGCGGGCATGGCCATCGACCTCTCGCTCACCGAAGAGCAGCAGCACATCCAGGACGCCGTCCGAAGCTTCGTCGACGAGCGGGTCCTGCCCGTCGCCGTGCAGAACGACATGGAGCACAAGCTCGACATGTCGCTCATCGACGGGATGCGCGATCTGGGCATCCTCGGCGCACCGATCCCGACCGAGTGGGGCGGCGCCGGCCTGGACTTCATCAGCGAAGCGCTCATCTGCGAGGAGATCGAGCGCGGCGAGGCAGCGCTGCGCACGCTCATCAGCGTGCACGTCGGCCTCAACTCGCTGTCGCTGCTCGGCAACGCCAACGACGAGCAGAAGGAACGCTGGCTGCGCCCGCAGGCGACCGGCGAGAAGATCGCCTGCTTCGGCCTGACCGAGCCGGATGCCGGCTCCGACGTCGCGGCCATGAAGACGACCGCCATCAAGCAGGGCGACGGCTCGTATGTGCTCAACGGCGAGAAGAGCTGGATCAGCTTCGGCACGACCGCCGACCATGCACTGGTCTTCGCCAAGACCGACCCGGCCGCGGCGCACAAGGGCATCTCGGCGTTCGTCGTCGACCTCAAGAACGACGACGGCGTCTCCACGCAGCTCTACAACCACAAGCTCGGCGTCTGGGCGGGCGACACGAGCAGCCTGTTCTTCAGCGACGTTCGCCTGCCGGCCGACCGCCTCATCGGCGCGGAGGGCGAGGGCTTCAAGATCGCGATGTACTCGCTCGACCATGGCCGCTTCACCGTCGCCGCGGGTGCGGTCGGCGTGATCCGCGCGTGCCTGGAGGCGTCGACGAAGTACGCCAACGAGCGCGAGACGATGGGCAAAAAGATCGGCACGCATCAGTTCGTGCAGGACTTCATCGCCCAGATGGCTGCCGACTACGAGATGAGCCGCCTGCTCGTGTGGAAGGCCGCGTGGGCCAAGAATGCCGGCGTGCGCAACACGCGCGAGACGAGCCTGGCCAAGTGGATCGCCACGGAAGCTGCGTTCCGCTCGGCGCACAATGCGCTGCAGATCCATGGCGCGATGGGCTTCGACGAGGAGACCGGCATCGCGCGCTTCTTCAGGAACAGTCGCGCGCCGATCATCTACGAGGGCACGACCCAGATTCACAAGATGATGCAGGCCGAGCATGCGCTCGGCTGGCGCGAGCTCAACGGCAAGGGCGCCCCCGCAGACCTGCACCGGGCTCTCGCCAGCACCCCGGCCTGAGGCGTCCCGGTACGACTTTCGTTCGACCGCCGCACGTGATCTTCTGACACCCACGCCCACATGCGGTATTGCAGGATGCGGCCATTGTTAGGGTGCTGTAAAAATCGCGTCGAAAAGCTGGCGCTTTCGTGACAGTCATGGTCGAATTGACGACAGAACGGCACTGACCGTTACGTCGTCGCAGCGAATCCGTCAAGTGCCGCATGGCCCATCTTCAT
>JBBQUY010000083.1:0-13841 GCA_038212015.1 Gaiellales bacterium | reverse complement strand
ATGCCGCCCAGCTCGATGCCTTCGGGCCCCGCGGCATCGTCCTCGCCCGCGAGGAGCACGAACAGGACGACGGCTGCGATCACGAGCACGGCACCGATCGGAATCGCGGTCCGTCGATTGAGATTCACGAAGCTCCCCGGTCTACTACACGTCGTAGTATAGGGCCGCGATTCAGACGCGCAAGCACACGGTGCCGTTATGGCTCAGGGCGCGAGCTCGGGGTGCTCTTCGCCGGGCGTGACGCTCGTTGGCGGCGGCTCGGGGTCCGGGAACGGATCGACCGGACGTCGCTCGGCCGCGGTCGACAGCACGATCATCGTTCGCGTGCGCTCGATGCGGGCGATCGAGCGGATGTTCCAGACGAGGCGCTCGAGCGCGACGGTGCTCTGCGCGCGCACCTTGAGCAGGAAGCTCTCGTCGCCGGCCACGGAATGGCACTCCTCCACGCCCTGCAGCGCGATGAGACGGTCACGCGCGTCCATGTACGTGGCACCGCCACGCTCGGAGACCGCGACGAAGGCGGTCACCTCGGCGCCCACGGCGCGCGGGTTGACGAGCGCCTGGTACCCCATGATCACGCCGCGCTGCTCGAGCTTGCGCACGCGATCGTGCGCGCTGGCAGTGGAAATGCCTGCTGCCTCGGCGAGACGTGCGTAGGTGGCTCGACCGTCGGTCTGGAGCAGGCCGAGGATCTTCCAATCCGCGTCGTCCAGCTTGATCGGCTTGTCCTTGGATGTCTTCGTTGCAGTTGCGCGCGCCATGATGCGAACGATCCTACACGCGATGGCATTCCCCCCACGCGAACCTCTGGTACGGTTTCCGCACCGCCCAATGGGGTAAGCGCCCGTGGTCCCCCCGAAATTGTGAAAGGCACATCGATGCTCGTTCGCCAGATCCTCGAAGAGACCGAGTCCTTCCCCACGATCGTGACCGACGTCACGGTGCGTGACGCGGCCAAGGTCATGAGCGACGCCGATGTGCGGGCCGTGCCTGTCGTCGAGGGCGAAAAGCTCGTTGGCATCGTCACTGACTGGGACATCGTGGATGCGTTCGCAGCCGAGGGCGATGCCCTCGGCGACAAGCCGGTGTCCTCGATCATGACCACCGAGAAGCTCGTCACCATCCAGGCGAGCTCGACGGCCGCCTACGCGACCGCCAAGCTCCAGGAGAAGCGCGTGCACCACCTGCCCGTGCTCGACGACGAGCGCTACGTCGGGATGATCTGCCTCGGCACCGAGTGGAGCGACGAGAGCATGCTCACCCCGCCCACGCGACCGACGCTCACCGCGCGCCGACCGTAGGACGACCCGTCCTGGCACGCCTCGCCGCACGTCTGGTCCGCGCCGCCTCGCTGGCGGCCGCCTTGCTGTGCGCCGTGGCGCCGTTGGCGCATGCAGACGCGGAGTTGACGGTCTCGCCGCTCATCATCGATGTCGAGGCCGAGGCCGGAGAGGTCGTCACCGAGACGATCACCGCCACCGCGTCCGGGACCGAGGCGATCGCCGTGGAGCTCATCCACGCCGACTTCGGCTTCGGTGAGGACTACGCACCCGTCCTGATTCGTGACGACGCGCCCGAGACGACCGCGTTCTCGACGCGTGGCTGGTTCAGTCTCCCGAAGCAGCGCTACCGGATTCCGGCGGGAACGTCCGTCGACCTGCCCCTGCGGATCGAGGTCCCCGAAAACAGCCCGGGCGGCACGTTCCTGGGAGCGGCGCTGCTGCGCGTGATTCCTCCGGAGGCAGACGGTGGCGGCAGCCAGGTGCAGGCCGTGCCGGAGACCGGCCCGCTGCTGTTCATCGCGGTCGAGGGCGGCGAACCGCCCGAAGCCGCGATGAAGCAATTCGACGTGCCCGGGCTCGTCTCGAAGGGGCCGCTTCGGCCGGACCTCGTGATCGAGAACCTCGGCGACGAGTTCTTCACGTTCGAAGGCACCATCAAGCTGAGCGGGCCCGGCAAGGACCAGACGGTCGACATCGATCGCCAGTACGTCGTGCCCGGTGAGCCGCGCACGATCCAGACGTCGGCCAGCGAGAAGGGCTCGGAGGGCGCACCGAAGCTCGGAACCAGGGACCTCCAGTTGGGTCGCTATACGGTGACGACGCGACTGCGCATCGAGCCGGTCGGCACGACGCTGGTGGCGTCGCGCACCGTCTGGGTCGTCCCGACGTGGGCGCGCGTGCTCGCCGCGGTGCTGGTGCTCGTCTTCCTCGTGTGCGTGTGGTTTCTCGCGCGGTGGTTGTCGCAGCGCCGGGAGCTCAACCGATTCCTGCGCGAGGAACTCGCAGCGGACGAGGCGCGCGGTCCGGCGCCGGTCGCGCCGGCCGATCCGGATGACAACGACGACCTCGACGTGGACGATGACGACGAAGCCTGGGACGAGGACGTGTCAGACGATGACGTTGCGAACGACGACGATGCCGACGACGATGCCGACGACGATGCCGACGACGATGCCGACGACGACCTGACGGGCGACGACTACGTCAGGTGAACGAGCTGCCTGCGAAGGCAACTTCCTCCGCTTCCTCGTCCTTGCGCCGCCGGCGCAGGAACAGGAAGTAGAGGACGAACAGCGCGACGCCGACGAGCGGCAGCAGCATGCTCGACCAGGTGCCCGCCCACTCGGTCGGCAGTTCGCCGCGAGCTGCGGTCTCCTCGTCACCGGGATTGCCGACGACCTCGACAAACTCGTCGACGGGGCCGATCGGCAGCAGCCCGGCATCGTCACCGTTCTCGTCGGTGAAGACGCATTCGCCTGCCGCCCCTGGCATGACGTACGGGGTGCATTTCCCGTCCGTCTTCGTCGTCGGCCCGGGACCCTTCGGGTTGCGGGTCTTCGTGCCCTTGGTGTTCTTGACCGGGGTCGAGCCCTGGTTGATGAACCTCGTGACGGTCCTGCCGGGGCCGACGATCGTCGTCTCGGTGATGACGATGTCGGGCGGCGGAGCGCCACCCGCGTTCATGAGAAACAGCACGCCGAGGCGGCTCTCGGCAGTGAGTTCGCCAGCTGATCGAGATTCTCCCGTGACGATCAGCGCGGCATAGTGCGCGCCCGTCGCGCCCGCAGGCACGTTGACGCGGACCGCCAGGGTGCGTGACTGGTCGGGTGGGATCGTGATGGCATCCGGAGTGGAGATCCAGTCGTACCCGGAGATGTCGGACCTGAACTTGCCGCCGAGCAGCACGGGGGTGAGCGCCGGATCTTCCTTGTCGCCCTCGAAATCTTCCTTCGAGAAGGTGAACCTCGTGGGGGCGGTATTCGTGTTGGTGATCGTGATCGAGTGGGTCGACGTCGCGCCGGCGTTCGTCTCCACGTCGAAGCGCATCGGCGCCACGCCGAATCCGACCGAGTCGTCACCGCCCGTCGCTGCCTGTACGGGTGCGACGATCGCAAGCATTGCAACGAGCACCAGCAACATGCCGGCGAGGCTGGTCGTCGTGCGATGTGGGCGGGTGCGGGTGATCACGTCAGGTCCTAGAGATTGGGCAGTGCGGTCGCCTGGATGGTCGCCGTCGGACGCGCGCCGGCGGGCAGCGAGGATCCGAACTGGGCGCGAAGCTTGATCGTCGTGCGTGTACGCGGCGTCGGCGCGGCACGGCGCGATGCCTCGATCGCGCGGCCGCCATCGAAGCCTCGCCACTTGGAGCCGTCACCGAAGCGTCCGAGCGAGAGGTTGCCGACGACCGTCATGCCGAAGCGCCGTTCGCTCGATCCCACCGACCACGTCTCGGGATTCGACCCGTAGTCGGCGACGTCGATCCCGTTCTTGGCATCGCGCATCGCCGGCGAACGAGTGGTGGACACGACCAGTTTGAGACCGTCTGGACCAGATCCCCACACGTCCCACGCCACGGACCCGTCGCGCGTGCCGCTGCCGCCGGCTTCGAAGGTTCCGTTGAGCGGATTGGAGATGACGCCGCCGGCGAGGACCCGCTGATCGACGACGCTCGCGCTCTCAACGACCGCGGACCCTTCATCGGCAGCGTTGGACGTTGCGAGGAAGGGCGCAGCAAGGCATGCGACGCAGACCGTGGTCACGGCAAGGTCGAGCACGCGTGAACGCAGGCGCCGAGGGCTCATGCAAGCCCTATCGGCACCGAACCGCATCGGCTTTACGATCACGAGCCGATCCGGTCCTCATGATCGTCGAGCTCAGCGTCATCAGGCGCACCGTGGCGCCTCCCGCGCAGGCGAATTCGCGCCACGATCACGATGCACGCGGCAGCGATGAGCACCAGCACCCAGATGGGCAGCACGAACACGCTTGGAGCGTCGTCGACCACCGATCGCGCGTCGTCGAGGTCCACGCGCGCCTGTGATCGGAGCAGGTCGGGCGCGGATCGAAGGTCGAAGCTGACCTGCTGCGTGCGTTCCTCGCCCGGAAACAGGATTCCGGCGGCGAGCCGACGTGAGCTCGCGCCGCCGAAGATGCCGTCGACGCGTACCCGTCCGGAGATCGGTTCATGAACGTCGCCCTCGTTGCGCACGTGCACGTCCCAGGTCGCTCGACCACCCTTCCATCGCCAGCGATCCGTCGGCGTTGCGGTCACGCGAACGTCGCGTTCGAAATCGCCGCTGACGGTGAAGAACAGCGCGACCGGCTGGCGCACTTCGAAGCTCACCTCAGCGTCTGGCCGGGGATCGGGCGCCCGGAACATGATCGCAGCGAAGTGCCCGCCCGCTCCCGCGTCCTCCGGCACCTGGACCACGACGTCGAGCTCGACCTGCTCAAGCGCGGGGATCGTGATGCGCGTGGGCGCGATTGGCCGGACCCATTCCCCCGCACCGCGCGGGGCCCCGCCGATCGGCAGGTAGCTGAATGCGGTGCTGCCGGTCCCCTCACCGGACTGCATGTCGAGCCGCTCGCTCGTGAAGGTGGGCTCGAAGCGCGTCGAGTTCTTGATCACGAGCGGCACGGTCAGGCGTTCGCCCGGATCGACCTCGAGAAAGTACACGGCGCGATCGAAAGTGATCGCCTCGTCGCGATCGGGGGCCGCGACGGCGTGCGTCGTGGCGGGCAGTGCGAGCAGCGCCGCGAGCGCGGCAGCGGCGACTAGCCGAGCGGGTGCGCGGAGACGACCATGCTGGCGCGGTAGGAGCCCGCGAGCTGCGTGGTGCCGTCGGGAATCATCGAGCGAAGGTGCACTGACATCGTGTACTGGCCGGTGCCGCCTGCGGTCGAGTACGCGCGATACGAAGAGCGTGTGAAGCCACGCCACTTGCGTGCGCGATCGGTGCCCCACTTGTCGGCGTCCAGTGCCGCCGCGCCGCTGGTGGTGTCGACGCTGACCGAGTAGCCGAATACGCCCTGCTTGAACGTGTTCACGTTCCAGGGACAGGGACATCCAGCGGTGGTGTAGTCGGCGAATGCGGATCGTGCGCCCTTGCCGTCGACGGAGTTGTTTCCGCGCAGCGCCGGATCGGTCGTTGCGCGGATGCGAACCTCGTACCCGTTGATCCAGTTCGTGGACATGCCCCAGCCGGCGCTCGTCGCATCCACCGGGACACCCGGGAACGAGATGTTGCCGAGCCTGACGTTCGCGCCGCTCGTCCAGCCGGGCGTGACGCTCGTCGCCACGGGAACCTCGACCTCGATGCGGGTGTCGCTCTGTACCGGCGCGATCGCGCCACCGGCGAAGGGAGCCATCGTCCAGATCGCGACCGCGGCGATCAGCGCGAGTGCGCCGAGCAGCCACGGGTCGACTCGCTGCCAGAGCGGACGAGGGCGGGTGCGGGCACGGGTGATGGCGATGACCTCCACGAACGGTGGTATCGGCAGGGCCGGGCCCCAGCTTGAATGCTCGAACGATTCCGATCATCCGTCCACGTACGGGCGCGCGCAGGTCGCGCGTGTGTTCATGTTCATTGGCGCTGACGGTCACCGACGGTTCCTACCCCGCACGAAACCTCTTCCGGGATTGGAGCACATGGTTCGGACGGGTGAGCGATCGATCACCGGTTGCGATCAAAGGGTCAAGTTTCACGAAGTTCGGGCCGATACGTGGCTCATGCCATCCGGACGACCCACGAACGACCGACCTGGTGACGCGCTCCTGCGCGCCGTCAGTCGTGCGACGAGCGCGGCCACCATGGCGCTCGATCCGGCGGTCGTCCCCGGAAACGCTGCCGACGCGATGGTCCGCTTCCTCGGCGCGCGGCGAGCGGACGTCTGGCGATTCGACGGTCGTCGTCCGGTGCATCTGGCGAGCGCCGGCATCGGGGGCGACGCCCCTGCTTCGCTGCCGGCGAACCTGGTTCGCATCGCGCGCGGCGGTCTTGCACAGTCGATCCATGCGAACGAGCTCGGCAACGGCATCGGCATCGAGTGGCGCCGCCTGCTGTTCACGATGGACGCGACCGAGGTGAGCGTACACGCGCTCGTCGTCGGCGAACGCGTGCTCGGTGCGATCACCGTCGTGCCGGAGCAGACGCCGGACGAGCACGAGCTCGAGGCGATGACGATCTATGCGCAGCAGGTAGCTGCAGCGCTCGAGAAGGCCGATCTGCATCGCGCCGCACAGGATGCCGCGATGAGCATGCGCGTGCAGAACCGCGTGCTGTCGGAACTCACCGACGAGCGCGACGTCCCGTCGCTGCGCGCGGCAGTCGAGCAGCTCGTGTGCGACATGATCGGCGATGCTGCGGTGGCGGTGCTTCCGGTCGACTCCACTGGTCGCCTCGTGGTGCCGATGCTCACGCCGCCGAGCGACGGCACGCTGCGTGTCGCCACCGAACCTGAAGTCGATTTCGTCGCCCCCTCGCTCGATGCCCGCGGACCGATTCGACTGTCGCGCCCTGCGCTCCGCATGTGCGCGGCGCTCGGCCTGAGCGCACTCGCAGGCCACGAGAACCTGGAAGGAACCGCGGTCTGGGGCGTGTCGCTGCGGATCGGCGAGCGCTGCACCGGCGTGCTGCTCGTCGGCCTGCCGATCGATCTCGACAACTGCTCCTTCACCGACGACGAGGCTCGCGTCGTGGAACTGCTCCGCGCGCTTGCGCCGGCAGTGTCAGTCGCCCTCGAAAACGCACAGCTGTTCGCCCGCGAACACGTTCGCGCGAGCCGCCTGTCGGCTGCGAACACGCTCGCGCGAACGGTCACCGGTTCGCAGACTCGCGACGACCTGTACAACGCGGTGGTGCTCGGTATCGGCGCGCTGTTCGGCTACACGCGCGGCGCGATGTACGACTCCGAGCTCAAGACGCTGACTCATGCGGGCACCGTCCCCGCTCGCGGCGCCGATCGCGAGCGCTCGCTCGTGTCGACCGCGCTGCATCGACGCCGCGCGAGCCGCGTCGAGCGACATGACCGCACGTGCCACGCGATTCCGCTCATCAGCGGCGAGCGCATCCATGCGGTCCTCTACGTCGAACAGCCGGACACCGTCACGCCCGAGCAGGAGACCGACGACCTCGCACTGCTCGGCTCCGTGTGTGAACACGCCGCGGCGTGCCTGGTGGCGATCGACGCGACCGACAACATCGAGCGCAACTACAAGGACACGATCCAGGCGCTCGTCCACGCGCTCGAGGCGCGCGACCAGTACACGGCCGATCACTCCGACGTCGTCGCCGAATGGGCGCTCGACACCGGCCGGCGCCTCGGCATGGACGAGGACCAGCTCCGCGACCTGGAGCTCGGCGCGATCCTGCACGACATCGGCAAGGTCGCGATTCCCGACGACATCCTCAACAAGCCCGGACGACTCACCGAAGCCGAGTTCGAGGTCATGAAGTCCCACACGATCGTGGGCGAGCGCATCCTCAAGCCGATCGGCTTCCTCAAGAACGTCGCGCCGATCGTGCGCCACGAACATGAGCGCTGGGACGGCCGGGGCTATCCCGACGGCATCAGCGGTGAGCAGATCCCGCTGGCGAGCCGCATCATCTTCGTCTGCGACGCCTATCACGCGATCACGAGCGATCGCCCCTATCGTGCAGGTCAGCCGCACGCGTTCGCGCGCCGCATCCTGACCGAGAACGCGGGTACGCAGTTCGACCCGGCGGTCGTCGCCGTGTTCATGGACGTCATCGATTCCTGGTGCATCGAGCACGACATCGCGCTCGAGCACGACGACCAGGGCGTCGAGATCGTCAACCCACTCGGCGCGAAGGTGGACACCTCCACCGCCGACGAGGATGCCGCCGCGGCCTGATCGCGATTGGCGTCGCCGCGCGCGGCGTGCTCGAGCCGCCGTGTCACCTGCCCGTGTCACCAGCGTACCCCTGAGCGCAACGCCTGTGCCATCAGCGGCGCGAGCCGCTCCCCAAACACGCGCTGATGTCACCAGCGTCGCGCTGAGCGCAACGCCTGTGCCATGGGCGGCGCGAGCCGGGCGGCCGAACGCTCGGTCAGCCCTGCGGGCCGCCGCCGCCCGTGCGGCGCGAGTCCGCACCCGGGATGAGGTCCATGTCCGACTCGGATGCGTCGTCGTCGCTGGGCTGCAGCTCGAGGCCCGACACGTCGCCGAGCTGCTCGGTGCCGGCACCGTCGTTGTCGATCGGTTCGGTCGTCACGTCGCGCATGATGATGTCGACGTGCACGATGCGCGGGCCGTCGGTCTCCACGACCTCCATGCGCACGCCACCGAGGCGCACGACGTCACCTTCGTGCGGCGCCTGACCGAGCAGCCCGAAGACCACGCCGCCGATCGTGTGGTAGTCGTCGTGGGGCAGGTCCAGGCCGAACTGCTCGTTGAGTTCCTCCACGGAGTACTTGCCGTCGACCCTGATGTGGCCCTCGGCGATGCGCTCGAGCGGCCGGTCGGGGCGGTCGTGCTCGTCGTCGATCTCGCCGACGATCTCCTCGATGAGGTCCTCGAGCGTGACGATGCCGGCAAGCGAGCCGTACTCGTCGACGACGAGCGCCATGTGGATCTTCGAGCGCCGGAAGTCCGCCAGCAGGCGCGCGAGCGACTTGCTCTCCGGCACGACGTGCGCGGGACGCAGGAGGCTCTCGACGCGGACCTGGTCCTTGCCCTGCTGCTCGGCGGCGGTGAACAGGTCGCGGATGTGCAGGATGCCGGCGACGTCGTCCATCGACGCGCGATACATGGGGTAGCGCGTGAACGGCTGGCTCGCGACTGCGGCGAGCAGTTCGGACGGCGGCATGTCGACGGGGAACGCCACGACATCCGGTCGCGGAACCATCACCTGCGCGACGTCGGTGTCCGCGAAGTCGAAGACGTTGTAGAGCATCTCCTGCTCGCTGTCTTCGAGCACGCCGCCCTTGGACGACTGCGACACGAGCATCTTGAGCTCCTCCTCCGAGTGGATGAGGTGCAGCCCCGGAGCGGGTTCGATGCGAAACAGGCGCAGCATCGCGTCGGCGCTGCCGTTGAACAGCCAGATGAGCGGCGTGAACGCCTTGCGCAGGAACGTGATCACGGGAATCGCGAACAGGGAGATCTTCTCTGCCTTCTGCAGCGCCATGTTCTTGGGGGCGACCTCGCCGAACACGACGTGGAAGTACGTCATGATCGTGAGTGCGATCACGAGCGAGATCACGTGCACGGTCGCGTCGCTGTCGATGCCGATGTCGTGCAGGACCGGCCCGACGAGCGACGCGACGGCGGGCTCGCCGAGCAGGCCGATCGACAGCGAGCAGATCGTGATGCCGATCTGCGCCGTGCCCACGTACTGGTTCAGGTCGTCGAGCGCGTCCCGCACCATGGCCGCGCGGCGTGATCCCTCGTCGGTGAGCTCCTGGATGCGGGTGCGGCGCACGCTCACGAGCGCGAATTCGGCCGCGACGAAGAAGCCGTTCCCCAGGATCAACAGGACGATTGCCGCCAATGAGAGCGGCGAAAAGCCGTCAGGCATCCGATGCTCCCTTGCAACGCTTCAAGCGCGAGGGGCGATCCCTGACGACGGTCGCGCCCGTGGGCGCGGTTGATGTACTCGACGGATCTTCGTCCATGTGGCGTTCAGGCTCAGGATAGCAGCGAATTCGGCGGATGCGAAGCGCTGCGAGGCTGGCCCTGAATGTGCGGCTGGTACCCGTACATCGGCCGAAGCATGCGGATGGTGGAGTGATCGCGCACCGGAACCTGCGGAAAAACGTGATCAGAACGCCTCCGGACGCTGGTATATTCGTCGCGCGATCGTGCGCGAGGCGCGGCCGTGCAACCCCAGGAGGCGTTCCCATGGCCATCGAACAGCGACCGATCCGCGACACAGGCGTGACCGTCTCGGAAATCGGGTTCGGAGTCTGGACGGTCGCAGCGGGCTGGTGGGGGTCCTTCACCCGCGACGAAGCCGCCGCCCTCCTGCGCGAGGCCTACGATCTGGGCATCACGTTCTTCAACACCTCGAACGCGTACGGCGACGACGGCTACGGCGAGGCACTCGTGCGCGAGGCGTTGTCGGACGTGCTCGACAACGTCACCGTCGCGACGACCTTCGGCTATGACCTCGACGCGGAGCGCGCCCCGGGCAAGTCCGGACAGGCCGAGCGCCCGCATGACTGGTCGAAGGACAATGTCATGCGATCGCTCGAGCGCAGCCTCGCGCACCTCGGCACGGATTCGATCGACGTGTGGCAGCTGCACAACCCGCGCATGGATGCGATGCACGACGACGCGCTCTGGGACCTGCTCGCCGAGCTGCGCAGCCAGGGCGTCGTGAAGTCGTTCGGCCCGTCGATCGGACCCGCGATCGGCTGGAAGGACGAGGGCCTGTACGCGCTGGAGCATCGCGACATCGACTTCTTCCACCACATCTACAACATGCTCGAGCAGGATCCCGGCCGAGCGTTCAACGAGGCAGCCGGCAGGCGCGACATCCCGATGCTCGTGCGCGTGCCGCACTCCTCCGGCCTGCTCGAGGACCAGTACACGCTCGACACGCGCTTCGAGGCGAACGACCACCGCTCGCATCGCCGAACGACGTGGCTCGTCGAGGGACTGCAGAAGATCGAGTCGCTGCGCTTCCTGGTCGAGGACCGCGAGGGCGCGACGATGGGTCAGGTAGCGCTCAAGTGGCTGCTCGCAGACCCGCAGAACGCGAGCATCCAGCCGAACATCCTCACGAGCGAGCAGCTGCGCGAGTTCGCGGCGGCTCCGGACATCGAGGACCTCGACGCGGACGAGCTCGGTGAGATCGAGACGCTCTTCAACCTGCACTTCGGCGTCGAGCCGAGCGGCGACAAGGGCGAGCGCCTGATCAAGGCGTGACGAGCGGCAGCCGTCGCGTCGAGCGAGTCGATGCCGTGGGCGATCACCGCCCCGACATCGTTCCCGGCTACAGGAAGTCGTTGACCATCGCCATGACGAACACGCTGGCGCCGGCGAGGTAGGTGGCGGGGTGCTTGACCATGAGCAGTGCCGAGCCGACGGCCTGAAGCGTGCCGCCACGTCCGTCGCGGGTCATGTACAGCGCCTTCGCGTCACCGTTGGCGGCGACCACGGCCTTCGCAGCACGCAGCGCGCCGAGTGCGCCGCCGATGCCGAGCAGCCCGAGGCGAGCGACGTTCGCGACCTTGGACAGGCTGGAGGCAATGCCGGCGAATCCGTCCGGGGCGGCGCGTGACGTCACGAGCCACGGCATCTTCCTGGCGGCGGCGCCGTGGAGCAGACCTCCCGAATACAGCAGTCCGCGAAACAGGCCGTCTGCGGCGAGGCCAGCATGTCCGATCGCCTGGCTCGTCTTGTCGCTGGACGTTCCGAAGGCAGCCTTGAGCGAGCCCGACACCGCGGCCGAGGCAAAGCTGATCGGCGCATCGCCAAGCGCTACGCGACCGATCTTCATGACGTCGTAAGCTGGGTCCAGGTGCGACTCGATGCGACCGAGCGCGCTCCCGACACGATCCAGCCCGACCGTGTTTCCTCCGATGACCTCCATCCCCCGGACGTCGCTTCACCGCAGCTTCACGGGAACTTCACACAGCAGCGCATGGCCGCTTCGTCGGCGAACTGGCCGGGTCGGACTCGGTATCAGCGACCGGGTGCGACCGGAGTCTCGTAGCAGTCGTGCTGCTCGATGTGCGCGATACGTCCGTCGCGGATCGTGGAGTGCGCGACGCACCATGCAGTGAGTTTCGTGCCCGCGCGGAACGGTCCCGCGTCCTTCGCGAGCTCACCGGTCCAGCGCATGCGCGTCACCACGACATCCCCCTCGACCACGTGGGCGAGCGGCTCGAAGCGCTGGCTGGCAAGCAGCGAGCGACCGACCTCGAGGCCGTGCAGCATCGACGCGCGATCGCGGTCACTGCCCTCCTGGTTGAAGATGTTCGGTCGCTCGAGAAAGCGCACGTCCGGCGTGAGCAGCTCGTCGAACGTTTCGTCGCTCGGCCAGCCTTCGTCGAAACAGCCGAGCCAGCGCTCGACGATCTCGATCGCCCGTGCGCGCTCGACGCTGGTGCTCGTCGGCGTCACGGCTTGAACACCATGAGCGCGACGATGGCGACGAGCCACACCAGCTCGATTCGGGAGACGAGCAGCACTCGACGGATGCGGCGCTGCACGTCGGGATCTTCCGGCCCACGTTCGGTCATGCCCGTGCTGATTCGGCCGCTCTCGGGGCCGAGAAAGCCCATGCCGGTGATGAACGACAGCAGGAACAGCCCGAGTGCGGTTCCCAGCCACGGGTCCGCGAGCGCCCAGGGGCCGTCGTAGACGAGCCAGCTGCCGGCGAGCAGCACGACGAGCGACGCCGGCATGAACACGCGCATGCCGACGAACTCGGCATCACCCGCGAATCGTGCGATCTCGACGGCGTCGTCGCGGCCGAGCGTTCGGATCGCGAGTACCTGCACGGCGAGTGCACCGCCGACCCAGATGATGGCAGCGAGGACGTGGATGAAGATCGTGATCTCGTACGTCATGGGACAACTCCGGTCGCGGGGTACCGACCCCTCGTACCCAATTCGAACGAGTTCGTCGCATACGCCGCTCGCTGGGCACGGGGATGGGTACGGTGCACGCATGCCTGCTGCGACCCACGCCACGCGTCCGTTCATCGCGGCGACACTCGCTGCTTTCGCGACGTTCGGCGCGTTCTGGGGAGCGTGGGGCGCGAGCATCCCGCGCATCCGCGAGCAGGCCGGCGTCGACGATGGCGAACTGGGCCTGGCACTGCTGTGCGTGGGCGCGGGCGCGCTCCCGGCCATGCTGCTCGTCGGGCGACTGCTCGATCGTCTCGGCCTTCGACTGACGGCGTGGGTGATCGCCGCGCTCGGTTGCTCGGGCGTGCTCGCTTCGCTGGGCGCGCAGTCGTTTCTCACGCTCGCGGGCGGCCTGCTCGTGGTGGGCATGGCGAGCGGTGCAGCCGACGTCGGCATGAACGCCGTCGCGGGTCGTGCGGAGCAGGATGCGGGCCGTCCCGTCATCACCCGCGCACACGGATTCCTGTCCGGCTTCGTCGTGCTGGGAAGCCTCGCCGCGGCAGCCGTCGCGGGGCTCGACCTGCCGCTCGTGCTGCCGTTCGGAGCCGTCGCCGCGCTGTCGCTCGCCGCGATGACGATGCTGCTTCGTGCGGTACCCGCCGGCCTCGATGACACACGCGATGCGGCGTCGGAAACGGCGGACACGAGTGCTGCCGGGAGCGGTCTGCGTCACGCCGCGACGGCGCCGCTGCTGCTCGTCGGCGTGCTCGGGGCGCTCGCGTTCGCGACCGAGAGCGCACCGCAGAACTGGAGCGCCATCTTCGCGCGCGACGTGCTCGATGCGGGACATGGTCAGGCGGCGCTCGCCCCGGCGCTGTTCGCCACGGTCGTGTCGGTCGCTCGGCTGTCGATCGGCGGGCTTGGCGCTGCACATGCCCAGCTCGTGCTGATCACGGGTGCGGTGCTCGCGGCAGTCGGCTCGCTCGTCATCGCAACGGCCCAGGGCGCGACGACGTT
>JBBQUY010000082.1:0-14140 GCA_038212015.1 Gaiellales bacterium | reverse complement strand
ATCGGGAACGTCCCCAGGAACGTGCTCGATCCCGGCGCGTACCACGGGAAGATCCCCTTGGGCATCGATGCCGCCGCGCTGACGTTGACGAAGTCGACCGCTTCGCCCGCCTGCTCGAGATGGCCGGCGAAGTTGCCCGCGACCCCGAAGCAGAACACGCCCGCGAGTTCGGTCACGTCGATCGGGCGTCGGTCGAGCACTGCCATGATCAGTCGTTGTCGCCGAGCATGCGAGCACGCATGCTGCCCGGCACGACGTCGTGCAGTTCCGGGCGGTACATGATGTAGGCACGTGCGAACTCGTCGCTCGGAATGATCGGTCGGCCCTGGTTGCTGAAGATGCGGATCGCCTCTCGCACGACCTCGCCGTCATAGCCGTTGCCCGTCTCGCCGTCCGCGACCGTCGTCGTGACCAGGTTGATCGCCTCGCCGACCTTGGCGTACCTGACCGAGCTCACGACGTGGTTGCCGACCCACAGGTCGACGCTGCCCACGTCCTCGTTGTGCACCAGGCGGTGCTCCTGCTCGGCCTTGCGCGGTTCGGCGCCGGCGAGCTGGAAGATCACGTCGTCGACGAAGCAGTAGCTCCACGACTCGTCGATCTCGATCGAGCGGACGACGGGGTGGCCCTCGGCTTCGGCGTGCTTGCGAGCGTGCTGGTTGACCGAGTCGTCGCAGCAGCCGACCGCGCCGCACGCCATGCACATGCGCAGGTGCAGCCAGTGCCCACCCTCGGCCAAACAGGTCTCGCAGCCGTCGACCTCGTCGGGCCCATCGAGGATCTGAACGGAGGACAGGTGGGAGCAGGGTGCGGCAGACATGCACGCAAGCGTACCTGTCCGGGTACCTCCAGCGGGAGTCTCCGATCCAACTTGATCGTCGTGAGGCCGAGCCCGCACGGGCGGCCGCCCACTAGGGCGCCGGGAGTACCGCGTAGCTGACCATACCGCTGTAGTCGCCAGCCAGCGCGCCCGGCGGGATCGAGAGCTGCAGGTCGTATCGCAGCGGAGTCGTGCCTGGCGCGAACCGGGCCTCGACCGTGGAAGCAGTCGTCCCGAAGGCTGTCCAGGTCTGAGCGCTGCCGTAGGGTTTCCACGCAAGCTGCGCGGCTGTGAGGGTACCGCTGGCTCCATTGCTCCAGTCGGTGGAAGACGCCTGGACGATCGTATCGGTGTCGCTCGTGACGTCCAGCGCGATCGCGGCGCCAGGCATGACCTGTCCGCTCGTGCCGGGTCCGATGGCGACACTGCTGCCTGATGTGACCTCCCCGAACGCAACTTCATACGGTGGAGTCGTGTCGCGCGCACCGTCGCCGTGTCCGAGCGTCGACATCGCGACGCTGATGCTGGGGGCCGCCACGGAGAACACGGCGCTGCCCGACGCCGACGAAAGGTCGGGATTGGTTACCACGAGATTGCGGGTTCCGAGCGTCGCCCCAGCCCCGACAGTGACGGTGGCGTCGATGCGAGTCGGTGACACCCACGTGGTACCGGTCACAGTGATGCCGGACCCAAAATCGACGCTCGCGCCAGACACGAAGCCGCTGCCGCTGATCTGCACGGCGACGCCCGTGCGTCCCTGCGGCAGGCTGGACGGCGTGGTGGAATCGACGCTCATCGGTGGAACGGGCCCGGTCGGGTGGATGCGCTCGGCGACCGTGTTCACCTGGAGCGTCATGCTGGTCGAATTGTTGCCGCTCTCGATGGCGAGGCGCTCCCACACTTCCACGTACAGGTACTCGCCGGCAGCAAAGCTGGCCGCATTCATCGGCACGTCGACGAAGCTCGAGGTTTCGGTCGTGGTCGCACCGACGTTGGTAGAGCCTTCAGCCCAGCCGGTCGTGGTCAGGCGGACGGCTCCGGGCTGGATGGCACCTCCGACGAGCGTCACCTTCCATGCATTGACGTTGAGGTAGCCCCCATGTGCTCGCTGCGCCGTGGTGGTCAGGTGCACGCGCCAGGCGCCCGCCGCAAACGTATCGCCGCTCGATGCATCGAGCAGCCAGCCCCCGCCGGAGGGGATTGTCGGCAGCGCGGTCGGGCAGGCAGGCGCGGTCGGAGCCGTACCGGCGGCGAACTGGACGTAGCAGCCTTGATTGCGCCCTATCCTGGGCCTGGTGCTCGTATCGGCCGCGGTGCCGGCGACTCGCGAAAGCAGCCACGAGGAGGGTGGTGCGGTGGCCGCCGATGCGCTCGATCGGAAGTAGATGGGTGCCGTGTACGAGACCGATACCTGTCCGTTGCCGATCGTCTGCACGTTGCCGACGTTGTCCACCGCGCGCACGGTGTAGTGCCAGGTGCCCGAGCTGAGGCCGGTCGATTCGGTCCACACGCCGGTCGTGGTTGCGCCGTCAACGTTGACCTGCGTTCCCAGCGTGCCGGCGCTCGAGGACCGGTAAACGCGATAGTAGGCCGTTCCGGAGCCGGTGTCGGTGACGGATGTCCAGGTCAACGCGGGAGCGCTCGTCGTCGGGGACGCGGCGGCGAGCGTCGTGACCGCCGGCGGGGGCGCGGTGTCGATGCGGATCGACCGCACGACGCTCCACGGTCCGGCCGACGTTCCGTCGTTGCCGCGCACGCGCCAGTATCGAGTAGCGCCGTTGGCGACCGCGGCCGTCGTCCACGAACCGTTGGTGCCCCGCGCGACGCCGGCTGCGCTCGTGCCGGACTGATAGCCGCTCGCGCAGGTGCCGCTCCAGGGGTCTGCCGCGCTGGTCGCGCAGGTCTCGAACGTCAGCTGGCCGGTTGCACCCGTGTCGGGATCCTCGAAGCGTGCGCTCAGCGTGGGCGTCGCCGTGGCGACCCAAGCGGTGTCGGCCGGAGACATCGGGGTGGGTGCGGTCGGCGGGTATGTGATCGTGAAGCTTCGGATCGGGCTCGACGCGCCGGGCGTGCCCGCGGCGTCGGTACCGGTGGCGCGCCACCAGTACGTACCTCCGACGAGCACTGCTGGCGTCCAGCTGCCGTCCGTGCCGGGAGCGAGCGCTGCGGCGCTGGAGCCGGAGGATGCGACGGTCGCGCAGCTGGAGTCGGCGCAGAGCTGGAAGCTGAGCTGACCGGCCGAGGCCGGGGCCGCGTCGACGTACGTTGCCTGCAGGGTGGGCGTGGCGGTGAGCGTCGCGGCATTCGGCGGCGACACGAGCGTCGGCGCCGACGGGGCAGTGGCGTCCACGCGGAACGAGTCGCTGGATGTCGGCGCGCTCGTGTTGCCCGCCCCGTCGACCATCCGAATCGCGAGGTAGTACAGCTGGCCGTTTCCGAGCGACAGAGCTGTCGCCGAGATGGTCGGGGTGCCGGTGCCGTTCGTCCAGGTACGCGCGACGGTGCCCCCACAGGCGGCGGCGGTCGAGATGCAGTACTGGTATCGCTGGACTCCGCTCATGCCGGCCTCGCCAACGGACGCCGTCCAATTGCCGCTGAAGCTGCTGGTGGACCCCCACCAGTCGACGTCGGCGCCGGCACCGTCGTTGATGGCGGTCGGGGCGGTGGCCGTCAGGTCCTTGCGCACCTCGAATGCGTCCGCGAGCGTGCTCGTTCCCCCGGAGGTGCCCACCGCTCGGATGCTGACGTAGTTGACACCCTCCGCGAGCGTCGCCCACGTCGATGCAGGGAGGTTCCAGTTGGTGGCATACGTCGTCCCAGTGAGCGAACCCGCGACGAGCGTCCAGCCCTGTCGCAGGGTGCCAGTCTGGCCCGGGCCGCTCCATACCTGGACCTCGAACCGGTCGAGGCCGAGGGGATCCCAGAAGTCGACGTCATAGGTGCCCGAGTCGGTGTTGCGCCACGTGGCATCGCCTGCCTGGTTGTCGGTGATCGTCGGCCCCGTGCTGGTGGTGAAGCTCCAGATTGCGCTCCAGCTGCTGGTCGCTCCACGCGCATCGGTGCTGCGTGCACGCCACCAGTACTGCGTTCCCTGTGCGAGCGCGGAGCCGGCCGTCCACGACGCACTGCTGCCGCTCGCGGTGGAAGGCGACGTCCCGGACTGCGGGACGATCGAGCACGTGGCATTCGAGCACAGCTCGAAGCTCACGGTGGCCGCGTCGCCGTCGGGGTCGACGTGCGTCGCTGCGAGCGACGGGAGCGGTGTGACGCCGGTCGCACCGTTGGCGGGCGTGGTCGGCGTCGGCGCGTCGGGCACTCGATGGTAGATCACCGAGACGATGTTGCTTGCGGATGCCTCGTTGCCCGCCTGGTCGCGTGCCTGCACCCGGTACCACGATGTCTGGCCTACAGGCGCGGCGACATCGGTGAGCGAGCCGGTCGTGACCGCGCCGTCGGTGGAGGCGAGCGTCCAGGGCCCAGTGCTCGACGTGCCTCGGTACACACGGTAGAAGGCCACGCCGCTGGTGGCATCGGTGACCGTTCCCCACGTGAGCGCGGGTGCGGTCAGCGTCGGGCTGGATGCAGCGAGGGTCGTCACCGCGGATGGGACGGCGGTGTCCTTGCGTACCTCGAATGCATCCACGAGCGTGGTGTCGAGTCCGCTCGAGTTGCGCGCGCGCACCGACACGAAGTTGACGCCTTCAGCGAGCGTGGTCCAGGTGGACCCAAGCAGTGCCCAGTTGGTGGTGTAGCTCGTTCCGGAGAGCATCGCGACCTGCGTCCATGCCTGTCGTTCGATGCCCCCCTGCGACGCCGAGCTCCAGACGTTCGTGGAGTAGGACGTGAGTGCGACGCCGTCGGCGAAGTCGACGTCGTAGGTCGCGGAGTTGGAGTTGCGCCACGCCACGTCGCCGGGCTGGTTGTCGGTGATCGCCGGTGCGTTGACCGTGGTGAACGACCTGATCGTCGTCCAGGCGGATGCCGCACCGATCGTGTCGGTCGTGCGAGCGCGCCACCAGTAAGTCGTGCCGACGGCCAGTGCGGGAGTGACGGTCCAGCTGCCCGTCGCTGCGGGCACGATCCCGGCGGCGCTGGAGCCGGTTCGGGCGATGCTCGAGCAGGCTGCGTCGCTGCAGATCTGGAAGGCGATCGTACCGGCATTCCCGTCGGCGTCGTCGTGGCGTGCGCTCACCACGGGTGAAAGCGCCACGTTCGTTGCGGCATCGGCGGGGGTGATGAGCGTCGCGGTCGGGGCGCGGTGATGCACGACGGCGCCGCTGGCGGTGCCGCCCGTGGCCTCCAGCCCGGCGTAGTCGACCGCACGCACCAGGTAGTAGAAGGTGCCGTACGGGGCGGCGCTGTCGGTGAAGGACGTCGTGGTGACCGAGCCTTCGACGCTCACCTGTGACCACGGCCCCGTTGCGCTCGCTCCACGGTAGACGCGGTAGTAGGCCACGCCGCTCGTGGAGTCGGTCGCAGCACCCCAGCTGACGGCGGGAGCCACGATCGTCGGGGACAACGCCGTCGAGGTGACATCGCTTGGCGCGAGGGTGTCCTTGCTCACGGTGAAGGCATCGACGGTGGTTGCCGTGTTGCTGTTCGTGTTCGTGACGCGGACGGTGACGTAGTTGACGCCGTCGGCCATCGCCGACCACGTCGACGCGGGCAGTGCCCAGTCGAGCGTGTAGGACGTGCCGGACAACCCACCGGTCACCAGCGTCCAGTCCTGTCGCATCGTTCCGCTCTGGCCGGCGCCGGACCACGTGCGTACCTCGAAGCGGTCGAGAGCCGTGGGGTCGGAGAAGTCGATGTCGTATGTACCGTCGTTGATCCGCCGCCAGGTTGAGTCACCGGCCTGGTTGTCGATGATCGTCGGCCCGAAGACCGTCGTAAACGTCCAGATGGAGCTCCAGGCGCTCACAGCGCCGCTGGAGTCCGTGGTGCGTGCCCGCCACCAGTACTGCGTGCCTGGCTGCAGCGCGGGTGAGACGTTCCAATTCGTGGTCGCGCCGGCGGCCACCCCCGGGTTCGTCGTCGACGCGGCGATCACCGAGCAAGTGGCGTTCGAGCACAGCTCGAACGCGACGCTGCCGACATCGGCGTCGGCGTCGTCGTGACGGGCCGACAGCGTGGGGGTGATCGACACGCCCGTCGCGGACGTCGCCGGGCTCACCAACGTGATCGTCGGCGCACGGTGGTAGCGCGTGCTGACCACGTTGCTCGTGGCTGCCTCGTTGGTCGCTGCGTCGACCGCCTGGACCCGGTACCAGCTCGTTCCCCATGGGGCCGTGGCGTCCGTGTAGGCACCGGTGACCGGCGCACCGTTGGTCGATACCTGTGTCCATGGGCCGGTGCTCGACGGGCCTCGATACACGCGGTAGTACGCGGTGCCAGATCCCGTGTCGCCGACTGTCGTCCACGTCATCGCGGGTGCGCTCAGCGTGGTCGACGGCACCGACAGCGTGGTGATGGCGGCGGGTGCGATCGCGTCGAACAACACGCCGTTGGAGCACGACCACGCGCCGAAGTCGCCGGTCGTGTCCTGCGCTCGGACGCAGGCCAGGTATGTCACACCGGTCGACAGCCCGGTCCCCCCGCTGGACGCGACGCGGCTCGCCGTGGTCCCGCTGACGACCGCGCCGGCGGCGCACGAACTCGTGGTGAAACACCACGAGTAATCCTGGATCGTGCCACCGGTCGAGGCAGTCCAGTTGGCGTCGAGTGGCGCGGTGTTGTCGTACGCGACATCACCCGCCACGCCGTCGCTGACGGACACTGCGGTGGGAAGACATCGCGTGCCTGACAGCACTCCGCCACTGGGACACGAGTAGCTGCTCACCGATGCCGTGTACGTCCTGACGCACGTTGAACCGCTCAGCGAATATCCCCCTGGACACGTGTACCACCCGTTCTGATACGACGCTCCGTAGCTGCTGTCCACGATGCAGCTGCTGCCGCTGACATATCCGCCGCTGGGGCAGTAGTAGTACCCCGATGCATAGGAGGCTCCATAGCTGCTGCTCGTGTAGCAGGTGGATCCCGAGAGCGTGCCACCGGACGGGCACGAGTAGCTGTACTGGCGCGATGCCCGACCCAGGCACTGGGCTCCTACCCGGGTCGGGTACGCCGCGGGGCAGGTGCCGTTTCCGTAGGGTGCGACGTACCCTTCACAGGTGTAGGCGTCGTACTGGTAGGGATAGCCGCTGGGGCAGGCACCGAAGTAGTTGCTGTATGTCGCCGCGTAGCTCGACGAAGTCGTACAGGTGCTCCCTGACAGCGACCCGCCGCTCGGGCAGTAGTAATAACCGGGGCTCCACGACGCCCCGTAGCTCCACGAGGTGTAGCACGTGCTGCCGCTGAGGGAACCACCGCTGGGGCAGTAGTAGTAGCCACTGTTCCAGGTGGCGGCGATCGTTTCCGTGCAGGTCGTGCCGCTCAGCGTGCCGCCGCTCGGACACGAGTAATTCGGGGTCGCCGCATATGCATGCGCCTGCTGCGGTGCGAAGATCGCAGCCAGGAGGGTCCACCCGAGTGCGCTGAGCAGCAGCGCTCGCATGACGCGCGCGTCACGCTCGCGTGAAAAACGGAGAATCCCCACTCAAGCGGTATCGACTGCTCAATGCGAAACATGAGCGTGTATGCCGTACGGTCGGATTCCCGGCGAAATCACCTGCGGTCATTGCCGCCAATCGAATGGTGTAATGACGTACGATCTGTCCAGAAATCGCGACAGAACGACGACGAATCCGGTTCCCTGGCATTCGCTCAGCTCAGCTGCACGCCCAGCGCGGGCGGCCTGGTCTCGCCTCGCTCCTGGCCCTGCGTGACTCCGCGCGTGAGCACGCCGTCGCGCACCGGTGGGCGCTCCTGGCGACTGGCGAGATCGTGGTCGGACGTGCTCCAGAGCCGGTCGGCGATCGCATACATCGCGATGCCCGCCGCCATCGACACGTTGAGGCTGTCCTTGCGGCCTCGCATCGGCAGTTCGAGCACTGCATCGGCGCGATCGAGCAGCCAGTCGGTCGCACCGAACAGCTCCTCGCAGGCCACGAGCACGACATCGCGATCAGGCGGCAGCTGCAGCGTCGCGGGCGTCACGGCGCGCTCGTGCTGCTCGAGCACGATCACGAACCGGCCCTCGAAGACGGCATCCAGGTCGCTCGGATCGGGTGTGGCGCGCCACGGCACCATCTCGACGGCATCCAGGGCGACCTTGTCGATTCGGCGATCCGGCGGGGTGCCCGTGATGCCGCTCAGGACGAGCTCGCTCGCGCCGGCGCCGTCGCACGTGCGAAACAGCGTTCCCACGTTCGCGAGGCTGCGGATGTCGTGCGCGACGACGATGAGCTTCGGCTGCGGACGGTCGACGTGAACGGATTCGGGTGCGGGCTGCATGTGCCGAATGTAGCATCGCGCGATGGCTCGCCTGCTCTCGCTTCCATTCGTCGCCCTCGTCAACGTGCTCTGGAACGTCGTCATGACATTCGTGGCGATCGCGATCGATGCGCCGTCGCAGTTCGGCATCGTGGGCACGGATCCGGCGAAGGAGTGGGTGACCTCCGGGACTGCGATCTCCGCGCCGCCGCTTCCGCTCGTGGTGCTGATCGTCGGCACGCTGCTCGCCACGCGTCGCGGGATCGTTCGCATCCTCGGGTGGGCGTTGGTGGTCGCGACCGCGGCGATGTACGTGATCGGCGGCATCGGCGAACTCGTTGGCGATCCGACCTCGCAGACCAGTCGTGGCGAACTGCTCTTCGGGGGCATCGTCGCACTCGTGTTCGCCGCGTGGCTCCTCGCCACCGTGGCGAGCGAGATCCGACGCGCTCGCGCCGCATGAATCGCTGATCACGCCCGGGCGATCAACCGGGGGACGTCGTCGACGCTGCTGCGAGTTCTGCTCGCGCAGTGGCGACGCCCGCAGCGGTGCCCTCGCGCTGCCCCGCTGCGGCACCCCGCTCGAACGCGGGCTCCCACGCGTCGGCATACGCGGCGTCGTAGGACGCGGCGCGCGCGTCGTCGTAGGACGCGTCGTAGGCAGCCTGGCGAGCGGCTGCGGCGTCTGCGGCGTCGGGGCGCAGCGACGTTCCGGCCTGCCAGGCGCCGACGACGAGCAGCGCGCCGAGCGCAAGCGCCGCGACGATCAGGACGACCCGAAGGCGATCAGGCATGTGGTGGACGCGTGCAGTCGTCATGTGCACACCCAGACGCCGCGCGAGTCCCGGTAGCCGAGACAGGTGGAGGGGTTGACGGAGACGGCCTGTGCGGCGGCGGCCGCGGCGGCCGCGCCCTGTGCAGCCTGTCGGCGTGCGAGCGCTGCCTGTCGCGCCTGCTTCAGCGTCTGAGCGCGAGCCGTGTCATGTGCCGTCTGCCAGGTCGAGGCGCGTCCGGCGAGCTCACCTTCCGTGACGGCATTGAAGCTCCCGGCGATCTCGCCGTGGGCGGAGCCGTCGACGGCTCCGGCGGCGGTGCCTGCAGCGCGCGCGGCGTCGAGGTCCACGCCGCCCGATCGCCCGAGCGAGAAGACGGCCAGTGCGAGCGCCAGCAGCAGCAGCACGAGCGCGGGAGCCACGACGCGGCGCAGCGCGACGCCCCGATGCGGAGGCGCAGCGGGCGCAGCCGCCGCGAGCTGCGAATCGCGAAGGATCCGAATGCCCACCAACGCTTCGCGCGCACCGCGAACGCAGACCGCCATCGGCACCGCCGGCTCCACCTGCGGCAGCTCGATCCACTCCGGATGCGGCAGCATCAGCGCCGGGCGCCCGTCAAACGCGACGTACTGGAGCGCCCGCAGGTGGCCGTGGTCGACCCACACCGCGGCTTCACCGATCACGCGACCAGCCGGCGAACGAACCGGCAGTGCGATCACCTTGGCTCGCGCGTCGCGTGAGCACGACGAACGCGGCGCGTCGCCGTGTACCAGGTAGATCCGCATCGTCTCGTCGCTGCTCGGCGCGACCTGCACCATCCGCAGCTGGTCGAGCAGCGCATCCGCACCCTCGCTCGCGAGCGCGCCAAGCATTCGGCGCAGGATCACCAGCTCGCGTTCCGTCGGTGGAATCGGTACGGCTGCGGCCGCCGATTCCATCATCCCGGGATGCGCGCTGATATTCGTGGAGGACCGATCCATTCCTCAGGTTTTTCCCCCATCCGCACAAAACATGCGGGAATGTCGAATGCGTGAACCTTGGGCCGGTGCGAGGTAAGCTCACGGGCTCCCCCCGAGACCGACAGACCGGAACCCCGATGACGACCTTTCTCGAGGCGACCAACCTCATTGCAGCCTGCATCTACGTGGTGATCGTGGTGCTGGTGCTGGCCGAGCTGCGACGCCTGTCGATCGGATATCCCCCCATCGTCGTGGCGTTCGTCGTGTACTTCGCCGTGCGCGTGGTCGACCTGCTCGCCGCTCCCGATCCGATCCTCGGATACAGCGCCCCGTTCGACGCGGTCACCGACGTCGCAGTCATCGTGCTGTTGCTGTACCTGCTCGCGCACGCGCGCCGAATCGCACGCCTCGCGCTCCTGACGATCAACGAGGCACAGCTGCGCCTGGCCGAATATGAGCGCGCGCGCCACGACTATGCGGTGCTCGTGCACTCGAAGATCGCCGGACCGCTCAGCGTGATCTCGGGTGCGGCACAGTCGCTGCGCGTGATGGACGACCCCAAGGGCCGCGAGGAACTCGAGAAGCTCATCTCCGACTCCTCGGCTGCGCTGCGTCAGGTCAGCGAGGAGCTCAGTCAGGTGCGCGACGAGTCGCGCCGATCGAGTGCCCAGCCTGCCGAAGAGCAGTAATCGCCGGTTCACCCTCCTCGCGCACGGGAAGGAGGGAGCGGTGAACGTCCCGAATATCAAACTCCTCGCCCTGCGTGAACGCATGCAGCAGAGCCTGTGGCCGCTCCCACTGCTGCTCATCTCGTCAGCGACGCTGAGCGCGCTCGCGCTCGTGTGGCTCGACCATCGGGTGAGCCTCGACAGTCGATTTGGGTTCGGCGGTGGAGCCGTCGGCGCCCGAGAGGTGATCTCGACGATCGTCGGCTCGATGGTCGCCTTCATCGGCACGGTGTTCTCGATCACCGTCATCGTGCTGCAGCTTGCGAGCAGCCAGTTCTCGCCCCGCGCGCTGCGCACCTTCCTGGGTGACCGCAAGAGCCAGGTGCCACTCGGCGTGTTCCTGGCCACGCTCGTGTACGCGCTCGTCGTGCTCTGGACCATTCGGGTCGCAGGCGACACACGCGACACCTTCGTCCCGAACCTCGCGATCTCCGGGGCGTACGTTCTCGTCCTGGCGAGCGTGGTGACGTTCGTGTACTACATCCACCACGTCAGTCAGTCGATTCGCGTGGCGAACATCGTCCATCGCATCGGAGTGGAGACGCTCGAGACCCTGGAATCGCGCTACCCGGAGCCGTACGCACCCGAGCTGAGTACCCGCGCGCCCGACGAGCCGATCGGAGTCGGCAACGTCATCTCCAGCGGCTCGTACGGCATCGTCACCGCATTCGACACCTCTACGCTCGCGGCCCGCGCGAAGGAGCTCGACGGCGTGATCGAGCTCCTGCCCAGCATCGGTGATTTCGTGCCGCGTGGCGCGCCGATCGCTCGCTGGTCGGGACCCTCGGACGCGGCGGATGACCTGGACATCGACGAGTGCGTCTCGCTCGGTCGCGAGCGCACCATGAAGCAGGACCTCGGCTTCGGGCTTCGGCAGCTCGTGGATATCGCGGAGAAGGCGCTGTCGCCGGGCGTCAACGATCCGACGACGGCGACGCAGGCGCTGGACCAGATCCACAACGTGATGCGCCAGCTCGCAACTCGCCGCTTCCCGGACGAGGTCATCGTCGATGATCGTGGCGCGCCCCGCGTCCTCACGCACGAACGACGCTGGGAGGACCTCGTGCGCCTCGCGTTCGAGGAGGTCCGAGAATACGGCGCGGAATCGAGCCAGCTGCGCTCGCGGCTGGAAGTCACGCTGCAGGATCTGGCGGCCTGCGTGCCGATGAGTCGCCGGCCCGCGATCATCGACCAGCTCGAGAAGCTCCCGAAGAACCACGAAGTTCGGGAACGATAGCGTCCCGTTTACCTGCGAACGCACGTGGTAGGTGCTCCCTCGCCGAAAGGAACACCAGTGGACTCGAAGTCGGACGGCACCAAGGAAGACGGCAAGGACGAGCACAGCGGTTCGTCCTACATCAGATTCTTCGCGATGATCGTGACGGCCGTGCTCGTGATGTACGCGCTCACGTACGTGACCACGTTCCGACTGGGGGACGTGTATTTCAGTGAGACGCGTGCGTACGTGTCGCTCCTGATGGGCGGCGCCATGGCGATCATCATGCTCGCGTTCATGCTGGGGATGTACCAGAACCGGCGAGCCAACATCGCGATCTTCGTCGGTGGTGCGGTGGTCATCGCCATCTCGACCGGGCTCATTCGCAGCCAGGTGACCGTCGAGGACGAGTCGTTCATGCGAGCCATGATCCCGCACCATTCGATCGCGATCCTCACGAGCGAACGGGCGCAGATCGACGACGTGCGCGTCTGCGAACTCACGGTGGCGATCAGCGAAGCGCAACGCAGGGAGATCCTCGAGATGGAGTGGCTGCTCGATGACATCGCGGAGAACGGTCCAGCCACGAGCGCCGATGACGCCGCCGACCGCGAGGTGCCGAAATTCGAGCGCGCCGCGAACCGCGACTGCTGACGCGGCCATGACCGATTCCTCGACCCAGTCGCAGCGCCGTACCCTCCGCGCCATGGGCGTCACGTTGATCGGCGTCATCCTGAGCGTGTCGACCACCGTCGCGTTCGGTCTCACCGGACCCTGGTGGTTTCGCACAGGTGCGGCGCTTGCCACGGCGGCGGGACTCATCGCCGCGATCAAGCTCGGCACGTCGCAGGGATCGCACGGACCGGTGACGCGCGCCGCCGACTGGCTCACCGGCGGCGACGAATCCGACGCATCGTAGTGGTTGCTCGCCGCGCATCGCGGGTAGCCGCTCCATGTGTCCGCCACCCTCGACGCAGCACGCTTTGCTCGACTTCGCACGTTCGTGATCGCATGGACGGCTGCCTGCGTCGTCGCAGGCGCGCTTGCGACGTGGCAGACGCTGCGCCTGCACGACGGCGCCGACGCGATCGACGGCGCTGGCCGTGGACTGGAAAGCACGGCATCGTCGCTGCGAGAACTCGAGGAGCTGCCCCTCGTCGGCAAGCAGGTCGGAGATGCTGCCGATTCGGTCGAGCGGGGGGCTGACACTGCGCGCGCGTCGAGCGTCGAGGTTCGCTCCTCGATCAGCGTGCTCGCCGTGCTGCTGGGACTGGCGATCGCAGTGCTGCCGACCGTGCCGCTCATCGTGCTGACGTACCTGCTTCGACCAGGGTGAGCGAGTCGATCTCATCGGTCTCGCGATTCTGGGGCGCGTGGGCTCGCGTCATCGTCGCACTGCGGTTCGTGGTGCTGGCGCTCTGGCTGCTCGCGGCGTACTGGGCGCTGCAGCAGCCGCACATCGACCTCTCCAAGGGCGGCGCCGGGCTGCGCAGTCTCGCTCCGGTGGACCTGCCCGCAGTCCAGGCCGAGCTGCGCGCCGCGGACAGCTTCCCGGTTCCGCTGCACAGCCGCACGCTCGCCGTGCAGTACGAACCCGGGGGCTTCTCGCGTCAGGACCAGGTGAACATCGTCGATCGAGCGGTGGAAGGCGTCGACGAGCGGTGGCCCGACCTGCTGGGCGGAATCCCGCTCATCAACCAGCCTCCATATGCTGGATCATTGCCCCCGGCCGGCACCACCGCGGTGACGTACCTGGTCTTTGATCCCGACGCCTCGGCCACCGCGCGAACCCGCCAGGCTGCCGCGTTCGCCGACGCCGTCCCGGATGTCGAAGGGGAGGCGGGGACGACCGGAGCCGTTCCGGCGCGCCTCTCGACCGCACGGCTGCTGCGTGACTCGCTTCCCCGGCTGGAGCTGGTCACCGGTGCCGTGATCATGGTCGTCGTGACCCTGTTCTACCGAAGCATGCTGGCGCCGCTGGTGGTGCTGCTCACCCTCGCCATCTCGTATCTCATGTCCCAGGCGGCGCTCGGCTCGTTTGCCCGCGCGTTCGACCAGGACGTACCCCGAGAAGTCGAGCCGCTGCTCGTCGCGCTCCTGCTCGGAGTCGTGACCGACTACTGCCTGTTCTTCCTGAGCTCCATGCGGCGATCGCTCCAGGCCGGAGCAGCGCCACGAGATGCCGCAGTGCGCGCGATCGCGACCACGACGCCGATCGTGCTCGTCGCGGGCCTCACGGTGGCGGCGGGCTGCGCGTCGCTCGCGGTGGC
>JBBQUY010000081.1:0-14303 GCA_038212015.1 Gaiellales bacterium | reverse complement strand
CTGCTCCTCGACATCCTCGAGTGCCTGCGGTCGGTCGTCGCGCGACGCGGCGTCGAGGAACATCAGCGCAGCGACGTTGTGCTGCACCGCGGTGTCGTGGAGATCGGCGCCGAGACGCGCGATCTTCTCCTCGCATTCGCGAGACTGATGCGCGACGAGGTCGGCGAGCTTCCGTTCGCGCGCGACGAGACGGCGCTGCATCGCGACTTCCTCGGTCACGTCGCGGCCGGCCGCGAGCAGTTCGTCGGCCACCGGGTCGTACGAGACTCGAAAGTCGATGAGACGAAAGGCCCCGTCGATGGTTCGCATCCGAATGCGATGCGACTCGAGAACGCCGGCATCGATCACCGATGGCAGGGCGGCGACGGCGATGTCGTCCGGATGAACGAAGTCTCGGAAGGAACTCCCCCGAACGCGCGCTTCCGGCCAGCCCAGCACGCGCGTCCACGCAGGATTCACGTGAAGGTAGGTACCGTCGGTCGTCGTAATGCACATCATGTCGTGTGCGAGCTTGAAGAAGCGCGAATTCATGTTTCCCCCCGGAAACCGCTCATGTTTTCGACATGTCCTTGCGCACGCCTCTTCCGAGCAACCGTACTACACCGGGACTTCTACCCACAGGGATCGACCGGCGTAGTCATTATTTCCCGAGCAGTGCAGCATGAATGACACTCGCCGCGACGCCCTTGCAGAGGAAGTCGTCGACCCCTGCGGCCGTCGCGTAAGCCATGATGGACAGGTCGTCATAGGCGCTCAGCATCACGATTCGCGTTTCAGGCAGTTCCGCCCGGATCACGCGGGCGGCCTCGATGCCGTCCATGCGTGGCATCCGATAATCGAGCAGGACGACGTCCGGACGTGTCGCGCGCACGATGTCGATTCCCTCGACTCCGTCTTCTCCCGTTCCAACCACCTCCAGTTCAGCGTGCGCGTCGACGAGGACGCGGAGCGAGTGCCTGATGGCCTGGGTGTCGTCGACGATCACCACGCGCAGCGGTAGGTGCCCCGGGCGGGTCGTCATTCGAGCGGTGCGACGACGACGTCGTGTCTGTTGGCGACCGGGATCCGTGCGCGGATGGAGACGCCCACACCGGGATTCACCTGGAGTTCCCAGCTGCCTCCGGAGAGTTCGACGCGCTCGCGCATCGTCGCGAGACCAAAGCGGCCGCTGTGCGGTGCGACCGCGAGCTCTGAGGGGTCGAATCCACCGCCGTCATCGGTGATCACGAAACTGACTGCATCCTGATCGCTGCGGATGTCCACGAGCACGTTGGTGGCCGTGGCATGGCGTGCGACGTTGCGCAGGCCCTCCTCCACCAGCCTGTAGACCGTAGCGGCAAGTTCGGGGGCGAGCGCCGTGCCCATCTCGCATCGCACTGTCACCTCTGCACCGGTGCCGGCCCCGAGTCGGGCCCCGAGGTCGGACAGTGCGTGCTCGAGACCTCGCTCGTCGAGCGACGGCGGCCGCAGCCACGACATGATGCCCCGTAGGTTGTGGATCTCGCGTCCGATGCCGTCGACCGCACGGCTGCCGATGTCCTGCGCATCGGGACTCGGGCACAGCATCGCAGCCTCGATGCAGTACTGGAGGGCCGCGAGGCTCTGGATGGGACCGTCGTGCAGGTCGGCTGCGACGCTGCGACGTCCGTCTTCCGAGGCCTGTGCGGAACGCTCGAGCAGCAGACCGCGAATCTCGCTCGAGCCGAACATGCGGTCACGCGCACGGCGGATCTCACCGTTTGCGCGTTCGAGCTCCCGCGACATCGACGTCAGCCGAACGAGCACCATCATGGTCATGAGCGACGACGCGGCGACCTGGATCGGCGCATGCACGTCCAGGCCGACCGACCATGCCCACGCGCCCGTTGCGGGGATGAGCAGCGACGAGACCAGCAGGAGCAGGCGCAGCGCCAGCGGACGACGATCGACAGGTGTCGTCCAGCGACCCGCGCCGTCCCGGGAGACGATCGCACCCACACCGATCAGCACGAAGGCGAGCGGCCAGAACAGGGTGATTGGATGATCGCCCGAGAATTCGCCGATCTGGACCAGGTGCACGAATCCAACGTCCGCGATCACCAGGCTCACCACTCCCAGCGTGAGGCACAGTACCGCGGGACTTCGGGCAGCCGACATGAGCGCGTAGGAACTCATCCCCACGAGCACGACGTCCGCCGTTGGATATGCCACCAGGATGATGCGTTCGAGGCCCGATGCCGCAAATGCCTCGTGTCCGCTGCCGGAGAGCGTCCAGATCGCGGCTCCCGCACCGATGCAGATGACCGCCAGGTCAAGTGCGCGAAGCCGGTACAGGAACAGACCGTCATGACGCCCCATGCGATAGAGGCCGGTCGCAAGGAACGGCACGGCGCCGAGATAGAACACGTCCGCATACGACGGAAACGGCAGCTCGACACCGGGCACGAGCTCGTACCAGCACCAGACGACCTCACCGATCCCCCACAACAGCATGCCGATGCCGATCAACGTCCAGGCTCCACGTGCCGCCATGTCGGCGCGCGTTGCCAGCGCGAGCACGACCGATGCAGACATGAGAACGACCGCGGCCGACATCGACGTCATCCACTCGTCGGGACTGATTCGAGGCAGCACGAGGAGCGGAGCCGCGACGGCGAGGAAACTCAGGATGCGGACTCTCACCATGTGGAACTTGTCGGCGGCACAATCGCCTGCACCCCTCCCCCATCCGGGGGAATGATCGACGGTCTGCGGGTGCGACCCCGTGCGGACACCGAGTTCCCCCCGTTCCGGGGATGCGTCAGCGCGCGTTCGCCGTCGATCCTCATCCCAACGAAGAAGGAGCGGATGATGATGCGGCTGTGGACGGTGATCGCGATGACGGTGTTGGCAGGGTGGATGCTCGCCCTGTCACCTGAGGCGTCACGTGCATGGACCGTGTCTCTCCCAGGTCCAGCTGCCGAGACACCGGCCGGGGGTTCGCCCGCCGCGTCCGGTTTCCCGGCTGCACGGTCCATTCACAAGAGCCCGACACGGAAGATCGTCCCGCGCGGACGATGGAAGCTCGACCTGTCCCGAGGAGAGCGTCTCGCGTTCCTGCGCTCCGTCGCGAGCCTGCGCCCGGTTCCGAAGGCGATGCTCGAGCGACTTCAGGCGCGGACGGTCGTGAGATCGCTCGATCACAGTTCGTGCGGCGGGCACAGCGCCTGCGCCGTGGGGACGTTCACGCAGCTCGGGACCACCCGCACCGCCACGTACGAACTCGAGTTCATCCACGGGATCCTGGACACCACCACCAGGTCACGCTTCCTGGTGGCCCACGAACTCGCGCACCTCATCGAGTACGAGGGGTTGTCGGCGACCGGGCGTCGAGCGTTCGAGCTCGCGTTCCGATCGTCTCCCGCATGGCGCGACTGCTTCCCCTATCGAAATGGCTGCGTCCCGCCACCCGAAGTATTTGCAGACCAATTCGCCATGTACGCGCTGGGTGCGCCCGCAAGTCGGACCGGGTACGGCGTGCCTCGACTGGTGAGCGATGCAACGTTCGAGCGACTCCTGCGATTGCACTATCGGCCATCCTCCTGAAGGCGAGGCGCGCCTTCCCCACACGGGGCGACGGACACCCCGAATCGGCCCTGTGGCCGACAAGCGCCGAAGTCGATGTTGCTCCTGGACGATCGAGGAGGGCAGATCATGAAGGCACGACGAACATCCACCACGCCCGCACGGCAGGACACGTCGACCGTCGTCAGCCTCGACCAGCTCGAGCGCATGCTCACCGCCAGCGCGGTACGCGTTCCGCCTGACGCAGTCCTGGTTCGTCACACGTCGCGCGCGCTCCACGCGATGTCGAGTGGCTGCGACTTCGCGACGATCACCTGCGAATCCGGAGACGACGGAGTCCGAATCACCGGTGGTCGCGAGGCGCTCGAGGTCGCGCTGGTCCTGCGGGCTCGTGCGTCGTGGCGAGGCGACCACATCTGGGCGCGCGAACTCGGCCGTCACCTTCGCTTCCACGTCGTGCGCGCGTCGCAGCCCTCGAAGTCGCGCAGGTTCGGCACGAAGAACACCTCACGACCTGCCGCGCGCAGCGCTCGCCTCGCCGCCGGCTAGCTCTCGTCGACCTCGTCGAGCGGCCGAACGTAGAACGGCACGAGCGAGCGCACGGTCGGCTCGAGCCGTTCGCGCTGTCCGGCGAGGTCGACCATCTCGACCTGGCGATCGAGCGTTCGCAGCACCGGTGACAGGTCCCGCCAGATCGACGCGAGCGCGAAGCGACGCGTGTCGCCTTCCAATTCGGGATCCAGCTCGACTGCGAGCACGAGCGACGGCTCCTCGTGTCGGTCCGGCATGAACCACTGCAGCTGCGTGCACTGCGTCACGGATTCGTGTTCGGACAGCAGCGTCGCGACCGCCGTCTGTGCATCCTCGGGAAGCTCTTCCTCGGCTGGACTGACGATGACCTCGACGCCTTCGTCGATCACCTCGGTCCCGTAGCCGCGTGCGGAATCGATCAGGTCCTGCACCATGCGGGGCGTCAGCAGCAGCGCTTCGTCGCCACCGGGATTGATGACGATGTTGGGCGGGCCGTCGTGACCCGAACCGAGCAGCGGGAACAGGTCCCGTACGGCGAGCGCCACGTAGCGCCCACCCTCCGGCATGAACGAGCCGAGCGATCCCTCGTCGGTGAACATCGGGACGATGTCGCCTTCGACGTCGGGATGGCGAACGAGCACAAAGCTCAGTTCGAGCTCGCCATCGAGCGTGATCTCGCCGGATCCTTCGGAGTCGCCGAGCTGCTGGTCTTCCGGCACGAGCGCGATGAGCGTCGCCTCGAGCAGGGCCGAGAACAGTCGCTTCGCGAGTTCGGGATCGTTCTCGCCACGACGCGGATCGTTCAGCGCTCGAATCAGCCCTTCATTCTCGAAGAACACGTGCGTGGGCAGGCTGAACTCGCCCTCTTCCGAGGACGATTCGTCGTCACTGGCGGGATCGGCGTCGGCTTCCGGCCACTCGCCGGAGGAATCGTCGTCGTCGTCCGGATGGTCTGCATCGGTCCGCACCACGGCATCCTCGCACGTTCACCCGACGTCGGCACGCTCAGGCACGCTCGCGCAGCCCCGCGCCCGGCGCGACCGCGCACACGCATAGGATGCACGAATGAAGATCGGAATACTCACGGGCGGCGGCGACTGCCCAGGCCTCAACGCCGTCATCTCCTCCGTCGCCCGCCGCAGCTGGGACCACGGGCACGAGCTCGTCGGTTTCAAGTACGGCTGGCGCGGCGTCATCGAAGACGACTCGATGCCGCTCGGTCGCGACGTCATTCGCGGCATCATGCGCGAGGGCGGCACGATCCTGCGCTCGAGCGGCGACAATCCCGCGCACGGCGGTGATCGCCCCGAACGTGCAATGGCGACGCTCAGGAAGCACGATGTCGATGCGCTCATCGTGATCGGCGGCGAAGGCACCATGAAGGGCGCGCTGTGCATGCATCGCGACCATGGACTGAACGTCGTCGGCGTCCCCAAGACGATCGACAACGACCTGCCCGGCACGGAGCTCACGGTCGGTTTCGACAGCGCTCTGGCGATCGCGACGGAAGCGCTCGATCGTCTCGCCACCACCGCGGAGAGCCACGACCGCGTGATGGTCTGCGAGGTCATGGGGCGAACCGCCGGCTGGCTGGCGATGTACGCGGGCATCGCGGGTGGCGCAGACGTGATCCTGCTGCCGGAAATGGACATGTCGGTCGAGGAAGCAGCGGAGATCATCACGCGGCGCCATGGCCAGGGTCGCGACAGCTCGCTCATCGTGGTCGGCGAGGGCTACAGCCTCCGCTCGACGAGCGGCCTGTTCGACGACGTGAACGTCGAGCACGAGCTCGATGCATACGGGTTCCCCCGCCTGGGCGGGGTTTCCAATCACGTCGCGCACGCCGTCGAGAAGCTCACGGGGTTCGAGACGCGCGTGACGATCCTCGGGCACGTGCAGCGCGGCGGACCGCCGACTGCGCGCGACCGCGCGCTCGCATCGCGCTTCGGATTCCTCGCGGCGGATCTCGTCCACGACGGCAACTACGGACAGCTGGTCGCGCAGGTCGGGCGAGAGGTCCTGCCGGTTCCGCTCGAGAAGACGGAGGGAGACGCTCGCGTGATTCCCGAGGATGTCTTCGAGTTCGTCCGTTCGTTCATGGGTTGAGCACCAGCAAGACACTGAAGGAAGATCATGCGCTACCGCCCCACGCCCCACCTCCTCGTTCGCGTCCTGCTGCTCGTCGTCGCTGCCGCGACGTTCGTGCCTGCCAGTGCGATCGCGGTACCTGCGATCAGCGAAATGGCACCCTCCAGCGTGCTCGCGGGTGATTCCGTCGTCGCGACCGGCACCGTGTCCCCCGTCGCTGCGGGTGAGCTCGTCCAGCTCGAGCAGCAGCTCGACGGTGTCTGGACCAAGGTCGGCCAGCTTGCCGCGACCGATGCCGCAGGCACGTGGCGCGTGACGTTCAATCCGCAGGCCAGCGGCGCAGTTCGCGCAACCCAGCTGTCGAACGCCGGCGGCTCGAGCGCCGAGCTCGCAGTCACCGTGGCTCCCAGGATCCTGTCGGTGACGCGGACTCGCGGGATGGTCTACCCGTTCCTCGGCACGCGCGCGACGTGGCGCGTCGCTCCCGCGACCTATCCGAACGGGCGCGTGCGCATCGACCTGTCGATCGATCATCGAGGCGCCGGGTCGGTTCGGGCGACGATCCGCAATGGCGTCGTGACGGCGCTGCTTCCCACCAGGGGCGTCGGGCGATTCAACGCCAAGCTGGTCCTGCCGGCACGCGGCGGTTTCGCCGGGACGAGTGCAGCGCCGTTGACGTTCGTCGTGCGGGGCGCGCGCGTGGGGTCCGGTTCGAGCCGGATGTGGAACAAGTCGCTGCGTGCCGCGCTTCGATTCCGCGGTTTTCACGTTCCGGGCGGTTCCGGGTTCGACTCGCGGATGGGCGAGTCGGTCATCGCGTTCCACAAGGCCTATGGACGCCCGCGAATCTCGACGTTCGAGGCCAGCGACTGGACGCGACTGACCAGGAACGCCGTGGCGCCACGCTATCGCCGCGCCGGATTACACATCGAGATCGACAAGGGTCGACAGATCCTCATGCAGGTGCGCAACGGCAAGCCGACGATGATCATCCACGTGTCCACGGGCCGCAGCGGGAACACGCCGGTCGGTCGCCACAGCGTCCTGTGGAAGGGCAACTGGGTCCCGTCGCTGTACGGAAGCATGCTCTACAAGTCGATGGCGTTTCGCGGCGCGTTCGCGATCCACGGCTATCCGAGCGTGCCCACCAGCCCCGGGAGCGCGGGGTGCGTGCGCGTGCCGATGTGGATTGCCGCGACGCTCTACCGACGATCGCCGGTGGGAACGCCCGTGTACGTCTACGAGGGGCCGGGCTCCACGGCCACCTCGATCGGTCGCGCGGCTGCTGCATCGGCCGACCTGCCCGAGCTGACGGGCGTCGACCCCGCTCGCTGGGCCACGGAGTCCTGAGGCGACACCCGAAGATCCGATTACAGTAGGTTACGGCTTCGATCAGCCGAGATCGAGTCGGAACCAACGGATGTTCGGCCGATCAAGGACTGATGCCGCGCCCCCCTCGCATCCGGACCCTCTTCTCGTTCCTGCTCGTCGTCGCGACCCTCCTCGCGATGGGCGACCGGGCAACCGGCGCGACCTCCAGTTCAACTGTCGGCGCCGACGTCCTCGTGGCAGTTACGTTCGGAACCGGAGGATGCAACTCCGGAGTCGCAGGGACGACGTCGTTCGGCACGATTTCCGCAGGAACCACGATCGTCGGCACTGGTGACTGTCACCTCACCTGGAGCACCAACGCGCCCACCGCGAGGCTGCGCATGTTCCAGACCGACGGCGCTGGTGTCGCGATGACGTCCGCCGGATCGTCGATACCCGACTACGACCAGGGCACGAACGACTGGACAGTCGGCAGCGGCGCGTTCGGTGCCTGCCTTCGCACGGTCGGCGCCACAACGACGTCCGACTGGGCTCCCGACGCCACGTGCGCGGCGACCGACGCGGCGTACTGGAACGGTATCCCCGCAACGGCGGGCGATCCCGGTGCTCGTGTCGCGGGAAGCGACTCCACGGGCGAGGTGCGACTGCGATTCGGCATGCGCGCCGCGAACAACCAGCTTGCACAGGCCTACTCCGCCGGCGTGACGTTCGAGGTCATCGCTCCTGATCCGGGTCCTGGCGCGCCCCCCGTTGCCGGCGCCGTCACCGTTGCTGGAACTGCGGCGATCGGCCAGACCCTCACCGCCAACCCCACGGGCTGGAACATGGGAACTCCCGCCGGGTCGTACACCTACCAGTGGATCCGCTGTGGCACCGGCGGAGGTACGTGCATCGACATCGCCGGGCAGACGAGTTCGACGTACGTCGTGACCGGCACCGACGGCGGTCGAACGCTACGCGTACGCGTGGCCGTCTCCAACGTCCACGGAACCGCAACCCTGACGAGCACGCAGACGGCCATCATCATCGACGCCGTCGGCAACGAAGGCGGCACCACCGCGTCGACGGTTGCCAATGCCACCCAGCTCACCGTGGTACGCCCACCCAATGCATTCGAGGGCGACGTCCTCGTCGCGCAGGTCGTGGTGCGTGACGGGACCGACGTGGTTTTCACAAGCGTTCCGGCCGGCTGGACCCTCATCCGCCGTCAGGACGAGCTCAACCGCGTCGCCACGGCGACGTATCGCAAGACGCTCACTGCGGCCGAGCCTGCTGGATACACGTGGCAGTGGAACGTCAGCGATCGCGCGACGATCGGGGTACAGGCATTCAGCGCAGTGGACCACACGACGCCGGTGTCAGCGCACGTCGGCGCGAGCGGCGAGTCGATGACCGCCGCGGCAGGACCAATCGCGATCGCGGATGCCAACTCCTTCCTGCTCGCCATCTACGGCACCCGTGACACCGTCACATTCGCGGACAACAACGGCATGAATCCGATGTGGGACATTGCCGGCGGCGGCGGCAATGTGGGCGCGTTCGGCCGCTGGCAGCCGTTCGGCGTCGACCCGTCGGAGAGTCGTTCTGCCGGACTGTCGATCACGACCGAGTGGGCCGCACAGCTCATCGTGCTCAGGCCGAGACCGTAATCTCGAGTCAGTGCTCGAGCGAGTGGTCGGCGTAGATCGCCAGCGCATTCGAGAGGCCGGTGTCCAGGTGCCCCTCGTCGAGCAGCAGGGCATCCACGCCGGCGCGATGCAGCCGCGCGACCTGATCGAGCGCCTCGATCGACTCGCTGATCACGGGCCAGCCGACCGGCACGTCCGCGAGCAGGTCGAAGGTCCGGTCGGCATCGACGCTTCCCGACGAATCGCGGTTGTCGATGTTGATCGCATCCACGTCGGTGTCGAGCGCGAACGCGAGCTCCTCGTCGGTCTGCACCGACAGCACGACCTCCATCCCCAGCTCATGTGCCACGTGAACGATCGCCGCAAGCGAATCGGTCGGCGGCGCATCCATGTGGGCGAGCTCGTCCGCCTCCGGTTCACGCCCCAGATAGACGAAGGCCGGTGTCAACAACGCGTCGGCGCCCGCGGCGCGCAGTGCATAGACCTGGCGAACGTCGACGACATAGTCGCGCGCGATGATCGCGAGTGCGCATCCGTCTCGTGCCGCGCGCAGGTCGTCGTGTGAGCCGCCGCTGAGCCGGGATTCGGTGACGACGCTCACTGCGCTCGCGCCGGCTGCCTCACATTCGCGGGCGACCGCTCCCACGTCGAGGGACGGGTTGATCGTTCCGCGATGGCGCGTGGCACGCTTGGGTTCGACGATGAGCCCGAGCACGTCCTCGCTCAGGACCTCCGTGAGCGAGCGCGCAGCTGGGGCGCCGGAGGCGGCGGCGCGCAGCGATTCGAGGGCCGCGACATCGTCGCTGGTCCAGGTTCGTCGGGCTTCGTCGATGGCGTCGGAGATTTCGCTCATGGCGTCGGGTCTCGTACCTCGCGTGCGTGTCGTTCCTGACCGATGATCGTGACTGCGCTGCCGCTGCCGATGCGCACGGCGCCTGCCGCGACGAGCGCCTCGGCGTCATCCAGGGTCGCGATGCCGCCGACCGCGACGATCGCGATGTCCGCGGGCAGGTGCTCGCGCAGCTCGCGAACATGCTGCTCGGTGACGGCACGCGACTGGTGCCCCGAACCGGTCTGGAGAAATCCTGCCGGCGAGTCGTGCAGGCGCTCCAGGACGGGTCGAACGTGCTCGAGGTCGAGCATCGTCGTCTCGAGCACGATCGTCAGTTCTGCCCGCCCGCGCGCGCTGTTGAGCGCCGACCACCAGGCATGTCCGAGCACGCGATCCAGCTCCGCACGCGCGACGTCGGGGTCACCACCGGTGCCGAGCGCGGAATGGTCGAGCATGATCGCCAGTTCGCTGGCACCGTCGGCGAGCGCTCGATCACAGGCGGCGAGCTTGGTTTCGGGGGTTTCCTGCCCGAACGGAAATCCGATCGCAGCGCGCACGCGCGTGTCGGAGCCTGCGAGCGCGGCGGCGGCGAGTGCGACGTGCGTGGGCCACACACAGACGGTCGCCAGGTGCGCCTCGCGTGCTCGGAGGCACCCGACCCGTACCTCGTCACGCGTGACGAGCGGCTGCAGCAGGTGCAGCTCCAGGCTCTTGGCGATCGAGATGCCGCTCATGCCGTCATCAGCTCGCGAGCCATCCGATGAGCACGACGACGAGCAGCAGCACCGCGGCGATGCCGAGCATCGGCAGCAGCAGGTACCTGAACCCACCCTCGCCGTGGGTGGTGCCGCGCGGCACATCGCCGTAGGACGATTTCTCTCGTCGTGACAGCTCGCGCAGCTGTGCGGAGACGCGTCCCTTGGGTCCCACGTCGCCGCTCACGACGCCGGGGATCACGTGCCGCCCGACCTCCTGATCGGACCACGTCGCATCCTTGGCAGCCTTGGCGTGCTGATCCAGGTCGGTGTCGCGCGGATTCCGAGGCTCGTCGTCCATCAACTCGATCCTAGAGGCCTGCTCGTGCGAGCCACGTGGCATCGTCGCGCCAATGCTTGCGAACCTTCACTCGCAACGCCAGATGCAGTCGCGTGCCCAGCTGTTCCTCGATCATCTTCCGCGCCGCGATGCCGATGTCGCGGATCTGCTCGCCACCGGCGCCGACCACGATCCCGACCTGACTCTGGCGCTCGACCCAGATCGTGCATTCGGCCTGCAGGAGGCCGTCGTCGTCTTCGAACAGGTCGTCGACGGTGACGGCGCTCGCATGGGGCAGCTCCTCACGAAGGTGCGAGAGCGTCGCCTCGCGAACGTACTCGGCGATGCGTTCCTCATCGCGCATGTCGACGACGTCTTCGTCGCCGAACCACGCCGGACCTTCGGGAAGCAGCGTGACGAGCTCTTCCAGCAGCCCGTCGACTCCGTCGCCGTCGAGCGCGCTGATCGGCACGAGCGCGGCGAAGTCGCGTCCCTTGAGCAGCTCGGTGAGTGCGACGATGCGCTGCATGATGACGTCCGGCTTGATCCGGTCGACCTTGTTGAGCGCGAGCACGACCGGCTTGTTCGCCGCGAGCACCATGTCCGCGACACGTCGTTCGCCGGCGCCCGGCTCGTCGATCGCGTCGATCACCCAGAGCACGATGTCGACGTCGCGGAAGCTGCCTTCGACCGCCTGCTGCATGCGTTCGGTCATGCGGTCCATCGGCTTCTGGCTGCCGGGCAGGTCGACGAACACGAGCTGCGCGTCGTCGCGGCGGGCGACGGCGCGCACGATGCGGCGGGTGGTCTGCGCGATCGGCGAGACGATCGCGACGTGATGGCCGACGATGCGGTTCACGAGCGTGGACTTGCCGGCGTTGGGACGACCGGCGACGGCGATGAACCCGCTGCGGCGCACGTCCGACTGCGCCGATGCGCCGAAGAACGCGTCGATCGGGTCGGGGGCGTCGGCGTGTGGTTCAGGCGTGTCGGTCACGCGTCGAGTGCGTCGGGGACGAATGCTGCCGGCAGCAGCGCGGCGACCGGTCCTTCGACGTAGTCGCCTCCGGACACGAAAGCGACGGTGGCGTCGGGCGCGAGCTCTGCGATGAACTGGCGGCACATCCCGCAGGGCTGTCCGTCCGGACCGTCGACGTGGATCGCGATCCGCTCGATCGAATGCGGGTCGCGCCCCTCGGCGACCGCGCGAACGAGCGCGGTTCGTTCGCCACAGATGGTGAGGCCGAAGGAGGCGTTCTCGACGTTGCAGCCGGTGACGACGGTGCCGTCGGCGAACTGGAGCGCAGCGCCGACCTTGAAGTGCGAATACGGCACGTAGGCGCGCGTGGATGCGTCGCGGGCTGCATCGCGAAGCTCGAGCGACTCGGGGCTGGCAGGCTGGAAGGTCGAGGCCATGTCGGCATCCTACGCGGCGTCACAGCACCGGCGCGCGAATCGCGTCGCCAGCGCTCCCGGACGAGGGCTGCGACGGCGCCGCTGGTCGCTGTGCGGCGGGCCGCGGCGCGGCTGGCATCGGCGTGGCTGGCCGAGGTGTCGCCGGCGGCGCGGGGGCGGGTCGGGGCCCGGGTCGCGCGGTGGGAACGGTGCGGGTGTCGGCGCGGGGGCGGGTCGCGACGCGGGGTCGGAGCACTGGCGCCGGGGCAGCGTCGAGGCGAACGGCTCGCGGCGAGGTGGCGGCGACGGGCTCCGGCGGCGTCGCCGCCGCGGGCGGCGTCGAGGTGGCCCTGGATGGGTCGCCCGCACCGCCGCTCGGCCACGGCGCGACGAGCAAGACGGCGATGATCGCGGCGACTGCGAGGGAGCCACGCCGAACGTGCTGTCGCCGTCGCTCGATTCGGGCAATCTGCTCAGCGGTCGGAGGCGGATCGAGCAGGAACGTCCGAACGTCGATGTCAGAGCGATCGGCGCGGCCGGCGAGCAGTTCGTCGATCCGGTCGCGGGGATCATCGAGCGCCGAGGACGCAGCGGCGGGTGGTGGTGTCAACGGGTCCATGCCCGAATCGTCGCGCCTGGCGCATCGCGGGAGTCGCGCCAATCGTGCCGACTTCGTGCCGATATGCACACGATGTCGTGACGATGTCAGGCAGCGACGGCGGGAGGCACGAGCAGGTTGAGCGTCACGGCCTGGGCGGCGGCTGCGCGCGACGTGACCTGCACGTAGGTGCTGCCAGCGGGCAGTGCGGCCTGGAGCACGTCGCCGCTCGCCCACACCGGATCGGGGTGCGTCCAGGCTCCCGCCTCCGACGCGAAGGCGACCAGCGGCGCGGTGCCGCCGTGCCAGGAGAGGCGGAACCCGAGCACGCTCGGCGTCTCGATCCGGATCCACGTCCCCCATGCTGCACCTGGTTCGATCGCGACGTCCCAGGCGGGACCATCGAGCCACGTGGTGACCGGCGCCGGGGTCGGCGCGAGACCGAAGGCGGCAGCGACGTCGGTATCGAGAACCGAAGCAGGATGGGATGCGGCTGCCGGGACCTCACCGCCTGAAGCGGCGTCCACGCTGGCTCCGATCGCGCGCCACGTCGCGAGCGCGCCACAGCCGATCCACGGCAGGATGCCGGCCGCGACGAGCCCGATGCCGGCAAAGCCGAGCATGCCGCCGACGGCGTTCAGCACGAAGCCGATGAGCGCGAGCGGCAGTGCGGCCATGCCTGCGGCGACTCCACCTGCGAGGACGATCCCGGCGATCGCGGCCTGTCGGCCGCGCACCGCGTGCAGCGTGCTTCGCGGCAGCCAGTCGCGGTCGTGCATGACCACCGCGCACATCGCGAGCAACGCCGGTCCGGCCGTGAAGACCACCACGGCAAATGCGGCGGGGAACGTCAGCAGCCCCAGCACCGGCATCGCGGACGCGAGCTGCATCGCGAGCCACGTCACGATCATCGGGAACGCGACGATGAGCCCGACCTGCGTCAACAGCCGAGGCAGCATCTTCAGGACCTCGTAGCCCACGGCAGGCAGTTCGTCCTCCAGCTCCGCTTCGGCGACGAGCGCCACGCGGATCGAGGCGGCGACGAGCAGCAGCACCCAGGTCGACCCGACGAGGATCCGCAGCTGCAGGTCGGCGGCGTCGCCACCGCCGAGCAGCGTCAGGCCGAGCAGCACCGAACCGACCACGAGCACGGCGAGCTGGCCGCGCCAGGAGGCGCGGGCGCGGCGCAGGGTGTCGACAAGCGTCGTCGTGACCATCACGGCACCATCGGCATGCGCGTCGCGTGGCTTGATTCCACGCTGGAATGCCGATCGACGCGTGGTTCGCTGCCTCAGCGAAGCAGCTCGAACAGCTGGAACAC